>CAKTKB010000010.1 GCA_934569195.1 uncultured Oscillospiraceae bacterium
GTCTCACACAGCCCCTGTATTATAACATAATCTGCGGATTTGTCAAGTCGTTTTTTTCGCTTTTTCCTGCTTATTCTCGATCAAAGTGAGAATCGCCACATCCGGCATGGCGGGGGAGGAAAAAGCGCCGTCCAGGATAGCGCCGACATTCTCGGCATCGTTTTCAATTTCCTTTGCATACAGCTGTGCAGCCTGGGGAAGCGGCAGGCGCACACTGCCGATGACCAGACAGGAAAGCACGATGAACTTGACCCGGGCGGCCAGGTCCAGATCGGACACGGCCTGGAGCCAGTAGCGCTCCAGAAAATACCGGATGAGCGGACGAAAACCATCCGACCAGGGAGCGTCCGTCGGACCCTGCTCCAAAAGATTTCGCCATCGGGGTGTCAGGATTTCCAAATTGCGGTAGAATCCAAAAATATCCGCAAGGCTGCCCTGCCGGGGGAGAGCCTTTGCCGCGGCCAGATACTTTTCCGGAGAAAAGGAATCCTCCGGCAGCGTCCCGCCGTAGGCCAGCGCATCGTCCACATCATAGCCGTACAGCAAAAGGACGGTCAAAATCTGGGCTACGGAGTAGCGCGGATCCGCCGTGAGGGTCAGCAGGTGCAGACGGCTGCTCAGCAGAAGCTGCATGTCCTGCGGAGCATAGTCCGGCGACCCGTCGCCGGGTACACAGGAGGAAAGCCATCTGTCGGGGGAGGCGCTCAGGATCAGCCGGGCGGCCTCGGGGCAGGAAAGCTCCAACCCCAGCTCCGCAAAATCCCCATAGTCGTGACGCAGGCGGGGAAAGTCCCGGCACACCCGGCACAGGGCCTGCTCCCCAAGCTCGGCCTGAATGCGGCACAATCCGTCCGGACGCCACATAGGACAGCGGCCCGACGACTCCAGGCACATTTCCGTTTCGCCCTCCGGGGTTGGCCGAAGGGCGCGCCGCAGAGAATCCCCCAGTGTACCGGGGAGGCTGCGGTAGAAGGCGGCCTTTTCGGGGTCGACGATCACGCTCCACTCCTGGCAGCAGCTGTCCGGGCAAGCCCCCGCCAGACAGCGAAATCGCGCGTAAGCTTCGCCGGTGCGCAGCTCCATGGGATGGGTGCTCCTTTCCTGCGGGGATGCCGCTCAGAGATTTTCCGGCTGGGGCCGGATTCCACGCAGCGCATCCGCCGCATCCGACAGGGTGGACTTGCTCTGCGCAATGTGCGCCTGAAGAGCGGACAGCCGGGAGGCAGCCTCCTCCGCAGCCTGGTTCAGGGACGCGGCCGCATCGTCCAGCCTGGCTCCGGCATCGGCCAGTGTGCCGTTCGCCTGGTGGTACATCTGCCCGACCCGGTCCCGGGCGACCCGCTCCATACGCTCCGCCCGCCGATAGGCCGCCAGCTCCTCGTCTGTCCGGGTGCGGGAGCTGCGGGCGGCTTCCTGCGCCAGGTCCCGCTCCTGGGTGAGCTGCAGGACCTGCTCCCGAAGCGCGGCCAATTCCTCGGTGTGATCCGCTTCCGGCGCCGCCTGCGCCTGGAGCGTCTGGGTCAGCGCACGATTTTCCTCCTGCAAGGCTGCGTTCTGCGCCTCCAGGGAGGCGCACCGCTCCTGCAATGCGGTCAGCTCTGCGGCGGACTGGTCCTGCGCAGGCTGCGCCTGCTCCAATTCGCCGCGCAGCTGCTCCAACTCCTGCTGTGCCTGCTCCAGCTCTCCGCGCAGCTGTGCAAGCTGACTGTCGTGCCGGGCGTTGGCATACTCGATGTAGTGTACCACATCCTCCCGGTTGAATCCATGAAACGCGCTGCGGAAATTTTGCGGCTCTGCCATAGCCCTGCCTCCTGCACTCTGCGGGAAGGAAATCCCGCTTTTTTCTGAATTATAGCATATTTTTCCGGGAAAGACAATCCTTTTTCCGGAGGGAATCAGGGAATAGAGGCGGATATGGCAGGCTGGGGGGAGGGAAGTGAAAAAATGCGCAAATCCGGACGGACCGGATTTGCGCAGGGAGTCAATGTGCAGCAGCTTTGGGTACTTTAAGACTGCTTGGAGTTCTTCTTCTTTTTTTCACGCGGAGGGCGCTTCCCCTGAAAGCGGGAGCGAAGCTCGGGGGGCTGGTCGTTCAGCTTTTCCTGAGGGATACCCAGCTTTTGCAGGCGCTTATCGGTGTATTCCCGGGCCAGGGCATACAGGACCGAGGCCAGGGGAATCATCAGCAGCATACCGCCTACGCCCATGAGATCGCCGCCCACGGTAACGGCCACCAGGACCCACATTCCGGGCAGCCCGATGGAGGTGCCCACGACCCGGGGGTAAATCAGGTTGTTCTCGATCTGCTGCAGCACCTGGAACATGACGACGAACCACAGGGCCTGGAGGGGGTTGCTTACCAGGATAAAGAATGCGCCCAGCACGCATCCGACGAACGCACCGACCAGGGGAATCAGGGCTGTGACCGCGATGAGAATGCTGACCAGGGGAATGTACGGCATCCGGAAAATCAGCATGGTGACGGCAAACATACAGCCCAGAATGACCGCCTCCAGGCACTGCCCGGAGATGAAGCTGGAGAAGGTGGTGTTTGCCAGGCGGAGGATCCGTACAATCTCATCGCAGTGGGCCTCCGGCAGGATGCAGTAGAGCACCCGGCGTCCCTGCCGCGCCAGAATTTCCTTCCGGCTGAGGCAGTAAACGGAAAAAACCAGGCTGATGATAAAGTTGACAATGCCGCTGGAGATGCTGCCCACGGCGGAGATGAGACTGGTCATCATGGCGGAGAGGCTGTTGCCTGCCACATTGACCACGTTGCGGACGATCTCGGCCCAATTCAGGGAAGCAAAATCCGTATTTTCCGTGAGCCAGTTGAGAATTTCCGGCCGTTCCCGCAGGAAGTCCATCACGGTGGACTGCAGACGTGTGAAGAAATCCGGCAGGGCGGTCAGAAGGGAGGCGATGGTTTCTTCCAAAGTCGGCACCAGCAGCCAGATGACCGCCGTCAGAACCAGAACGACGGCGACCAGCGTCAGGACCAGCGCCAGGGAGCGGCGCAGACCGGGACGCTGGATGGGCTTCAGCAGGCGCTCGATCCCCCGCATGGGGACGTTCAGGACAAAGGCCAGGGCCGCGCCCACCACGAAGGGGGCAAACAGCCGCCGGAGGATGGCAAGAAAGCCCTGCACCCGCTCCGTTTCGTGGAGCAGCCAGTACAGGATGATGCAGCCTGCGACTCCGGCAAAGATTCTGCGTAAGGTCTTTTTGCTCAGCTCCAAGAAAACGCCCCCCTTTTTTCTCAAGTATATCAGAACCGGCGGCAGAATTCTATAGGAAAGACAAAATTTCTTTCTTTTTGCGGCAGCGTCCCGGGACATATCCCCGGCGCCGGGCGCATAGATTTTTTTGGTACTACCCAGTATGGGAGGGGAGCGAATGACCGACACCATTGAGGAACGGGCGCGGGAAATGGCCCGATATATGATCGAGACGGGCGCCACCGTCCGGGCGGCTGCCCGATACTTCGGCATCTCCAAATCCACGGTACATAAGGATCTGTCCCAGAGACTTCCCCAGTATGATTGGGGCCTATATTTGCAGGTCCGCCAGGTTCTGGAGGAGAACAAGCGGGAGCGGCATATCCGCGGAGGCATGGCCACCCGGCGGAAATACAAGGGCGATTCCTGAGAAAATGCCCCCGGAGAGGTGCTCCCCGGGGGTAAAAACATGAACTGCGAATGGACATATCCGGCGTGCTGTGTTATGCTTTCCATATAGGAATTTTACCGAAAGGATGGGAGCACTATGGGAAAGGAATACCCCTGGATGCTGGGGCCTTTTGAAAAGGAGCGGGAGGCAAATCCGTGCCTGCGGCCCCGGCCGGATTCCCGCTTTTTCTGCCCGATGCAGGGCAGGGAAATCCGGTGGGAGGAAAAGGATGTGTTCAATCCGGCGGCTGTTGTCCGCGGGGGAAAGGTTTTTCTGCTCTACCGGGCGGAGGACCGGGTGGGCCGGTACGCCGGGACTTCCCGCATCGGACTGGCGGTCAGTGAGGACGGACTGCATTTCACAACTTGCCCGGAGCCGGTGCTTTACCCGCAGGAGGATGCCTTCACCGGCTATGAGTGGGAGGGCGGATGTGAGGACCCCCGGATCGTGGAATCGGAGGACGGACAGTATTACCTCTATTACACCGCTTATAACGGAAGCGTGGCGATGCTTTGCTGTGCGCAGAGTGCAGACCTGGTACACTGGCGCAAGCATGGGCCGGTTTTCCGGGATGCCCTGGCGGGGAAATATGCCCGCCTCTGGTCCAAATCCGGCGCGGTGGTTTGCCGCCGGGAGGGGGACCGCTTCCTGGCTGCAAAGCTGGGGGAAGGCTACTGGATGTACTGGGGCGAGAGCGATATTTACGCCGCGACCTCGCCGGACCTGATACATTGGACACCGGTGGAGTTCGCGGCAGACGGGGCGGACCCGGACCACTGCTTTTCTCAGCATGAGACCCGGGGCAACGATGCGCAGGCCCGCGTTACCCGGGTGCTGCTGCCGGTCATTCGCCCCAGAGAGGGCCGGTTCGACCGGTATTTGTGCGAACCGGGGCCGCAGGCCTTGCTGACCCGGGACGGAATTGTACTGCTCTACAACGGAAAGGGGGACAATCCTCTGCGCCTTGGCGGGCAGGATACCATGTACCAGGGAGGGCAGCTCCTGCTCGACCCCCTGAATCCGACCAGTGTGCTTGCCCGCACGGCGCGGCCCTTCCTCACGCCCTCGGAACCCTTTGAGCTGGAGGGGCAGGTCATGCCCACCTGTTTCCTGGAGGGATTGGTGCATTTCCGCGGGCGCTATTTTCTCTATTACGGCACGGCGGATTCCGGAGTGGCCGTGGCGACGGCGGAGGCAGCCGACTAAAAAAGTGGGCCGCGGGCAACTGCCCGCGGCCGCACTTGTGCTCCAAAGACTTATTTGAGGACCAGATCGCCGTTTTCCACGTCCACCGTGACGGTTTCTCCCGGGGTGACGGCGCCTTGCAGAATCCGCTTGGAGAGCATGGTCTCCACCGTGTGCTGCACATAGCGGCGCAGGGGCCGTGCACCATACTGCGGGTCATAGGCGGCATCCACGATAAAGGCCTTCGCTGCATCCGTCAGACGGCAGGCAATCTGCTGCTCGGCCAGACGGCTGTTGAGCTTGGCAATCTGCAGATCGATGATGCTGCCCACATTCTCCCGGGTCAGAGGCTTGTAGAACACGATCTCGTCCAGCCGGTTCAGGAATTCCGGACGGAAGGAACGGCGCAGCAGCTGCTGCACCTGCTCCTTGGCGGCAGGATCCAGCGTCCCGTCCTCCCGGATGCCGGAGAGGAGATACTCGGAGCCGAGGTTGGAGGTCAGAATGATGATGGTGTTCTTGAAATCCACCGTGCGGCCCTGGGAATCGGTGATCCGTCCGTCGTCCAGCACCTGCAGCAGGACGTTAAAGACGTCCGGATGGGCCTTTTCCACCTCGTCGAACAGGACCACGCTGTAGGGCTTCCTGCGTACCGCTTCGGTCAGCTGGCCGCCTTCCTCATAGCCCACATATCCGGGAGGCGCTCCGATCAGACGGGATACGGAGTATTTCTCCATGTATTCGGACATATCGATCCGCACCAGGTTGTTTTCGTCGTCAAACAGCGCCTGGGCCAGCGTCTTGGCAAGCTCTGTCTTGCCAACGCCCGTGGGGCCGAGGAAGAGGAAGGAGCCAATGGGACGGTTGGGGTCCTGAATGCCGGCGCGGCTGCGCTGAATGGCTTCGGTCACGGCTTGCACGGCCTCATCCTGGCCGATGACTCTCTTGTGAAGGGTTTCGTCCAGATGGAGAAGCTTCTCCCGCTCGCCCTGGACCAGCCGCGCCACGGGGATGCCCGTCCAACGCTCCACGATCTTGGCAATCTCCTCGTCGGTGATCCGGTCGTGGAGAATGCTGCTTTCGCCGCTCTGCTGTACCTTCTGCTCCTCCTGCTGGAGCTGACGCTGCACCTCCGGCAGACGACCGTACTTCAGCTCGGCGGCCTTCTCCAGATCATAGTGCTGCTCCGCAGCCTCGATCTGACGGTTCAGATCCTCCAGCTGCTCCCGGAGCTGCTGCACCCGGCCAATGGCATTTTTCTCGTTTTCCCACTGGGCCTTCATGGCGGAGAAGCGCTCCCGTTCCTCTGCCAGGTCCTTGCGCAGCTCGGCCAGGCGGCCCTGGGACAGGGGGTCCTCCTCCTTCTTCAGCGCGGCCTCCTCGATCTCCATCTGAATGATCTTCCGGGACACGGCGTCCAGCTCCGTGGGCATGGAGTCCATCTCGGTGCGCACCTGGGCGCAGGCCTCGTCGATCAGGTCGATGGCCTTGTCCGGGAGGAAACGGTCGGTAATATACCGGTGGGACAAGGTGGCGGCGGCAATGATGGCGGAGTCCGCAATCTTCACGCCGTGGAACACCTCATAGCGCTCCTTCAGACCGCGAAGGATGGCAATGGTATCCTCCACGGTGGGCTCGTCCACCAGAACGGGCTGGAAGCGGCGCTCCAGGGCGGCGTCCTTTTCAATATACTGCCGGTATTCGTCCAGCGTAGTGGCGCCGATGCAGTGCAGCTCGCCCCGGGCCAGCATAGGCTTGAGGAGATTTCCGGCGTCCATGCTGCCTTCGGTTTTGCCTGCGCCCACAATCGTGTGCAGCTCGTCGATAAACAGGATGATCTTTCCCTCGGACTGACGGACCTCGCTGAGGACGGCCTTCAGCCGCTCCTCAAACTCGCCCCGGTATTTGGCACCGGCGATCAGCGCGCCCATATCCAGGGAGAAAATGGTCTTATCCTGCAAGCCCTTGGGTACATCCTTGCGGACGATCCGCTGGGCCAGGCCCTCGGCAATGGCGGTTTTGCCCACGCCGGGCTCGCCGATCAGGACGGGGTTGTTCTTCGTTTTACGCGACAGAATGCGGATGACGTTGCGAATCTCCTCGTCCCGGCCGATGACCGGGTCCATCTTCTGCTCCCGCGCCCGCTTGACCAGGTCCGTGCCGTACTTGCTCAGGGCGTCGTAGGTGCCCTCCGGATTGTCGGTGGTGACCCGCTGGTTTCCCCGGACGGATTGCAGCGCCTGGAGACACTGCTCCTTGGTGATCCGGTAGTTGGAGAAAAGCGACTTAACAGGACCGGCTGCCGCCTCGATCAGACCCAGCAGCAGATGCTCCACGGAGACATATTCGTCCTTCATGGCCTGCGCCTGGTTTTCCGCGGCGGTGAAGGCCGCGTCCACATCGGCGGTAATATAGAATTTGTCAGCCTCCCGGCTGCCGGTCACGCCGGGAATTTTTGCAAGCTCTGCCTCGGCGGCGGCGTTCAGGCTTTCCACCGTAACGCCCATTTTCTTCAGCAGCTGGGGAACCAGACCGCCCTCCTGCCGCAGCAGCGCCAGCAGCAGGTGAACCTGCTCCATTTGCTGGTGGTGATTGCTCCGGGCGATGTTCTGCGCGTCCTGCACCGCCTCCAGGGACTTTTGCGTATAGTTATTGAAATTCATAAAGCACACTCCTTCCGGGCCGTCCTGCCCAGGGGTTAGCACTCTATGTGTTTGAGTGCTAATTTCTTTTGTCCACACTATACCCCAATTTCGGAAAAAGTCAAGGGTCGGGACGCGTTTTTGAAAAAATTCACATTTTTGTCACATTGCACAATTTGAGCAGGCTCTTTTGGCCGCTTCATATTTGATTAATATATTGCCACTAGGATATTTAATAATTAGATGGTATAGTAAGGACGTAATCAATAAGTGTCTGATACGCTCTTTTCATTTTCCTACCTCTATTCATAACAGCAAAAGTCCCCGAAGCCGTCCGGTCAACGGTTTCGGGGCATTTTCTTTTTAATTTTCCGAGAGGGGAACCAGGCTGCCCAGAACCACGAACCGGGCGTCCTGGTATTCGTAGCTGCACGTGGACAGCGCCACCACCCGCTGCACATGAGAAATCTCCGTCTGCGGGGTAAAGGTGGAGCGGGCCTCGGCCCAGTCCAGCAGCTCAGTCAGCTCCGACGCCGTGGCGCAGAAGTCGTAAACCCGGGACTGATCGTCCGCCAGAATTCCGGCCAGCAGGTCAATGCGGAAATTTTCCTCCGGCGTCAGCAGCCACATGACCGGATGGGCCGTGTAGAATTCCGGGTCCTTATATTGGGTCAGGTCGCCGAACATGGTGCCGTTTTTCATGTTGTGTCCATAAATATAGGTGAGGAAGTCCGAAAAATCCCCGCTGTTGCGGCAGTCCGCAAAGAGCGTCCCGGCGCTGTTGGAGGTCCCGTCAAAGAGGCGATGCAGATAGGTTTCGTTGTCGGAGGTCTGCACGACGGGGTAATGGATCTGCGTGCCGGGGCAGTACAGCCAGGCGACGGCGTCGGGATTTTCCCGGCGGAGAGCGTCGAAATCCACCCGGATCGGCGGCTGCTGGGAGGAAGAGGACGCTGCGGGGGCATCCGGCTCCCCGGAGGCGGCGGGGGAGGCGGAGGCGTCAGCCTGGGTCGGAGCCGGCGTGACATAGCGCTGTGCGGTCTGGGTGTAGTGCGCCTGCCCGGTGCGGTATTCCCGGAGGGTGCCCCAGAGCTTCCAGCCCGAGAACAAAAACACGCCCAGCAGACCCGCCATCAGCAGACGGTATATCCATTTTTTCATTGCCATTCCCCCTTATTGCGGTATCATTGTACCATGCCGGTATCGCGGGCGCAAGCCGGTCTTTTTCCGGCGACTATTGTTTTTTTAGGGAATATGCGATAGAATGAAGTCGTAAAGAGAAAATTTTGGCCGCCGGACCGCCGGGCTGGCGGCGCACGTACGGGAGGTGCGGACGATGGGAAAGGTTCGTCTCAATGAGGACAAGCAGATCGTGGCCCTGATTCAGGAGGGGCTGAAGCGCACGGGGGGCTACTGTCCCTGCCGGTTGGAGCGCAAGCCGGAGTATAAGTGCATCTGCCAGGAATTCCGGCAGCAGATCGCAGACCCGGATTTTGAGGGCTACTGCCACTGTATGCTCTATTATAAGGAGAAGTAAGACCGGCCTGGCCGGATGCCAAGAAAAGAAAGCGGCCAAGCCGCACAGAAAGGGAAGATGCACATATGCAAGCACAGAAAATCAAGCTGGCACAGGCGGCGCCGGGGGATGTCTGCTCCGGTTTCCGGCTGATTAAGAAGGAGCCGGTCCCCTCCAAGGCGGCCTGGCTGTATACCCTGCGCCATGAGAAAACCGGCGCGGGATTGCTGTACTTTGACCGGGCGGATGAGAACAAGACCTTCTCCGTCTGCTTCAAGACCCTGCCGGAGGACGACACCGGCGTGTTTCACATCCTGGAGCACAGCGTGCTGAACGGCTCCCGGAAATATCCGGTGAAGGAGCCGTTCGTCTCTCTGCTGCAAAGCTCCATGCAGACCTTCCTGAACGCCATGACCTTCGGCGACAAGACGGTTTTTCCCGTATCCAGCCGGAACGAGAAGGATTTCTTCAATCTTATGCGGGTCTATCTGGACGCGGTGTTCTGCCCGATGATCTACGACCGGCCGGAGATTTTCATGCAGGAGGGCTGGCATTACGAATTTGAGAACGCGGATGCCCAGCCGTATTATAACGGCGTGGTTTACAGCGAGATGAAGGGCGTTTTTGCGGATGTGGACAGAATCATGGAGGCCGAAACCTCCCGGCTGCTGTTTCCGGATACCTGCTATGGCTTTGTCAGCGGCGGCCATCCGGAGCATATCCCGGAGCTGAGCTATTCCCGGTTCGTGGATACCCACAGGAGATTTTACCATCCCTCCAATGCCCGGATCATCCTCGACGGCAGCATGGATGTGGATGCGGTGCTGGCGTGCATCGACGGGGAGTACCTGTCGAAATATACATACCGGGAGCCGGATTTCGATTTTGTTATGCAGACGCCGAAAACCGGGGAGAAAACCGTGTTTTTTGAGGCCCGGGAGGGAGATAAGCCGTCTGCCCATATGGTTGCGGCCAAAATTCTGTGTACCCACCGGGACGCGGAGAAGCTCTACGCGGCTCAGATTCTGGCGGATTACCTGACCGGCTCCAACGAGGCGCCGCTGAAGCGGGCGTTCCTGGAGCGGGGACTGGGACAGGATGTGACGCTGGAGGTGAGCGGCGGCGTGCTCCAGCCGACCATGACGCTGATCGCCCGCAACACGTCCCGGGAGCGGTTTGACCGGATACGGGCGTTCCTGCCGGAGGCCGCGGAGACGATCCTGGCGGAGGGACTGGAGGAGCAGACGCTGCTGGCCTGCCTGGAGCGGATGGCCTTCCGATGCCGGGAGATTCACGAGCCGTACGGCGTGGTGCTGGCTCTGGGCGCACTGGACGGATGGCTCTACGGCGGCGATCCCCTGACTTATATTGAGGATACGGCGGTGTTCGACGCTCTGCGGGAAAAAATACACACGTCCTACTTTGCCGATCTGCTGAGGGAAATGCTGGCGGACCCGGGAGACAAGTGCTATGTGTACCTTCTCAGCTCCACCGAAAAGGGGAAGGAGGACGCACAGCGGGAGAAGGAACGGGCCATGGCGGCGGCTGCGGCCTGGGATGACGGGCAGAGACGGCAGATTTACGGAGATTTCGTAAAAATGCAGCAGTGGCAGCAGACACCGGACAGCGAGCAGGACCTGCGGACGCTGCCCCACCTGGCGCTGGAGGATGTGCCGGAGGAGACGGAGGAAATCCCGACCCGGCTGCAAACCGTGGAGGGCGTCCCTGCTCTGAAGGTGGAGACGCAGACCGGCGGCATCGTTTATCTGAGGCTCTTTTTTGACGTCTCGGACTTTTCCCAGGAGGAGCTGCGGCTGCTGCGGGTCCTGGGGGACTGCCTGGGAGAGCTGAGCACCCGGGCGCATACGGCGCAGGCGCTGCAAGCCCGGGTCAAGACCACGATGGGCTCCCTGCGGGCGGGAGTGGAGCTGATGGCCCGCCCCGGCGAGCTGCGGGCGTGCCGGCCCTATCTGCGGGTGTCGGCGGCCATGCTGGAGGAGAAGGTGCCGCAGGCGCTGGAGGTGCTTGCGGAGCTGCTCACACAGACGCTTTATGAGGAGCGGGAGCGGATCGGGGAGATCATCGCTCAGAGCGACTATTTCCTCAAGCAGTCTCTGATCAGCAACGGCCATAGCTATGCCATCCGGAAGGCGCTGGCGCCCTTCCGGCGGGAGAGCGCGCTGCGGGAAATCCTGGAGGGCGAGAGCTATGTCCGGTGGTTCGGCGCGCTTGCGGAGCGTTTCCCGGAGGATGGGCAGGCCGTCTGCCGCCGTCTGGGAGAGTTGGCCGGGCGGGCCTTCGCCGGGAATCGCCTGTTTGTGGGTTACGGCGGCAGCCTGGATGAAAAGGCGCTGGCGGCGCTGATCCGGGCGCTGCCCACGAAGGAAATGGGAGAACCCGTGGCGATGCCCGGCTTTGAGGCGAAAAGCTGCGCCATCGAGATTCCGGCAGATGTGGGCTACAGCGCGGTGGGTATGAACCTGTACGCCCAGGGCGGCAGTTACACCGGCGCATGCTCCGTGCTGGCTTCTCTTACAAGCTTTGCCTATCTGTGGAACATGGTGCGTGTGCAGGGTGGCGCTTACGGAACGGGCATGCGCGTCCGCTCCGACGGCGATGTATTCTGCTACTCCTACCGGGATCCCAATCTGGAGAATACCCGGAAGGTATATGAGAAAATTCCGGATTTCCTGGAGGAGTATCTGGGCCGGGGAGAGCCGCTGGACGACGTGATCATCGGCGCGGTGAATACGACGGACCCGCTGGTCGGTCCGGCGGATGCCTGCGATATGCTCTGCTATCGTTATCTGCGGGGAATCACCCACGGACGTATGATGCAGCTGCGCAAGGAGCTGCTCCACACCACACCCCAGGATCTGATGAAGCTGGCGGAGCTTTTGCGGGGCTGCCTCTCCGGCGGCGGATTCTGCGCCGTCGGCAACCGGGAAGCGGTGGCCTTCGTATCCGAAAACGCATAAAACGGTATCTGCCGCCGGGACACCGGCGGCAGACTTATTTTGGCCCGACGGATGCTTCCGGGGTGCGGGCGCTGAGGAGGGCGCGCTCCAGCTCCAGGGCGGCGATGCGCAGATTCTGCCTGTCGGTGCGGTGAACCAGACAAATCGTCCGCATGGGGGCGGACTGCACCAGAGAGATGGGGAAAACACCGCCGTCGGCCGACAGAAAATCCTCCGGCACAAAGCCCACCCCCAGCCCGGCCTGAATCATCGGCAGAATCTGATCGGCAGCGGCGGTCTCGATGTCCGGCGCATAGTGCAGCCCTTGGGAGAAAAACCACTCGCTGTAGAAGCGGTAGGTCATGGTGCTTCGCCCCAGCCCGACCAGCGGGTAGTCGCAAAGCTCCTCCAGGGTGCGCTGCCTGGCGGCCAGATGGGTCAGATCGCCGCCGCAGACAGGAATTTCCTGAAACCGGCGCAGCACGCAGGACTCCGCGCCGGAGGGAAGCTCCAGGGGCGTGGTGACCACGGCAAAATCTACCAGCCCCTCCCGGAGCGCCTGGAGCGCCTGGGCGGTGGCGTGGTTGGAGACTCGGATGCGGATGGCAGGGTGGGTCCTGCGAAAGGTTTTCAGGACGGGCAGAAGAAAGCACCGAAGGGCGGTCTCGCTGACGCCTACGGATACGGTGCCCTGCCGCAGTCCCCGCTGGGCCAGAAGCTCGTTTTCTCCCTGCTCCAGATGCTCCATGGCAGCGGCGACATGGGCATAGAGGGCCTCTCCCTCCGGCGTCAGGCGTACGCCCCGGTTGGAGCGCTGGAGGAGCACGCAGCCCAGCTCCGATTCCAGGGCCTTGACCATGCGGGTCACGTTGGGCTGGTTGTTCAGCAGGGCGTGGGCGGCTCGGGTGATGCTGCCATATTTGGCGGCATAGTAAAAGGCTCGGTAATAGTCGTAGCTTCCGTTCATGGACTGCACCTCTCTGCCATATGATTTTTGTATTTCGGAAATATCAACAATATATTTTACATATTCCTGAAAATGGATTATACTATGTCGGTCGAGGAACGTCAAGAGAGAGGGGCGCGTAATGCCCCAAAAGAAAAGAGGAAATGGTATGAATCAGGATTTGACAAAAGGTAAGCCGGGGTCGGTGCTGTGGAAATTTTGCCTGCCGCTTTTTGGAAGCATTGTTTTCCAGCAGCTTTACAACCTGGCGGACAGCCTGGTGGCGGGAAAGTTCATCGGTGAAAACGCTCTGGCGGCGGTGGGAAACAGCTATGAGATCACCCTGATCTTTATCGCCTTCGCCTTCGGATGCAACATCGGCTGCTCGGTGATCGTGTCCCAGCTGTTCGGGGCGCGGCAGATGAGCAGCCTGAAGACCGCGGTCTATACCACGCTGATTGCAAGCGCGGTGGTGTGCGCGGTTTTGATGCTGCTGGGGGGACTGCTGTGTACGGATTTGCTCCGGCTGATCCACACGCCGGAGGATATCCTGGCGGATTCCAAGCTGTATCTGGACATTTACATACTGGGCCTACCGTTTGTGTTCTATTATAATGTGGCGACGGGAATTTTCTCCGCCCTGGGAGATTCCAAGACGCCGTTCTGGTTTCTGGCGGCGTCCTCCCTTTCCAACATCGGCGTGGATATCCTGTTTGTCACGGCGTTTCATATGGGCGTCGCGGGCGTGGCCTGGGCGACCTTCCTGTGCCAGGGTGTGAGCTGCCTGCTGGCGGTGTTTGTGGTGCTCAAGCGGCTGGCGGGGATCGAGACCCGGGAAAAGCCTGCTGTTTTTTCCTGGAAGCTCCTGGGGAAGATCAGCACCGTGGCGGTGCCGAGTATTTTGCAGCAGAGCTTTATTTCCGTGGGCAACATTGTTATTCAGGGCGTTATCAACACCTTCGGCACGGCGGTCATGGCGGGCTACTCCGCCGCCATCAAGCTCAACAACCTGGTGATCACGTCCTTTACAACCCTGGGCAACGGCATTTCCAACTACACGGCCCAGAACATCGGCGCAGAGAAGCCGGAGCGCGTCCGGGCGGGCTTCCGGGCGGGACTGCGGCTGGTGTGGCTGCTGTGCCTGCCTCTGGCCGCGGCGTATTTCTTCGCGGGGCGCTATCTGCTGATGATCTTCCTGGATAATCCTTCCGGGCAGGCCATGGCGGAGGGCGTGCGATTTTTGCAGCTGCTCGCGCCGTTTTACTTTGTGGTTTCGGCCAAGCTGGTGTGCGACGGCATCCTGCGGGGCGCGGGGAAGATGGGCCGGTTTATGATTGCCACCTTTACGGATCTGATGCTCCGGGTGGTGCTGGCGCGGACCCTGTCCGGCTCCTTCGGGACGATGGGAATCTGGAGCGCCTGGCCTGTGGGCTGGACGGTGGCCATGGTCCTTTCCGTCATTTTCTACAGCACCGGCCCCTGGATGCGGAAGGACAGCGCCTGCGTGCAGGAGCCGGATGTGTAAGTCCGGACCGGGTTCGGCGGGGCCTGCGTCCCGGCCTCCCCGTGTGCCGGCTGGCCTGACCGCCTGAAAAGAAAAGCTCCCGGAGGAACGGCTGTTCCCCGGACGGCGCAGCGCTCACCCTGCCGCACCTGTGCGGCGAAAGGGTGGGGGCTGCGCTTTGTGTTTCCGGACGGCCGGGCAGCGCGTCGAAACGGGGGCGAAAATGACGAAACGGAGGGATTAGGGAAAATGCCCAAGAAGGGAGTTAGCTTAAACTAACATCCTGGGCAATCTTGCCAAACTTGCCGCTTCCTAGCCGTTCCGGGGAAATGCCCCCTTGACAGATTGGAAAAATAGGAGTATCATGTCTAGCGGTTAGCGAGAGCTAATTATTTCGTTGACCGCTGGTTAGCGCGAGCTAATTATTTTTAACGATAAAGAGAAGGTGGGCGCATGATACCGCTAACAGTTGCCGATGTGGGTGAGGAATACGTGGTCCAGAGGATCGGCGGCAAGCCGGAGGTAAAAAAGCACCTGGAGAATCTTGGCTTCGTGGTGGGTACGGCTGTGTCCGTGATCAACACCCTGGGCGGCAATGTGATTGTCAAGGTCAAGGAATCCCGAGTGGCCATCAGTCAGGAAATGGCGCAGAAAATCATGGTATGATTGGAGCGCCGCTGAATATTTATCAACGATAAAGGAGGCAGAGGTATGAAGACGCTACGGCAGGTAAAGGTGGGCGAAACCGTCAAGGTGGTGAAGCTCCATGGCGAGGGCGCGGTGAAGCGGCGCATCATGGACATGGGGCTGACCCGAGGCGTGGAGGTCCATGTCCGCAAGGTGGCTCCTTTGGGCGACCCGGTTGAGGTTTCCGTCCGGGGCTATGAGCTTTCCATCCGGAAGGCGGACGCCGAGATGATCGAGGTCGAGTAAGCGCGGCCAAATCCGAGGCATATGCCTCATGTATTTCAACAAAATGTTAGCGAACGCTAACGGAAGGGTAGGATAGCAATTATGGATTTAAGAATTGCCCTGGCGGGCAACCCGAACAGTGGTAAGACTACGCTGTTCAATGCGCTTACCGGCTCCAATCAGTTCGTCGGCAACTGGCCCGGCGTTACGGTGGAGAAGAAGGAAGGCAAGCTCAAGAAGCACAATGACGTGACGATTACGGACCTGCCGGGTATTTATTCCCTCTCTCCGTACACGCTGGAAGAGGTCGTGGCCCGGAATTACCTGATCGGGGAGCGGCCGGATGCCATCCTGAACATCATCGACGGCACGAACCTGGAGCGCAACCTGTACCTGACCACGCAGCTCACCGAGCTGGGCATTCCCGTGGTGGTCGCCATCAACATGATGGACGTGGTCCGCAAGAACGGTGACAAGATCAACACCCAGGAGCTGTCCAAGGCGCTGGGCTGCAAGGTCGTAGAGATCTCCGCACTGAAGAACGACGGCATTATGGCTGCTGCCGAGGCTGCCATTGACGCCGCCCGCAACGGCAAGACCGTGCCGATGCACACCTTCTCCGGCCCGGTGGAGCACGCCATTGCACATATCGAGGAGGCGGCCGTTCACGGTATGCCCGAGGAGCAGCAGCGCTGGTATGCCATCAAGATCTTTGAGCGGGACGACAAGGTGCTCTCTCAGCTCAACATCCAGAGCTCCGTACTTAGCCACATCGAAGAGGACATCAAGGCAGCCGAGGAGGAGCTGGACGACGACGCGGAGTCCATCATCACCAACGAGCGCTATGTCTACATCGGCCAGGTGATCAAGCGCTGCTACAAGAAGCACTCCGCCGGTAAGCTCTCCACCTCCGATAAGATCGATAAGGTCGTGACCAACCGCTGGCTGGGTCTGCCGATCTTTGCGGTTGTTATGTTCCTGGTTTACTGGGTCGCCATGGTTGGCGTGGGCGCACCGGCAACGGACTGGGCCAACGACGGCCTGTTCGGAGACGGCTACCATCTGCTGGGTATCGGCACGAAGGATTATGAGGCCGTGTCCGATGATTACACCGCCGCGTCTCAGGCTGTGGAAGCCTTCACCGGCATTACCTTTGACGACGAGGACTTTGACGCCGAGGCCGCTCTGGCTGAGATGAAGGCCTTCACCACCACCGACACCACCGCTACCGTGGATGTGGAGGATGAGGAGACCCTGGCAATCAACACCCTCACGGCTTATTACGACGCAATTCCCGACGGCGCGGACGAGGACGAGACCGTCGGCATGACCTATGTGGACGCCGTCGCCTACCTGGAGGAGAACGGCTTTGACGAGCCGGATCCCGCAGACTACGGCGTTTGGGTGCCCGGTATCCCTGTCCTGGTAGAAGAGGGCCTGGATAAGGCCGGCGCCGCCGATTGGCTCAAGGGCCTGATCCTGGACGGCATCGTGGCCGGCGTGGGCGCGGTTCTGGGCTTCGTGCCTCAGATGCTGGTCCTGTTCCTGATGCTGGCATTCCTGGAGGCCTGCGGCTACATGGCCCGTATCGCCTTCGTTCTGGACCGGATCTTCCGCAAGTTCGGCCTGTCCGGTAAGTCCTTTATTCCCATGCTGATCGGTACCGGCTGCGGCGTGCCCGGCATCATGGCTTCCCGTACCATTGAGAACGAGCGGGATCGCCGTATGACCATCATGACCACAACCTTTATCCCCTGCGGCGCAAAGGTGCCCTTTATCTCCATGATCGCCGGCGCTATCTTCGGCGGCAGCGCATGGGTTGCAACCTCCGCATACTTCATCGGCATGGCCGCCATCATTGTCTCCGGCATCATGCTGAAGAAGACCAAGATGTTCGCAGGCGACCCGGCTCCCTTCGTTATGGAGCTGCCCGCCTATCACTGGCCCACCGTTGGCAACGTGCTCCGTTCCATGTGGGAGCGCGGCTGGAGCTTCATTAAGAAGGCCGGCACCATCATCCTCCTGTCCACCATCCTGGTTTGGTTCACCACTTACTTCGGCTTCGTAGACGGAACCTTCCGTATGCTCAGCGAGGAGGAGATCGACTTCTCCATCCTGGCTAAGATCGGCAGCGCCATCGCCTGGATCTTCGCGCCTCTGGGCTGGGGCAACTGGCAGGCCGCTGTGGCTTCCATCACCGGCCTGGTTGCAAAGGAGAACATCGTCGGCACCCTGGGTATCCTGTACGGCGGCGGAGACGGAACCGTCTACCAGAACCTGGCACAGGCCTTCAGCGGCATCACCGGCTACTCCTTCCTGGTGTTCAATCTGCTGTGCGCTCCCTGCTTCGCAGCCATCGGCGCCATCAAGAGAGAGATGAACAACGCCAAGTGGACCTGGTTCGCCATCGCTTATCAGTGCGGCTTCGCCTATGTGATCGCCCTGATGATCAACCAGTTCGGCGGCGCCTTCACCGGCAACCTGAACATTGTGGGCCTGATCTTTGCGGTTCTGCTGCTGGCCGGCCTGCTGTATATGCTCTTTAAGCCCTACAAGGAAGCGACGACCCTGTCCAGTAAGGCTGCCAAGCGCTGATTTTCAGTAAAATTCTTTCTTAGAAAAGAGGTGTGTGTCCATGCTGCAATGGATACAGGCAAATCTGGGAACCATCCTGATCAGCCTGGTGCTGCTGGCTGTGGTTGCCCTGATTATCGGATATTTGGTCCGGGAGCGCAGGCAGGGCAAGAGTACCTGCGGAAATAACTGTGCCCACTGCGCCATGCATGGCACCTGCCACAAGGCGCAATAGAGTCCATATTTTCAAGGAGAGGCCCGGAGAGATCCGGGCCTCTCAAATTGTCCCCAAAGCCCCGGGCCGTTTAGGTACCGGAAATATTCAGAAGCGTCTCTGCTTTCCCGTTCCGCCGCATGGATGCGCCTGCGGGTGGAGCGGCCCGCCCAATGCTTTCCCGACGCCGGATTCGCGCCGGGAAAGCATTTTTGCGCTTTGTCTGGACATTTTTCGCCGGACGGGGTAAAATAGCTGCAAAGGAGGGATTCGCAATGGCCTGTTATGAGATGGTACGTTATATCAAAAATCTTTGCCGGAACAACCAGATGCGGGACGTCAGCATCGAGGAGGTGTCCGCCGAGGACCCGGAGACCTATGTCCGCGGACTGCTTCGGGGGCGGCAGGTGGAGCTGACCACGAGCCGCGCGCCGGACGGCTCCGTCACCGTTTATGCCAGCTGCGACGGCCTGATTCAGGAGTTCGTCTTTACGCCGGTGTAGGCTCTGTCGAAAAATTTATGAAATTTTCAATTTTGTGCGAAATTGTGAGTTGAATTTGACGCGCGACTGTGATACGATAATGCTGTATCGATATGGGCGCACTGCGCCCTGTAGAACACAATACTTATGAAATGAGCGCATAATTTTTAGGAGGTATATTAAAAATGACTGTTGCAGAAATTCTGGACAAGCGCAGCGCATTCTCCTTCGAGGTGTTCCCCCCCAAGACGGACGTGGGCATGGAGAAGCTGTGCGGTGAAGGCGGCGTGCTGGAGCAGCTCTACACCCTGAACCCCGACTACATCTCCTGCACCTACGGCGCAGGCGGCACCAATGTCGGCAAGAATCTGGAAGTGCTCGACAAGATCACCAAGGACGGCAAGTGCATCGGCGTGACCCACTTTACCTGCGTGGGCAACACCAAGGACGGCATCCGTCAGCAGCTGAACACCTACCTGGAGCACGGCATCAACCATATGCTGGCTCTGCGGGGCGACCTGCCCTTCGGCTGGACCGGCACCGGCGGAGATCTGCACTATGCCACGGAGCTGGTGAAGTTTGTCCGTCAGGAGTTCGGTGACAAGTTCACCATCGCCGTAGCCGGCTCTCCCGAGGGCCACATTTCCTGCCGCAGCCTGGAGGCCGATATCGCCTTCCTGAAGCAGAAGCAGGACAACGGCGCGGACTACATCATGACGCAGCTCTGCTGGGACATGGATCAGTTCCGCTACTGGCTCGACGCGATCCGGGCCGCCGGTATCTGGCTGCCGGTGGACGTGGGTATCATGCCCATCCTGGACCAGGCTTCCACCATCAACATGGCGCTCTCCCGCAACGGCTGCGTGATGCCCCGCGCCCTGTGCGAGATCATCTCCAAGAACTGGATCTTCCCCAACCCCTTCTCCGTGGGCCTCAAGACCGCAAAGGGCGACGACGCCTGCTTCGACGCCGCCGTGGAGGCCAAGAAGGCAAGCTTCAAGGAAGCCGGTATCGAGTATACCATCAACCAGATCGACGAGTACCGCGCCTGCGGCATCAACGGCATCCACCTGTACGCCCTCAACAAGTATGAGGATGTAGCCCGGATTGCCAAGGAAGCCGGCCTGCTGGACCTGATCTGATTATGACCGCTCACCGCCCCTCTTCGGGGCGGTGAGGGCGTGTATTTTCCAAAGGAGCTGGAGTTTTTTATGGCAACACCCCACACAATCGCCGTAGCCGGTAAGGGCGGCGTGGGAAAGACAACAACCTGCGGCATGATTATCGACTACCTTTGCAGCCAGGGAAAAGGCCCGCTGCTGGTGGTGGATGCCGACGCCAATTCCAACCTCAATGAGGTCCTGGGCGTGGAAGTGGATACCACCCTGGGGGACATTCGGGAGGAAATGGCGCAGGCGGAGCTGCGGGGCAACACCATCCCCGCCGGTATGACCAAGGCGGACTATGCCGAGTACAAGTTCAACTCCGCACTGGTGGAGGAGGACGATTTCGACATGATCGTCATGGGCCGCACCCAGGGCAAGGGCTGCTATTGCTACGTCAACGGCGTGCTCAAGACCCAGGTGGACAAGTATGCCAAGAACTACCGGTATGTGGTGATGGATAACGAGGCGGGGCTGGAGCATGTAGCCCGGGGCACGCTGCCCCATGTGGATACCATGCTGCTGATTTCGGACAGCTCCCGCCGAGGCATCCAGGCAGTGGCCCGGATTGCGCAGATGGTCCGGGAATTGGACCTGAAGCCGGGGAGAATGGGACTGATTGTCAACCGTGCGCCGGGGGGCGTGCTGGATGACGGCGTCCGCGCCGAGATCGAGAAGCATGGCCTGGAGCTGCTGGGCGTTCTGCCCCAGGACGAGGCTGTGTATCGCTGCGACTGTGACGGCGAGCCGTCGGCAAAGCTTCCCGCGTCCAATCCGGTCAAGACCGCGCTGCGGGGGATTATGCAGGAATTGGGCCTGTAAAGCCTCCGGTGCGGGAAAATTCGTATAAAAGCTGAAAAATGGCGGACCGGGAGTGTGGAGTTCCCGAGCCTCCCTGCCTTCAGTTTTTCCAATATCATCCTATCTATTATTTCAAGGGGGAAACCAACTATGTCTTTTGTTCCCAAGACGCAGCCCTACAGCGGCAAGATCAATGCCGTTACGCTGGGTACCGGTGACAAGGCAATCGTCATCGGCGGCCAGAATGTGCTGCCCTTCTACACCTTCGACGCACCCATCGAGAACGCGCCGAAGATTGGCGTGGAAGTTTCCGATCTGGCAGACGGCTGGAATGTGCCGGGCCTGAAGGAGTTCTACGCCGGCTGCACCACCATGGCTGACTACGCAAAGAAGGCCGAGACCATGGAGGGCGCCGATTTTATCTGCCTGCACTTTGAATCCGCCGACCCCAACGGCGTCAACCGGTCTGTGGAGGACTGCGTTGCCGAGGCCAAGGCCGTGGCGGAGGTCGTCAGCATGCCCATCGTGATCATGGGCTGCAAGAACATCGAGAAGGACGGCGAGCTGTTTTCCAAGATCGCCGAGGCGCTCCAGGGAAAGAACATCCTGGTGCTCTCCGCCCGCAGCGAGGACTATAAGACCGTGGGCGCATCCGTGGGCCTGGCCTACGGGCAGAAGGTCGGCGCCGAGACGGCCGACGATATCAACCTGGCCAAGCAGCTCAACATTATGCTCAAGGGCCTGACGGTTCCTGCCGAGTCCATCGTGATGAACATCGGTACCGCCGCCGTGGGCTATGGCTTTGAGTACGTGGCATCCACCCTGGACCGGGTGCGCGCCGCTGCCCTTGCCCAGTCCGATGCCGACCTGCAGATGCCCATTATGGCTCCCGTGTCCCCGGATACCTGGGGCGTGAAGGAGTCCACCGCTTCCGAAGAGGATGAGCCCACTTGGGGCAGCCAGGAGGAGCGGGGAATTGACATGGAGATTGCTACCGCTGCCGCGAATCTGACCGGCGGCGCCGACGCGGTCATCATGCGCCATCCCGCTGCCGTGGCTACCATCAAGAAGTTCATTACGGAACTTGTCTAATTCGGAAGGAGGATACATACAATGGCTTTGAAAGGTCTTGACATTTTTAAGCTGTCTCCTAAGAAGAACTGCAAGGAGTGCGGCAGCCCCACCTGTATGGCATTCTGCATGAAGGTGGCGCAGGGCGCGGTTTCCATCGACAAGTGCCCGTATTTTTCTGATGACGCAAAGGCGATGCTCAACGAGCAGACCGCGCCTCCCATGAAGACCATCACCGTGGGCGACGGGCTGAAGCTGGGCGGCGAGACGGTGCTGTTCCGTCACGAAAAGACCCTGGTTAACAAGAACCTGTATGCGGTTCCCGTGTGCACCTGCATGAGCGACGAGGAGGCTGACGCCAAGCTGGCCGCGCTGCAGCATGTGGACTATGAGCGTATCGGCGAGCGGATGTACGTTGAGTTCGTGTTCGTGCGCAATGCCGGCACGGATGCGGCCAAGTATGCCGATCTTGTAAAGCGCGCCGCCGCTACCGGCCGGGCGCTGGTGCTGGAGTGCTGGGACGTGGAGTGCGCAAAGGCTGCACTGGAGGTCTGCAAGGATTCCAAGCCCATCCTGGACGGCGCAACGCCCGAGAACTGGGAGGCAATGAACGCCCTGGCCACCGCGAACGGGGTCACCCTGGGCGTCTGGGCAGAGAACCTGTCCGATCTGTATGACACCGTGAAGAAGCTGGAGACGGCCGGCAACAAGAACCTGGTTCTGGACGTCACCGGAAAGACCGCCAAGGAGACCCTGGCCAATGCGGTCCTGGTGCGCCGCACCGCCCTGAAGGACGGCGACCGGAGCTTCGGCTATCCTTCCATTGTGAACCTGGCCAAGCTGGCCAAGGGCGATTCCCGCCTGCAGACGGCTTATGCCGCCATGTTCACCGAGCGCTATGCCTCCATCATCGTCATGGAGGACATGACCTACGCCGAGGCACTGCCTCTGTACGGCCTGCGCCAGAACATCTACACCGACCCGCAGAAGCCCATGAAGGTGGAGAGCAAGATCTATCCCCTCAACGGCGCCGACGAGAACAGCCCCTGCGCCCTGACCGTGGACTTCGCCCTGACCTACTTCCTGGTGTCCGGCGAGCTGGAGCGGAGCAACTGCCCCGTGAACCTGCTGATTACCGATGCCTCCGGTATGTCCGTGCTGACGGCCTGGGCTGCCGGTAAGTTCTCCGCGACCACGATCAAGAAGTTCTTTGACGAGAACGATATCGCCAATAAGATCAAGTCCCGGACGCTGATCATCCCCGGCAAGGTGGCCGTGATGAAGGGCGAAATCCAGGAGAAGCTGCCCGGCTGGAACGTCGTCGTCGGTCCTCTGGAGGCGGTTCAGCTGCCTAAGTACATGAAGGACAAGGAGTATGAGGCCGCCGCTGAGGCCGCCGCTGCCGAGGCTGCCGCAAAGGCTGCCGCCGCACCCAAGGAGGAGGTCAAGGAGCTGTCCTTCGAGGAGCTGCTGGCAACCAAGGTGCCTGCCATCGAGGTGGTGGACATGGGCGTGCAGTACAAGGGCCACAACCCCGAGTCCCAGACCTTCGTCACCATCGGCGAGCGGATCCACTGCATCTCTCCCGCAATTCGCAAGGCCATGGACGAGCGGGATCCCGCGCCTATCCTGAAGCGCGCCGCCGAGCAGATCGCCGCCGGTGCGACCTACCTGGACGTCAATATCGGACCTGCCGAGAAGGATGGCCC
>CAKTKB010000011.1 GCA_934569195.1 uncultured Oscillospiraceae bacterium
GCAGCGGTGATGGCGTCGCCGCTATCCAGCGTGACGTTGCCGATCTTGTCGATCAGAGCCTCGACCTTGTCGGCCAGTGCCAGATACTCGGCCTCAGCCTTGGTCAGGGTCTCGTAGTTGGTAACCTGGGCGCGATCTGCATCGGTAGCCAGGTTTTCGTATGCCGTACGGGCGGCATCCAGAGCAGCCTTGCTGTCAACGGTGATCGGCGTGCCGATCGCATCGATCAGCGCGATGACCTCGTCAACGGAGGGGTTGCGGACCACGAACTCGGAGGTAGCCAGAGTGGTGGGACCGCTGATGTAGGTAACAACGTAGTTGCCCACGGTGTCGGCAGTGAAGTTGCTGCCGGAGCAGAAGCTGATATCATCGTTCTCGTCGGTAACGGTGACATAGGCATTTGCGGGAGTCGTGGTCTGCTCTGCCAGGTAGGAAGCGTCGATCCAGTCGGCCTCGGTCATGCCGGTGAGCAGGTTGCCGTTGAGGGTCTTGGTGGAAGCATAGTGTGCATCCAGCAGATCCAGCAGACGGTAGGTGGTGTTGTCCGCGGCCACGGTCATGTCCTTAACGGCATCCCGGGTCACAGCGGGCTTCTGGCCGCCGTAGGTAAAGCCCTTGGGCGCCATGGTATAGCCCATGATGTTCAGGACGCGGAAGTAACCAGGATTGCTGCTGGTATTGGTGATCTTCACATAGCGGGCAGCGGTTCCGTCAAAGTTGACAGCCGTGCTGTCCTCAGTCAGAGCAGCCTCAGCCACATCGGTGTAAGTCTCGCCGTCGGTAGAAACGGAAACCTTGATACCGCTGATGTTGTACCAGCTGTAGTAGTACAGGGAGAAATCCAAGCCGCCGACCAGGCATTCCTTACCCAGATCGAAGGTCTGGCTGCCGCCTCTGCTCATGTAGACATACGAGCTGCTCTTCAGCGCCTCCAGCTCGCGGCCGATCTCCAGAGGAATATCGGTGGTGTCGAAGTAGTTCTTGATGCCGTTCTTCAGAGCGCCCTCGTTGGTGCTGTCGGACAGATCCAGGAGGTTGTTCTCGAACTGCCAGCGGTAAGCATTGGTATACTTGTCCGCATTGGCGGAGGTCAGGGTGGACAGCTTGCTGTTGGAAACGTTCAGGTTGTGCAGCTTCACGCTGTCGGTGATGTTCAGCTTCTCCAGGGAGGAACCGGAAACGAACAGGTTCTCCAGGGAAGCGGCGCCGGTGGTATCCAGCTCCTTCATGGCGGTGCCGGTCAGATCCAGGTCAACCAGCTTGGGGCAGCCGGTGAGATTCAGGTCATGATCGCCGTAGCCGGTGAGGGACAGGCTGGTCAGAGCGTCCAGATCGCCCAGAATCAGAGCGGTGTCGGGACGGCCATTCAGCTCGATGGTGGTCAGGTTTGCGCAATCGCCAACGGTCAGCTCCGTCGTGCCGGAGGGAATCTGAGCGGAGGTGATCTCGGTGATGAAGTTGTTGTTCAGGTTCAGCTTCTTGACGCCGGAAACCATGTTCAGGCCGGTCAGGTCCTTGATGACGCGGCTGGACAGGTCCAGGTCGCCGGAGTAATCCAGCAGGTCGCCGATGGTGGGTCCGACCAGCTCACGCAGAGCCGCGCGGAGCTTCACATCGGGGATCAGGTCCTCGCCGTACTCGGCGGTCAGGTCAACGACCTTGCCGTCCACAACCACGACGGTGGTAGGAGCGGAAACGTTGCCGGAGAAGTCGGTCACGGTGACTTCCATGGTGCAGTTCTTGGAGGGCAGGGTGAAGGTCAGCTGGCTGCTGCTGTTGCTGCCAGTCCGGGTGCCGCGCTTGAACTGCACGATCTGTCTGCCGCCGCTGACGACGGTCATGTACTGCCAGTCCACGGTGTCGGGGTCAACCAGACGGACGTAGTTGCCGTCAATCTGGACATGATCCAGCTCCAGAGGCTCGCTGTAGTGGTCGCGGTTGGAGCCGCGGTAAGTAACGCCCTCGCTTCTCACATTGTCGTTGACAGCGAAAATCGTCAGGTCGTACTTGTAGCCCTCAGCCACAGGCAGGTCGATCACGGCGCTGGTAGCGCTGCCGTCGGCGGTGCCGGTGTAGATCTTGTTGTAGGGGTTGTCGTCTGCAACGCTGACCAGCTTCACTTCAAACTCGTAGCGGTCGGGAGCGCCGGCAGCGGGAGCCTTGAAGGAAACGGAGAGCTTGTCGTTCTCGGCGGCCTGGGTCAGCAGCTTGGTGCTGGTCAGGCTCTCTTCGACCTGAACGTCGGAAACTTCCTTGTTGTAGTCGAAGGTGATGGTTGCGGGATCGCTCTCGGTGCCGTCCACGCCCACAGCGCACAGCTGCAGCTCAACGCTGGAACCGACAGCGAAGGAATTCTTCACATACAGAATGCTGCCGTAGATGCCGCCCAGGAACACCCGGGAGCCGTCGGCCTGCTTGCCGTACAGGTTGTACTGCACAACCTCGCTGTAGTCGATCTTGTCCCAGGTCACGATCATCTGGCCGTCGGCATAAGCAGACTGCAGAGTGAAGCCGCTGGGAGCAGCGGGCTTGTGGTTGCCGTCGCTGACGGTCACATTGCCCACGTTGATCTGGTACTTGTCGGAGGTGCCCTCAAATACCAGGGAAATGGCAGCGATCTCGCGGCCGTTGTAGGAGGACAGGTTCACGGTGGAGGTGGTCCACTCGCCGGCAGCGGCGGTGTTCTCCAGAGGCAGAATCACGGGGTTCTCGGGATCGTCCTTGAAGGTCAGAGCCAGCTTCATGACGCCGTCATCGCTGGAGATCTTCTTGAAGGTGACGGAAGCGGTGGTCTCCGCATTCACGGTCAGGTCGGTCTTGAACAGGTGCATGGTGTTCGTGCCGTCCAGCTTGCCGTAGACTGCCAGAGAGGAGCCGCCGTTGTAGGCGCCGACCTGGGTGAAGTCCATGGTCTTGTCGGAGCCGTCCACATTCTTGTTCTTCAGGGCAGTGCCGTAGTCGAACTCGGCGGAGAGCTTCTCGGAGCCGGTCGTCTCAAACCACCACTGCCAGGTGGGCATCATTTCCTGAATGTTGATGTTTGCCCACTCTTCGTCCTTGCTCACTTCGCCGTTCACGAAGTACTGCATGCCGTGGCCGGTGTTGAAGTTGGTGTAGAAGGAGGTGCCTCCAATGACGGAACGCTCGGCGATGAAGTCAGCCACGCCGACCCAGCCGCTGGCGTTGTTCACGCCCACGTCGGTACGGGAGTAGCCGCTCACACGGCCGGTATCGGTGGGATCTTCCTTCACGCCGGACCAGAACATTCTCTGGCGGATGGCGCTCATCCACTGATAGCCGTCCTTCTGGGGAGTGGGGCGAGGATCGCCGTCCTTGGAGGAGTCGATGGACTCCAGGCCGCGGTGATAGTTGTCGGAGCCGCAGAACAGCGCGTAGCTGGCGCGGGGGTTGCCGTTGGCGTCATACAGGTTGGTCAGAGAGGTCGCACTGGAGTGACCGCCGCTGAAGCCGGCCTGGTTGCACTCGACGCCGTAGAAGATGGATTCATAGGGGTCCACGCTGATGCTCTTAGCATACTCCAGCTGGCTGTCGATGTTGTAGAAGGAGCTGTAGTTGACGAACACGGAGTCATGGATCTTGCCGTAGGTGTCGTCCTTCAGCCACTGAGCCTTGGAGGAGTTGAAGGTGCCGTTGGTGTCGTACCACTGGGTCCACAGACCGGCTGCGGTCAGGTAAGACATGAACTGCTTGAACTCGGTGGTGTAGCCACCCTCTTCCTGGTTCATGAAGTAGCCGTCGTAGCCATAGTACTCAGCCATGGCGATGAGCTGATCGGCCACATCCTGCCAGTTGTCATAGCCAACCAGGTCCTTGCAGGTCTGGCCGGGACGGAAGGCGGGGTCAAAGTAGACACAGGCGATGGACATAACGCCGTTCTTGTGGGCGGCGTTGGTGTAGGCGGGGTTGGGGATATTGACAATGCCGAACTCAAATCCACGGTTCCGCCAGTCGCTGGTCACCGGATCGTACAGAGCAGAGGGCGTAAAGGCCGTAGCCGCACCATGCCAGGGGCAGAAGTAATCGGTGTACTGCCAGAAGGTCATGATGTCTTCGGAGAACTCATTGCTGTACATGGTGCTGCCGAAGAAGCTGTTGCCATAGTCCTCAGTCATGTTCATGACCTGAGCATCTGTGGTCAGGTAGGGCTTTGCCTGGGTTGCAGCGAACGCTTCGTTGCGCTTCTGCAGCGGCACGGAGGCCACCAGGAACTCAGAATAGGGGTCGGTGCTGGGATCCCAGTTTTCGATGTCCTTAACACGGTAGCCCGCAAAAGTGGGCTCGGCAGAGGCCGTGTTGTTGGGCCAGGAATCCGCCCGAGCGATGGGTGTCACGCCTGCTACCATGGACAGCATCATAGCCGCCGCCAGCAGGAAAGAACCCAAGCGTTTGAAGTTGGCGTTTTTCATTTTGCTTCTCCTTTCATCTTGGACCGACCTTAGAGAAATTGTGAAATATGCACAAGCAATTTTTCTTTGTCGGCGCCATTTCCAACATTCTAGCAGACCCCCGAGCCATCTGTAAAGTCACAAAAGGTTCAAAATTAGTCTAAAAAGGAAACAGCTTCCAGTCTTTCCCAGGTTTCCTTTTTATTCTGTTCAACCAAGGCCACGCAAAAAAAGTGCCGCCATCTCCGGCAAATTGCCGAAAATGGCGGCGTTTTCTCGCACTTTAGTCCTGCTGCAGCTGCTGCTTGTGGTATTGCAGCGTATAGAGCTGATAGTACCGGCCGTGCTGATGCAGGAGCTGCTGATGATTGCCCTGCTCCAGAATCTTTCCCTTGGACAGCAGGATGATGTTGTCGGCGTGCTGGATCGTGGAGAGGCGATGGGCCACAATCAGCATCGTTCCCACCGACTTCATCTTCTCCAGAGAATCCTGGATCAGGATCTCCGTCTCCGTGTCGATGTTTGCCGTAGCCTCGTCGAGAATCATCACGGAGGGCTTATGGATGATGGTACGGGCAAAGGACAGGAGCTGGCGCTGGCCTGCGGAGAAGTTGTTTCCCCGCTCCCGCACCACCTCGTCCAGGCCGTGGTCGAGTCTGCGGATGAAGCCGTCGGCGTTCACATAGCGGCACGCCTCCCAGACCTGCTCGTCCGTAATCCCGTCGCTGCGCAGGACAATGTTGCTGCGGATATCGCCGGAGAACAGGAACACATCCTGAAGCATCTGTCCGAAATGGCGGCGCAGAGAGGATATCTTGATTTTCCGGATGTCGATCCCGTCGATGAGAATCTGGCCCTTCTGGATGTCGTAGTTCCGGCAGATCAGGGACAGGATCGTGGACTTTCCGGAGCCGGTGGAGCCGACGAAGGCCACCGTCTGCTTGGGGTAGACATGGAAGGACACGCCCTGCAGCACCCACTCGCCGGGCTTGTAGGCAAACCAGACGTCCTTGAATTCGATCTCTCCCTTGATCTCGCTAAGCTCAATGGCATCCGGCGCATCCACCAGATCCGGCTGCATATCCAGAATGGCGAAAATCTTTTCCGCCGAGGCAAAGGACTGCTCCAGCATGTCGAACTGCTCCGCCAGGGCCTGGATGGGGTTGAAGAAGCGGGAGATATACATATAAAAGGCTACCACGGTCTCGCTGGTGATCACCTGTCCCAGGAAGGGCGTGTCGGTGATATAACCCTTGCAGCCGATGTAGAACAGGAAAAGGTTGGACGTTACGAACAGCATATACACCATGGGGCGGAAGATGCCGAAAACGTACATCCGGTTGAACTTCGCCCGCTCCAGCTTTTTGCTGCGCACAAGAAAGTCGTCCATCTTCCGCTGCTCCTGGTTGAAAATCTGGGTGATTTTCATGCCGGACAGATTTTCGGACAGGTAGGTGTTCACATCCGTCCGGGCATTGTTGACGCTGCGGTGGACGTGCCGGGAGAACTTCTGGAAGATGAGCGTGAAAACGACCAAAAACGGCACAAAGCACAGCACCATCAGCGTCAGGGCATAGTTCACCAGGAACATGGCTGCCAGCACGCCGATGATAACCAGCGTATTTTTCACCAGGGTCACCAGAATGTTGGTAAACAGATAGCTGATGGCATTGGGATCGTTGGTGACACGGGTCACCAGCTTGCCCACGGGAATCTCGTTGAGCTGCTCATGGGAGAGCTGCTCGATGTGGGTAAAGGTATCCAGTCGGAGCTGGGAGAGAATCTTCTGGCCGGTCCGCTGCAAAATAATCGCCTGGAAATAGGTGCAGATCATGGAGACCACCAGAATGCCCGCATACACCGCCACCTGGCTGAACAGGGCCTCCAGGGTAAAGCGGCTCTTGATCGTGCCCTGGATATTGGCGATCAGCAGAGGCGACACCACATCGTACACAATGGACACCAGCATGATCAGGAACACCAGCACGAAATCCTTTTTATACGGCGCGGCGTACTTCAGCAGCCGTCCGATGATCTCGCGGTCGGACATATGGCGCTCGCTGCGGTCGTTTTTGTCGTGCTTTTTCAGGACAAAATAGGCGGCCAGGAAAATCAGGGTAAATACGCCGATCACGGCGCAGACAATCAAAAGAGGCAAGTAATCAGCCATTATGATTTCCTCCTTCCTCCTCCAGCCGCTGCAAATCCACCATCTTGCGGTACGCGGCGCTGCTCTTGTAAAGCGAATCGTGGGTATCGAAGCCCGCCACCCGTCCTTCATCGATAAAGAGAATCTTGTCCATCCGCTCGATGGTGGAGATCCGGTGGGCGATCAGGATGGTGGTCTTGCCCGCGCGGGTCTGCCGGAGGTTGTCCAGGATGGCCTTCTCCGTCTTGGTATCCACGGCGGATACGGAATCGTCCAGAATCAGGATGGGTGCATCCTTCATCAGCGCCCGGGCAATGGAAATCCGCTGCTTCTGTCCGCCGGAGACGGTGACGCCCCGCTCTCCCAGAACCGTCTGGTAGCCCAGCTGGAACTCGGAGATGTTGCCGTGTACGTCCGCCAGCTCCGCCGCACGGACGACCGCCCGGGCATCCTGCACCGGTGTTCCGAAGGAAATGTTATTTTCAATGGTATCGGAGAACAGGAAGTTGTCCTGGGGCACATAGGCGCAGGCCGCGCGGACCGAGCGGATGGACAGGTCGTTTACATCCTGCCCGTCCAGGAACAGCGTCCCGTCCGGTACATTGTAGGTGCGCAGGATCAAATCCACCAGCGTGGTCTTGCCGGAGCCGGTCTTTCCCACGAGGCCGATATTCTCTCCTGCCCGGATACGGAAGCTGATGTGCTCCAGGGCTTCAAACTCACCGTCGGGGTACCGGAAGCTGAGATCCCGGAATTCGATGTCTCCCTTCGGATTGGTCAGATCCGTCACGCCGGGCCGGTCCACCACATTCTGGGGCGCATCCAGCAGCTCGCTGATCCGCTTCAGGGATGCCTTGCCCCGGGAAGTCATGTCGATCAGCTCCGAAACCGCCATGATCGGCCACACGATGGCATTGAAGTAGCCGATGAACTCCATAAGCTGTCCGGCGTTGAACCGCCCCAGGTACACCAGGTATCCGCCGTAGCCCAGAATCACGCAGATCACGCTCTCCACAAAGGACGTAACCAGAATGCGCAGCAACACGGAGGCCTTGGTAAAGTCGATGTTGGCGACCTCATTCTCCTCGTTCAGCTTTTTGAAGGCCAGAAGCTCCTTGGCTTCCTTGACAAAAGCCTTGATGACTGCGATGCCGGAGAAGCTCTCCTGGGCAAAATCGGACATATTGGAGAAGCACTCCTGGCGGTAGTCCCACTTCTTCGTCATGTACCGGCCCACTACCGTGGCACTGGCAAACAGCAGCGCCATGGGGATCAGGGACAGCACCGTCAGCAGGTGGTCCATTCTCCACATCTTGCTTACCGCCAGCACACCCAGGATAATGGCGTCAAAGAACTGCATAAAGCCCCAGCCGTAGCACTCCTGAACCGTATCCAGGTCGTTGGTGAACAGGCTCATCAGGTTGCCCACCTTATTGACCTGGTAATACTCCCGGCTCAGGCTCTCGGCGTGGTCAAACATCCGGTTGCGCAGATCCGTCTCCACCCGGGTCGCCGCGCCGAAAATGGTCACGCGCCAGGCAAACCGCCCAAAAACGATCGCCAGGATGATCCACACCATCGGCATACAGATGGTATCGAGCAGAAAGTTCATGTCGAACGCCTTCTGCACGCCGTCCACGACCACATACCCCTGGTTCAATCCGTTGATGACCATCTGGTACAGCTGCGGAATCATGAGCTGCAAATAGTCAACCGCAAACAGGGCCGCCAGGCCCGCCAGCAGGGACAGCGCATACCGGCCGTAATAGCGATTGATGTGCTTTCCGAAAATCACACAAATCCCTCCCTCTAAATGCAAAGTATTGCAGATTATAGCACACTCCCCTGACAAATGGAAGTCAAAAACAGAAAAAAATTGCTTTCGCAACAAATTCAGAGCTTTCCGGCCCTCCCCCGACCGCTTTGTCAAAAAAAGTCCGGCCCACCAGGGCCGGGCGCTTGCATTTTTGGCGAACTGTGATATCATACCAGAAGTTTTGAAACAAAAAGGGGCCTATTTTTATGGTTATGCTGCTGCTCGGGGTCATCTATCTTTCCTTCATCAGTCTGGGTCTGCCGGACGCGCTGCTGGGCGCTGCCTGGCCGTCCATCTATCCGCAGTTTGGCGTCAGCGTCTCCTGGGCCGGGGTCATATCCATGATCATCTCTCTGGGGACCATTACCTCCAGCCTTCTCAGCGACCGGCTGACCCGCCGTCTGGGCGCCGGGAAAATTACCGCCGTCAGCGTCGGCATGACCGCTCTGGCGCTTCTGGGCTTCTCCCGGTGCAGCGCCTTCTGGCAGATGTGCCTCTGGGCCATTCCCTACGGACTGGGCGCGGGCAGTGTGGACGCGGCCCTCAACAATTATGTAGCGCTGCATTACGCCAGCCGCCACATGAGCTGGCTGCACTGCATGTGGGGCATCGGCGCGGCTGCCGGGCCGTACATTATGGGCTACGCCCTCACCGGAGGCCATGGCTGGAGCGCCGGATACCGCTATGTGGGGCTGCTTCAGCTGGGGCTGACCGTGCTGCTGGTTCTGAGCCTGCCCCTTTGGAAAAAGGAAGCATCCGGCGAGAATTCCGCCTCCGGCCGGGGGCTGCGCATCGGGCAGATTCTCCGGATCCCGGGTGCGGCGCAGATTCTGATCGCCTTCTTCTGCTACTGCGCTCTGGAGCAAACCGCCGGACTGTGGGCCAGCAGCTATCTGGTCCTGGCCCACGGAATCTCCTCTCAGTCCGCCGCCGGTTACGCCAGCCTGTTTTATGCCGGGATCACCGTGGGGCGGCTGATCTCCGGCTTCCTCACCATCCGCCTGGACGACCGGCGCATGATTCACCTGGGAGAAGCCATATTGGCCCTGGGCGTTGCGGCTCTGCTCCTTCCTCTCGGCAAATCCGGCGCGCTGGCCGGTCTGGTCCTGGTGGGGCTGGGCTGCGCCCCCATTTATCCATGTATCATTCACTCCACCCCCGTCCACTTCGGCGCGGAAAATTCTCAGGCCCTGATCGGTCTGCAAATGGCCTGCGCCTACACCGGCTCTCTTCTCATGCCGCCGCTCTTCGGCCTTCTGACCCGGTTCATCAGCGCCGCCCTTCTCCCGGTCTTTCTGGGCGTGATTCTGCTGCTGATGGTCTGGATGTATCAGCTGCTCCTGAAGAGGACAGCCGTCCGGAGCTGACATACCCATTACAAAGGCGCAGACGGAGTACTTCCGCCTGCGCCTTGCCGCTTGTTATGCAGGAATCCCTTATTCCGCAGAGGTGCCGTTCGTCTGCGCCTGGCTGTGGACCGTGTAGGACGACACATTCAGGATGGTTTCCCCGTCGATCTGAATGGCCGTCGGGCGATCGAAGGTAACGGTAATATCGTGACCGGTCAGCACCTGGGTCATCTCCGTGTGGCGCAGGTGCTCTCCCTTGAAAATGGAGGGGAACACCGCCAGGGATTTCAGCTTTCCGGAGCCGTAGTACACCATGGTCGACACCGTGTGCTCCGGATTCTGCCGGTCCTGCTCCGGGGTTGGCATCATACCGCCGCCGTAAAAGCGCCCGTTCATCGTCGGCGCCAGCCAGACCCTGTCATAGTGATACGTCCTTCCGTCCACCGTGATGTCGGCATGGGTGGGATGGTAATGAAACAGCAGTCCCTTAACGGCAATCGCCGTATAATTCACCGCCGCCTGACTCTTTTCTCTGAGCCGGTCACCCTCCTGGCAGCAGTAGCCGTCAATGCCATACCCCACACCGTTCAGGAAGCTGTAGGTCCGGTCCCCCACCGTCACCTGGGGCAGAGAACGCAGGTAGGCGTCTATGCACACCGGGCCTTCCTCCTTCTTATGGCCGATGTCGCAGAGGAAGTCATTCCCCGTTCCCGTTGCAAAATAGGAAACCGAGCGGCCGCCGCTGTAGGGCATCGCCTCGTTGACATACCGGTTCAGCGTCCCGTCTCCCCCGCACAGCACCAGCCGGCTGTCCGGATCCAGGCTCCGGAAAAAGCGGGCATAGTCCTGAATCTGGGTCATGTCATAGAAGGTTGCCTCCTCGCCGGACAAAAAGCGTTCTACTTCCCGGGCGCCTGCCGTCCCCGTCCCGGAGCCGGCATTGGGATTGTACAAAATCGTATAGCTCATACGTTCACATTCTCTCTTTCTTCCAGCGCCTGTTCCAGCGAGGTCCGGACGCGCTGGCCGATCTGGCAGGTCCTGGACGCCGCCACGTCCTCCCGGCTCAGCACGTCCGTCACCCGGATCCACACATCCGTAGGACGGCGCAGATAATTTTTATGGATTTTTTCCGTTCCCTCCATCGCCAGAACCACAATCGGCACATCCGCCAGCTTGGCAATCTTAAACACCCCGTTATGGAACGGCAGCAGCTCTCCGCTTTTGCTCCGGGTCCCCTCCGGGTAAATGGCCACCGAATTCCGGTCCGCCTGTATCAGCCCCGCGGCCTGCTCAATGGTTTGCAGGGCATTGCGGGGATTTTCCCGGTCTATGGCAAGGAACCCGCACCGGTGAATGAACCGTCCGAAAATGGGAATGGAAAAATTCTCCTTCTTGGATACAAAGGCAAGCTCGCTGCCCCGCAGGCAGTACCAGGTCAGAATCGGATCAAAGTTGGACCGGTGATTTCCCACCAGCAGAATCCGTCCCGATTTTGGCACCCGGTCCAGGTCCCGGCAATGGAGCCGGATTCCCAGCAGATGCACGCACAGGAAGGTCGCGCTGTACAGGAGGAACCGGTAGTACCGGCTGTCCTTTTCATAGGTCCGGCCGGGGTCAACCGCCAGCGCGCTGAGGGCCAGCAGGAGCACGTAGGCGATTGCCAGCCCCACGATGGCCGCCAGGAGCCAGCCCAGCACCCGCAGAATCTCACCCATCATATGCCGAAAGCTCCGTAGCGTAGCAGTAGCGCGCCGAGGTGAATTTGCCGAAAATATACTTGTCGGTAGCCGCCTCGCACATCGTATAGACCTTTCCGTCCACGCAGACAATTTCCTCCGCCATCGGCGGCAGCTTGATCTGCTGCACCAGGCAGTCCTCGTCCAGAATGTAACAGGGCAGGCTGTAGCCCAGGACCGTCAGCTCTCCCTGCTGTTCCGGCGTCTCATAGATGGACAGATGAGAAAACGCCGGTCCGTAGGAGGTGGACAGCAGAATCCGCCCGTCCGCATCCATGCACATTCCCTGCACCAGGCCGGGGATGGAATACACCCGCTCCGGCGCCGGAGAAATGCCAAAGGGGCTTTCCGCATCCAGGCGGTAAGTCAGAATGACCGCCGGGTTTTCCTCGCCGGAAGCCGTCTCCAAATGGTGGCTCTCGGGGGTGGGATAATTTTCCTCCCGATAAAACTCTCCCACATAGAGCAGCCCCTCGTGGGTGTAAACAAAGGCCGCCTCCAGCGCATCCTCCTCCGAGCGGGTGGCAAACACGCCCAGGGCGGAAACCTTGTCGCCCGACGCGGCCTCCTCCACTGCCCGGCGATCATACACCATCAGTCCCTGCTCGTCGGCCACATAAATATAGTCGCCTGCCAAAGCCACGCCGCCCACATGACCGGTGAAATCCCGCCCCTGGGCATCCGCCAGGCGCAGCCGTTTTACCTCCTCGCCATCCGCCCGGCTGACCACGCTGAGCTGGGACGCGCCGCCGTCGGTGCGGTACGCAGAGATCAGAAAGCTGTCCCACGCGCTGTCGTAATCCAGTCCCTGAACGATCATTCCCTCCGACAGGCCCGGGATCACAAAGGTTTTTTCGGAATTGCGGTAATAGGACGCAACCGGTATCCGAAAGTACCCCCGGGCGCCGATCAGCACAATCAGCACCGCCGCCACAATTCCCGCCAGGGCCCGGCAGATGTGTTTTCCGATCCGACGGCCCCGGGATGTTTGCTTTTCTTTGGCCATATTCAGCACTCCCTATCCGTTTGTCGACTTTTGTCGACTTTTTGTCGTATGGCGCTATCATACCGGATATGGCCGATTTTTTCAATGGACACATTTCTGGATTTGCACGAACTTTTCTCCCGCAGCTCCCCTCCGGCAAAAAAAGAAAGCCCCTCGCATCCAAAAGGACGCAAGGGACTTGGAGCGGGTAATGGGAGTCGAACCCACCTGTCAACCTTGGGAAGGTCGCATTCTACCGATGAACTATACCCGCACACAGAGGGGCCGTGCTTTTTATGGTGCTATTATAGCAGACCTTCCGAAAAAAGCAACCTCTTTTTTCTCCCATGTTCCGATATTTTTCCCCGTCAAAGAATTCCCTCCCGGATGTATTGACTTTGCCGGGGCATTATGGTAAGATTTATTGGAAATCTTTCGTGGAGGTTACTGATATGAAACACATTACCACCATCGAGACCCGCAACCTGTGCGACAGCGCCAAGAACGGCGGCTGCGGCGAGTGCCAGACCTCTTGCCAGTCCGCTTGCAAGACGAGCTGCGGCATTGCCAACCAGCAGTGCGAGAACGCCGGGCAGAACAAGTAATTCCCCGGGGCAGCCCCGCGGTTTTGTTTTCGCCTGCGCAGCACGCGCGGGACGCATATGAGCAATGCGGCGGCAGGATCCGGTTTGCGCCGGTATTCCTTCCGCTGCGATGAAATGCCGCCGGTCAGGCGGCATTTTTCATGACTTTTAAGGAGACAAAAACTATGATCCATCAATATAAGCTGGCCGGTTACAACGTGGTGCTGGATGTCTGCTCCGGCGGCGTCCACGTGGTGGATGATGTGGCCTATGATATCATCGCCCTGTTTCAGGACCACAGCCGGGAGGAAATTCTCCGGACCATGGCCGAAAAATACCCCGATCTGCCCCAGAGCGATCTGGCGGAATGCTATGACCAGGTAGCCGCCCTGCGGGATGCCGGGAAGCTCTTTGCCCCCGACACCTTTGCCCCCATGGCAGACAAGCTGAAGCAGAAGTCCGCAGGTGTGGTGAAAGCCCTGTGTCTGCACATTGCCCATAGCTGCAACCTGAACTGCTCCTACTGCTTCGCCAGCCAGGGAAAGTACCACGGCGAGCGCGCCCTCATGTCCTTTGAAGTGGGCAAGCAGGCGCTGGATTTCCTCATCGCCCACTCCGGCACCCGGCGGAACCTGGAGGTGGACTTCTTCGGCGGCGAACCGCTGATGAATTTTGACGTCGTCAAGCAGCTGGTGGCCTACGCCCGCAGCATCGAACAGCAGCACGGCAAGCATTTCCGCTTCACCCTCACGACCAACGGTATGCTGATCGACGACGACGTCATCGACTTTGCCAACCGGGAAATGAGCAACGTCGTCCTCAGCCTGGACGGTCGTAAGGAAATTCACGACCGTTTCCGGGTGGACTACGCCGGGAAGGGCAGCTGGGATCGGATCGTTCCCAAGTTCCAGAAGCTGGTAGCCGCCCGGGGCGGCAAGAACTACTATATGCGCGGCACCTTTACCCATGCGAATCCGGACTTTCTCCAGGACATCCGGCAGATGCTGGACCTGGGCTTTACGGAGCTGAGCATGGAGCCGGTCGTCTGCGCGCCCGACGATCCCTCCGCCCTGACCCAGGAGGATTTGCCCATTGTCATGGAGCAATATGAGAAGCTGGCCGAGCTGATGCTCCAGCGGGATAAGGAGGGGCGGCCCTTCACCTTCTATCACTACATGATCGACCTTACCGGCGGCCCGTGCATCTACAAGCGAATCTCCGGCTGCGGCTCCGGGACGGAATATATGGCCGTCACCCCCTGGGGCGATCTGTACCCCTGTCATCAGTTTGTGGGCGACGAGGCATTTAAGCTGGGGGATATCTGGCAGGGCGTAACCAACCACGCCGTCCAGGACCAGTTCGCCCACTGCAACGTCTACGCCCATCCGGAATGCCGGGACTGCTGGGCGCGGCTGTACTGCTCCGGCGGCTGCGCCGCCAACGCCTACCACGCCACCGGCGCCATTACCGGCGTTTACGAATACGGCTGCGAGCTGTTCCGCAAGCGGATGGAATGCGCCATTCTGGTCGCCATCGTCCGGGCGCTGGGCGGGCAGCAGGCATGAACACGCCCATTCGGGACTTCGCCCTGGCCTACGCCCGACAGGACCCCCTGCGCCTCCATGTCCCTGGGCATAAGGGCGGCCCGCTCCTGGGGCCGGAGCCATGGGACCTGACGGAAATGGCCGGGGCCGACGATCTGTACCATGCCGATGGTATCATCCGACAGAGCGAGGAAAACGCCGGTAAGCTCTTCGGCTGTCCGACCTTTTACTCCGCCGAAGGCTCCTCTCTGGCCGTGCGGGCCATGGTGCATCTGGCCGCGCTATGGGCACAGGAGCAGGGGCTTGCTCCCCATATTGCCGCCGCCCGGAACGTCCATAAAAGCTTTCTGTCTGCCGCCGCCCTTCTGGACATCCCGGTCACCTGGCTGTCCTCGGCCGCAGACGGCCCTTACCTGTCCTGTCAGCCGGATATGGACCATCTGGAGGCGCTCCTCAGCCGCCCGGATTCCAAGCCGACCGCAGTTTACCTCACCAGCCCGGATTACCTGGGCGCGATGACGGACGTTGCTGCCGTGGCCCGCATCTGTCACCGGCACGGCGTGCTGCTTCTGGTGGACTGCGCTCACGGCGCATACCTGCGTTTTCTTCCCGAGAGTCTGCACCCCACGGACCTGGGGGCCGATCTGTGCTGCACCTCCGCCCACAAGACCCTGCCGGTCCTGACGGGGGGCGCTTACCTGCACATCCATCCGCAGCTCCCCCCCTTTTTCTCCCGCCATGCCAAGCGGGCGCTGGCCCTGTTCGGCTCCAGCAGCCCGTCGTACCTGATTCTACAATCCCTGGACTGCGCAAACGTCTGTCTGGCGGAGTCCTTCCCCGGGCAGCTGGCCGATTTTCTCCCCCATGTGCGGCAGCTGCGCCGCGCACTCCTGTCCCATGGCTATTCCCTGCGGGGCAACGAGCCGCTGAAGCTTACGCTGGCTCCAAAAGCCTACGGTTACACCGGGCAGACCTTGGACGAAATCCTGCAGCGGCAGGGCATCGTGTGCGAATTTTCCGACCCGGATTTTCTGGTTCTGATGCTCACACCCGCCATCGGTGTCTCCGGGCTGAACCGGCTTGGCCAGGCGCTGTGTTCCCTGCCGCGCCGCGCGCCCATTCTCTCCGCGCCGCCGGGTCCCGGCCGTGGGCGGCAGATGTGTACCCTCCGGGAAGCAATTTTAGCGCCCGGGGAGGAAATTCCCGCCGCGCAAAGTGTTGGGCGCATTCTGGGCGCCGCATCCATGAGCTGCCCTCCGGCCGTCCCCATCGTGATGCCGGGGCAGGAAATTGACGATGCAGCGGCTGCAGCCTTTGCTTACTACGGCATCTCCTCCGTTACGGTGCTCCCCCAGGCCTGACACCCCGGCAGCATTTGCACCGGTGCCGGATGAAGCAAGCACCTGCGCGCTTTTCCCGATAAAGCAAAAGACGGCCCGGCGTAACGAAAGTTACGCCGGGCCGCTGTCTGTCATGGGCTGGTATTTTGTCCGGAGCCGCCGCTTTTTTCTCCGTCGGCACCGAGCGATTGCGGATGCCCCTGCATTTATTCCTCTGCCGCCTTGTGAATGCATGCAATGGCGTTCAGGCTGCGGGGGTAACCGATGTAGGGCAGGCACTGCAAAACGACCCGGGTCAGAAACTCCGAATCGTTGCCGAGGCGCAGATTTCCTCTGGCATGGGCCGTGAGCTGAGGCTCGCAGCCGCCCTGGGCCATCAGGAAGCAGAAGGTAATCATCTCCCGCTGCTTCAGGTCCAGCCCGTTGCGGGTGTAATAGTCCCCGAAGCAATTGTCGGCCAGCCAGCGGTTGACGGTGCCTTTTTTCCACGCCTCGTTCATGCCCTCACCGAAAATCGCGGCCTGTGCCGCAACACCCCTCTCCAGGCGATCTTCCATGGTCGTCGTTGCCTGTCCCGGCAGAGGAAGGGCCACACCCTCCCGATCCAGCACGGCATTGGTCACCCGCAGGAAGGGCAGCATCCGGCCATAGCCCAGGTAATCCGTGGCCTGATAAACGCACTCCTTGACCATGACCGGCGTGACGCCGTTTTCCATGGCCTTGGGCAGGACCTCCTCATAGGCATCCACCCCGCCGCAGCCGATCAGCGCCGCCAGAATTGCCAGATACCGCTTTCCCTCCGGAAGCTGCCCGCCTTCCTTGACAACCTCCTCAAAGGCAAAGTGTTCAAAGCGCTCCGCAAACTCCGGATCTGTTTTCCGCATGTCCATGTTCTTCACTCCTTCCCCTCTACTATACCGCTATCGTATGTATTTCTGCCGTTCCGTCAGGAAAGCTGTGCAAACGGCTGCCCATTTGCACAGCTTTTTTCCTTTCCAGCGGCTGTCAACCCCCGGCACACGGGCAAGGGGGACTACATTGCAGCCTTAATCGCAGAAATCAGAATGTCCCCCGCGACCACCCGGTCCTCCGCCGCAAAGCCTGCGGCAAAATTATCCGAGTAAAGCACCTGGGCATTGGGCGGGAACTCGTCGTCCCCCTCCCACACCAGGATGCGTATCCGGTAGTCGTCCAAAAAAGCAAACTCAAACCCGACATCGCCATGCTGCACCGGCAAGCCATGCAGCCGGACCGCCGCCTGCCGGAACGCCTCCACCCGCGTGCCGAAGGTAAACGCCGCCCGCGTCAGGACCCGTCCGGTGTAGGGCTTGATATACAGCTCCCCCCAAGGCATCTCCCGGAAGGTTTTCCATTCTCCCTGAGACGGCACCCTCCGTCCCTCCAGCAAATACCGCAGCAGGAAGGTCTGGGTCGGCAAATTGGGGGCCGGGCCTCCGTCCGCCGCAGCGATTGCATACTCCGGCCAGGAAATCCGGTACTGCCGTCCCAGCAGCGTCAGGCTGTAAGCCGTCCCATCCCAGGGAAGCTCCGGCAGCCGGGAGCGCGCCGTCTCCGGCTGCATCTCCCGGAAAAGGGCCTCATAGTGGGAAAAAGGCACTTCCTCTTTGTGATTTTCCTTCTCCATCTTACCCCTCCTGGCAGCAGCTGGGGAACAGTCGTACATCCGTATGGGGCAGGAAGCAGGCCGCCACGAAGGAATCCATATAGCCGGGGTGGGTGCTCAGCTCCAGATACGTCATATTGGCCGCGACCTCCGCCGTCTTGGCATTGGCCTCGTCGCTCATAACCATCGCATACGCGCCGGTCAGGGAGGAATTGCCGATGTAACTGAACTTCTCCAGGTCCACATCCGGGAACATGCCGATATTCACGGAATTCTTCATGTTGATGCCCGAGCCGATTCCGCCTGCCACGTACACATGGTCGATCATATCCACCGTCATGTCCACGCTGGAAAGCAGGGTGTGAATCGCGGAGAAAATCGCGCCCTTGGCCCGGATAAAGTTGTCGATATCCACCTCGTTGATGGATACCTCCCGGCCAGTCTCGGAATCCTCCGGCCGCACCAGCACGAACCGGCCCATCCCGTGCTCGTCCCGGCGTATCCGGTCTCCCTCCCGGATAAACAGGCCCTTGGCGTTGATGATCCGGCAGCGGAACAGCTCGGAAATGATGTCGATGATACCGGAGCCGCAGATGCCCACCGGCTTCTGCCCCTCCGGCCCCACCACCCGGAGCGTCGGCTCCATGGTCGCATAGTCCAGCGTACACGCCTCGATTGCACCGTCGGTGGCGCGCATACCGCAGGAGATATCGCCGCCCTCAAAAGCAGGACCGGCCGAGCAGGCGCAGGACATGAGAAAATCCCGGTTTCCGAAAACAATTTCGCCGTTGGTGCCCAGATCGATGAACAGGCTCATCTCATCCTTGTCCCAGATCAGACTGGCAAGGGTACCCGCCGTAATATCGCCGCCTACATAGGAGCCGATATTCGGTGCGATCAGCACCGGAGCAAGGGGATTGGCCGGCAGATGCAGATCTCCCGCCAGCAGGCCGTCCCAGTGGAAAAAGCTGGGAATATACGGATCCATACGCACGCTCTGGGCGTCCACGCCCACCAAAAGATGGTTCATCGTGGTATTCGCGCCCACGCACAGCCGCAGGATGCTGCGGGCGCTGACACCGGCGCTCTTGCAAAGATTGGCAATCACCGGGGTCAGGGTCTCCTTCACGATTGCATCCTGAAGCTTCTTCCGGCCCCCGGGCTTTCCCTGCTCGATGATACGGTTGATGACATCCGCTCCAAAGCGAATCTGCCCGTTTCCGGAGGAGCCTTTGGCCAGAATTTTGCCGCTCTCCAGATCCACCAGGACCATGGAAACCGTAGTCGTGCCGATATCGATGGCGCAGCCCACCAGAAGGTGGTCCTCCGGTGCGGACAGCTCCATGCAGCGGAAGCCGTCCTCCGTCAGCACGCCCTTCACACACACATGAAAGTCCCGGCTGCGCAGCACCTCCGCCAGACGCACCATAACGGCATAGGGAATCTCCACCCGCTCTACCCCGAGCTTCTCCTGAATGGCCCGGGTCAGGCGCTCGTTGTCGGGCATGGTATCCTCCTCCGTAGGCGGATCCATCGCCAGCTCCACCGCCCGGAACCGGTTGGTAAAGTGAATTCCGCTCTCCCGCAGCTCCGACTGCGCCCGCTCAAAAATGGCCACCTCCTCCGGCGAAGACAGATCGGCCGTCTTCATCCGGGACTGGTAAGCCGACGCAATATCCGGAACCAGGATGACGGCATCCCCCGTCACCCGGCTGCTGCACGCCAGACGCCAGCCCTGCTCGTATTCTTCATCGGAAATATGGCGGGTCCGCGGGCTTTCCAGGCCGCCCTCCAGAAGCCGGACCCGGCACTTGCCGCAGGAACCGTTTCCTGAGCAGGGAGCGTCGATCGCCACGTTGGCCCGGCGGGCCAGCTCCAGCAGATTGTCTCCGGCGTTGCACGCAATTTCCACCGGACTTCCGCCCTCGATTTGGAAGGTTACTTTCATATGCAGAGATTCCTTTCTTGTTTTCCTGTAAAAAGGTGCGGCGGGCTTACCCCGCCGCACCGGGTTTCCGCTTCCTTTCGGAACGGATGCAATCCGATTACATCAGAGGCTCCAGGCCCAGAACCGGGTGGTTCTTCTCCGTCAGCCAGTTCAGCAGCTCCTCGCAATCGGTGGTGATCGTCTCATCCGCCACCAGATCAATGAAGTTCTCAATGCCGTACAGCTCAAATGCGGTCTTATTCAGCCGCTCCGCCACGTCGTCCTTCAGCTCCTTGGGCATCCAAACAATCCGCTCAATGCCGCCCTCAGCCGCAATGAACTTCTTAGAAGAAATGAAGTGACGGCCGTGGCCCATATAGCCGGGGGTCTGTACGCCGCCGCCGGTGCAGGAGGCCAGCTCGCCGAAGGTCATGCCCGCAGGGGTCATGCCCTTGTACTCCCGGTTTACCACGATAAAGCCGTTGCTCATGGGCTCAATGCCGCAGATGCACTCGAAGCAGCCGCAGGAGGTCATGGGATCCTCCAGAATAGAGTAGAGCGTCACGTTCTCCACAGCGCCATGGGTTGCCTCGCTGATGGCCTTGTTGACAGACTCAAACCGGCCGGTCCGGGGATCCGTGCAGCCCTCCTTCAGAATGGGCTGGCAGGGGCCGTTGGGGTTCAGCTCGTTGGTAGCCTTGGCATCCAGCCAGCTCACGGCGCCGCACAGGCCCAGCCGCTCCGGGGTAACCACGCAGCAGTGGGCCGGGGCAAAGGACTGACAGAGGATGCAGGTGTAATAGCGGTCCACCGCCTCATCGGTCATGGAGGCCAGGCGGTCATCTCTCTGGTTATAGCGCGGCATAGCCACCTCGTCCCGGAACTTCTCCGCCTCGACGGGGTCCGTAATCAGGGTGACCTGACACTTATCCACCACCGCGTCAAACTCGTTCATAATCATGACGTACAGGACCTCGGCAAAATCCTTCAGCCGCAGCCCGGCGTCATAGGCAGCGTTGGAAACACGGACACGGACCTGGTTGCGCTGGCCGGTGTGCATCACGCCCTCCATGTAGTTGAACCAGGCGTGGAACTTCCGCTCGATAACGGACTCAAAATCCGCCTGCATTTTCTTACCGGCGACCTCCACATAGGTAGCCAGCGCCAGATCCCGGGTCTGGTCGAAGTCCGGTCCGATCAGGTTGATCTTGTGATCCTCCACCTCGCTCAGGTCCCGCATGACCACCAGCTCGGCAGTGGGATTCTTGCCGGAATACATCTCGTTATGTACGTCGGCCTTACGGATGATCTCGCCCTCAAAGGCGGCGGCAAACGCCACGGGAATGGGCAGCTCGGTGGTCTTGATCTTGATGTTGCGCAGCTCCAGGGACTTCTTCACGGTGTTCTCATGGTCCGTAACGGACTCCAGCACCTCGGGAACCTGATTCTCGCCCAGGTCCACGTCCACAATCACCGGGAAGCCCAGGGCGATGGCGCCGGCGCCGGCGGAGACGACCACCTGATCGATGGCGCCGAAGGTGTTGACAAAGGCAGGCACACGGTTCTTGGTGTAGGTCAGCAGTCCGCTCAGATCGCCGGGCTTTACGTTGCCGAAGATCAGCGCGGCACGGATGGCCACCGTGACCACATGGATGACCGCCGTCACGTCATGGCCCAGGGGAATCACACGCAGCTCCAGGCCCATCTTTACGCCGCCCTGGGCGCACTGCTCGATCACATCGCCCACCAGGAAGGTCATGATGCCCTTGGACTGGTAATCCTTAACCACCTTGACCACATCCTCAGCCTTCTCCGCCTTGCCCAGAACAACGGCGACACCGGGGATATCGCCGGTGACCAGGGGCACGCCCAGAGAACGGATGATCGGGTCCGGGACAAAGCCGATGCCGGAATCGGCGGCATAGGGATCCCCGCCGTCCACATACTTGAGTCCCTCGATGATCTCTGCGCCCACGGCCGTAGCCAGACCGGCATTGAGGGCCTGGCCCAGGTCCTCCTGTCCGGTAATCAGGCTCTTCAGCACGCCCACGCAGGCAGGCAGATCGCCCAGCGTCTTGACCTTAACGCCCGTAGCGGCATAGATCGTGGGGAAGAAATAGGCGGTATCCGGGAAGGCAATCTCCTTCTCCGCACCGTATTTGGCAATGGCATTCTCCACAGCGCTCTCGGTCAACCCCGCAACGGCGTTGGAACCGCCGTAGATCAGGTCGGTTAATACACTCATGATTCATTTCCTCCTTATTATTTATCCAATTCCTATGGAGCACAGGAATTGGGAAAATCCGGAACCCTTGCTGTTCTCCTGGTAGACAATGTCCAAAAGGACCGTACGCTGCTCCAGCGTGACCAGTACGCGGGCAGAGATGGTGCTCGTATTCCCACCCGTGCCGACGCTGGAATTTACGTTGCAGCTCTGCACTCTGGCGGAAAGGACCTGCGTCCCCTCCAGGTACGCATGCAGCGTCTCATAGCCGCCGTGCATGGTCTCTTCGCTGAGCGCGGGATGGAGATAGCTCCGGAAAGCATCCTCATCCCCATCCGCCGCAGCCTGCAGACACGCCGCAACGGGCAGCTTCTCCGCCTGCTGCATAAGGTTCCCGGCCTGCCGTACCAGCGCGCAGCCCGGCAAAAGCAGAATCAGCACAAGCGCGCATATCAGCGCAGCGGTTCTCCTCACGGCATATCCTCCTATCCGAAAAGCTTGTCCTTTTTTCAGGGATTTCCCCCGAAAAGCGCCCGCTTATGCACAAAGCCGGGAGGGAGCGATTCCCTCCCGGCCATATGTGCGGGATGTACGTCTCTTACAGATCCAGGTAGGAATCGGAGTACAGGACGTGATTCTTGAAAATATCGCAGGACTTGATGGTCTCCATCAGCCGCAGGTCGCAGGGGTTGACGATGGCAGAGGTCAGGCCCTGCATCATAGCCATAGCTACCAGAGCGGAATCCATGATGGGCCGCACGGCCTTGGGTGCGCCGTTGGAGTTGTTGGACAGGCCGCCGGTGGACTTGAGTCCCTCGTCAGCGAACAGCTTGATGGCGTTCAGCACGTCCATCTGCTTGTCCTGCATACCCTTGACCACCAGGAACAGGGGGTCAAACCACAGGTCGGTAGCCTCCATGCCCAGGGACAGGCCGCGCTCAAGCATATTGTGGCAGTGCTTCATACGCTCCTCGTTGTCCTTTGCAATGCCGTCGGCAGAGCAGAGGGCGATACAGATGGCGTCGTTGGCAGCGGCCAGATCAATGTTGGAAATACGGGAACCGGCGTCGGCGGAGTTGACGATGGGCTTGCCGTTGGTGCGGTTGTAGACCTTGATACCGGCTTCGATAGCCCGCTTGTTGGCGGTGTCCAGTGCCAGAGGCACGTTGTTGAAGTTCTCCTGCAGCAGCTTGACAGCCCACATCATGCGCTCGGGACCGTCCTTCTCGGCAGGTCCGATGTTGACGTCCAGATAGGTGGCGCCGGCAGCGATCTGCTCAGCGGCACGCTTCAGGATCGGCTCGGGATCCCGCTCGTCCATAGCCTTGCGGACGGAGGGCGCGATGCAGTGGATGCGCTCGCCGATGGTGACGAAGGTCTGGGACTCGGGGTTGTAGCCCTTGTACTTGACGCCCATGTCCACAACCTTGATCTCGGGAACCTTGGTCGCCAGCAGCTCGTCGAAGGACAGCTCCTTGACTTCCACGGTGGTGGCAGCCTTGGCGGCGTTTTCGGCGGCGGCAGCCTTGGCGGCGGCCTCGTATTCCTTGTCCTTCATGTACTTGGGCAGCTG
>CAKTKB010000012.1 GCA_934569195.1 uncultured Oscillospiraceae bacterium
GCTCAGCACCGCAATATCCGTCGTACCGCCGCCGATATCCACCACCATGTGTCCATTTGGGCCTTTGATATCCAATCCGGCGCCCATAGCGGCGGCCAGCGGCTCCTCGATCAGATACACACGGCGGGCGCCCGCCTCCAGCGCGGCATTGATGACCGAGCGCTCCTCCACCTCCGTCACGCCGCTGGGGACGCAGATGACCACGCGGGGCTTGGGGTTCAGGAAGGAACCTTGGACCGCCTTGCGGAAGAGCACCTGCAGCATCCGCACCGTCATTTCGTGATCCGAGATCACGCCGTCCTTCAGCGGGTGCATGGCCACCACATTTCCCGGCGTTCTGCCCAGCATATTCCGAGCTGCCGCGCCCACCTCCAGAATATTGCCGGTATTTTTATCCATTGCAACAACAGAAGGCTCCCGGACAACAATGCCCTTGCCCTCCGCATAAATCAGCACGTTGGCTGTACCCAGGTCCACGCCCAGGTCCCGTGAAAAGAAATTCATATCGCACTCCACCTATCGGTTCTTTGAATCATGCCGGGCAGCCGCCACGGCAGCACAGTATACTTCCTTTGCTCCTGCGGTCAGGAGCACGCGGGCACATTCTCCCGCCGTGGCCCCGGTTGTAAAAAAGTCGTCCAGCAGCAAAATCCGCTTTCCCTGCACAAGCTCCGGCCTGCAAGCGGTATAGACGCCCAGCACGTTGGCCCGGCGTTCCGCCTCCGACCGAATCGTGGACTGGGTTCGGTTATTCCGGCGCTTGCGCAGCAGACGCACCGGCTGCATCCCAAGCTCCCGTCCCACGGATTTCGCCAGCAGCTCCGCCTGATCGTAGCCTCTGCGAAAGCGGCGGGCGCGGCTCACCGGGACCCAAGTCAGCAAATCCACAGGAAGCGGAAACTCCTGAGAAATCTTCATGGCCATCATCCGGCCATATGCCCCGGCATAGCTTCTTGCTCCGCCGAATTTGAAACGCAGCAGACTCTGCCGTACCGCACCGTCATAATACCACACCGCCGTCCATCCCGCAAGATGGGCGGATGCTTTTTTGCCCGGAGGCACGGCCCCGGCATCTGCGCGGCAGGCGTGGCACAGGTCCGTCTGCTCGGGCGGCAGAATTTTTCGGCACAGTACGCACTTCTCCGGGAACAGCCAGCGCAGCACGGCACGGATCATACCTCCTCCACCTTTCCCTCCAGTCGAAGCTTCAGTCCCGTATACCGCCGGTTGTGCCGGGCATTGCGGACCATAGCCGCCACCGTCTCCTCTCTGCCCACGATAATCAGCAGCTCCCTGGCCCGGGTAATGGCCGTATAGAGCACGCTCCGGCTGAGCAAATAGGGCGATCCGCCCCAGGCCGCCAGGATGACGGCGCGATACTCGCTTCCCTGGCTCTTATGCACCGTAACCGCGTAGGCCGGTTCCAGCTCCCCCAATTGGGTAAAGTCGTACTCCGCCTCGTGGTCGTCAAAAACCACCGTCACGGTTTCCGCCGCGGGATCGATTTCCCGGATCACGCCCACGTCTCCGTTAAAAATTCCGGCTCCCACGGCGCTGCCGTCGGTCTTTTTCCACATAATGTCATAGTTGTTCCGGACCTGCATCACCCGGTCCCCTTCCCGGTAAGTAAAGCTGCCAAAGGCCCGTTCCCGCTTCTCCCGGGACGGCGGGTTCAGCACGCTTTGCAGCAGCGCATTCAGGCTTCCCGTTCCCGTCTCCCCCTTGCGGGTAGGCGAGAGCACCTGAATCTGCTCCGGAGGAATGCCCATGCGCTTGGGGAGCCGGGAGGCGCACAGCTCCGCAATCGTCTGGCTCACGGCCTCCTCCGAGCGGCGGCGCAGAAAGAAAAAGTCGTTCTTCACCTCCGCCAGCTGGGGCATTTCCCCCTCGTTGACCTTATGTGCATTCATAACAATCAGGCTCTGCCGGGCCTGGCGGAAAATCTCCGTCAGCTCCACAACCGGCAGCATATGACTGCGCAGACAATCCGAAAAAGGCGTCCCGGGTCCCACCGGCGGAAGCTGATCCGGGTCCCCCACAAGAATCAGCCGTTTCCCCTGGGGAATCGCCCGCAGGAGACTATTCAGCAGGGGGATGTCCACCATAGACATTTCATCCACAATCACCGCATCCGCCTTAAGCGGGTTGTCCTCATCCCGGGCAAAGAACATCTGTCCCGTAGCCGGGTCCACCCCCGCCTCCAGGAGACGGTGTATGGTAGAGGCGTCCTCCCCGGTCACCTCCGTCAGCCGTTTTGCCGCCCGGCCCGTGGGTGCGGCCAGCTGGCAGCGCAGGCCCATCTGCCCAAGCAGGGACAAAATACCTTTCAAGATCGTCGTCTTACCGGTTCCCGGTCCTCCGGTAATCAGCAGCAACCCGGATACGGCCGCCTCCCGAAGGGCCTGCTGCTGTTGGCTTGCATACTCCACGCCGCTCTCCTCTGCGGCCCGCCGCAGCATGGCCTCCAGCTTTCCCGGCTCCGGGAAGCGCTGTCCGGCAAACTGGTGCAGACGCATGGCGCAGTAGCGTTCCGCTTCATAAATTTCCGGCAGATAGACCACCGTTATTCCCGCCAGCTTGCCGCGAACCAAGCGCTCGGCCTCCAGCAGGCGCTCCATGCCCGACTGGACCGCCGGTACCTCCACACTCAGCAGCTGCGCCGTAGCCGCAGCCAGGCGCTCCTCCGGAAGAAAGCAATGTCCGCCGGAAAGATTGTATTTCATCTCAAAAAGGATGCCTGCCTCTACCCGGCGAAAATCGTCCGCCGCCACGCCCAGCTCCACCGCAAAGCGGTCCACCGCTCCAAAGGGCGCCTCCAGGCCGTCCTCCATCAGCAGGTACGGGTCGTCGTAAATCAGCTCCGACGCCTGCTCGCCATAGCGCTTGTAGGTCCGCACCGCCAGATCCGCAGGCAGCTGGTGCAGCGCAAAAAATTCCATCAGCTGGCGCATACCCACACGCAGCTGGAACTCCCGGCCGATGGCTCTGGCCTTTTCCCGGGATATCCCTCCAATCTCCGCCAGTCTCTCCGGCTCACGCTCCATGATCTGGAGGGTTTCATTGCCGAAATGCTCCACGATCCTCGCAGCCGTTTTGGGTCCGATTCCCTTGATTGCCCGGCTGGACAGATAGCTGAGAATATCCGCGCTGCTTTCCGGCATGAGACGCTCCAGAAATTCCGCCTCAAATTGCCGCCCATAGCTGCTGTGGCTGCTCCACTTTCCCGTAACCATGATCCGCTCTCCCACTGCGGGCAGGGGGATCGTCCCCACCACCGTCACGGTTTGGTCCTTTCCGCAGCGCAGACGCAGGACGGCGTAGCCGTTATCATAATTCTGGTAGACAACGGCGCCGATCACGCCCTGTATGATTTCCATTTCCTGTTGTGCCAATTTTACTCTTCTCCCTTACCGTTCAGGCTCCTCCCGGGAAGGCCGGTGTATCTCCAGATGCGGCTCCGGCGGGTCGGCATACATCACAAATATCCGGCACCGGAGCAGCCCCATCTTTTGCAGCCACGAAAAACGCCTTTCCGTACCTTGATCCCCTTCTGCGGGCAAAATCAGGCAGATTGTCCTCCGGCTGCCCCCGGGCAGCACGAGCCCAATCCCCGTCAGCACCATACACACCGCGCCAAACGCCGCCAGTGCTCCCATCAAGACCCAATACCACGTCATCGCAGATCCCCCCGTGAACAGCTTATGCACAGCGTTCGCCGCAGGTTCCTCCAGGACCAATCTTTTTACATTAGTTTACTATATTCGCAGAAAAATGAAAAGCCCCCTTTCCAATGTTTTCGGCTTTTTGTGGGAAATATAGACAGGAAGGAAAAACTGTCTACCCGATAAGGCAGATTTCATAGGAATTGTTCACAAATTTTTCTTGAATCTCCGGGGGCTATGCGCTATAATGTAACAAGATTGTGAACGGGAGGGAAATATGAAAAACATCAGCTTGCTTGTATGGCTGACCCAGCTCGGTTTTTCCGTTGCCTTTCCCCTGGCAGGCTTTGTCCTGTTGGCCGTCTGGCTGCGCGGCCGGTTTCACCTGGGCGTCTGGATCATAATCGTCGGCGTCGTGCTGGGGCTGGTGTGCGCCATAGACGGACTGCGCACCAGTCTGAAGGCTATGGACCGTCTGGCCCGCGGGAAGCCCTCCAAGGACCCGCCCCCCGTCAGCTTTAACGACCACGATTGATTACGGAGGTGACTATGGACACGCGCAAGTATATCCTGCGCCAGACCGGCTGGATTGCCCTGGGTCAGGCGCTGTGCATCGCCGTCATGTTCGGGATTTTTTTCCTGCTCCATGCCTTTGACCGCACCGTGCTTCTGGGCGGCATTCTGGGCGGCGTGATGGCAATTGCCAACTTCTTCTTCATGGCCGTAGGCGCCGGAATTGCCGCCGACAAGGCGGAGCAGCAAAACGTCAAGGGCGGCAAGGCTGCGATTCAGATCTCCTTTTTGATTCGTTACGCCGTTTTGTTTTTGATCCTGTTTGCCGGCGCCAAGAGCGGCTTCTGCAATCCGATTGCCTTGGTCGTCCCGCTGATTTTTACCCGCCCCATCCTCACCGTTGGGGAATTCTTCCGAAAGTCTGGTGACAGCAAATCATGAATGTGAACGTTACAGGTCCCTATATTTATTTTACCATCCCCATTCTGGGCGGCATCCGGGTGACCCAGACGGCCCTTTCTCTGCTGCTGGTTTCGCTCCTGGTGGGGATCGCCGGTGTGATGCTGGGCAGAAACCTGCAAAAGAGACCCGGTAAGCTCCAGGTCCTGACGGAAAAGGGTGTGCTCATGCTGCACAACATGGTCAAGGACACCATGGGGGAGCACAACGCCAACTGGACTCCTTATATCGGCACGATTTTCCTATCCTCTCTGTGCGGCTCCTATATCGGTCTGACCGGCTTCCTGCGCTCCTCAACTGCGGACCTGAGCGTTCCGCTGACCTGGGGCGTTATGACCAGCGTCATCATCTGGTACCAGAGCATCAAGCGCAACGGCTTCCTGGGCTGGCTGAAGGGCTTTACCGAGCCTGTCGTCGTTATGACGCCCATGAATATCATCTCCGAAATCGCTCAGCCTATCTCTATGGCCTTCCGTCACTTCGGCAACGTAGCGGGCGGCGGCGTCATTACCAGCATTCTCTACACCGCCCTGGGCATGGCCTCCGCCATGATTCTCAACCTGATTGCCTCCAGCGGCATTGCCGTGGCAATTGCGGTCCTGGCGGTGGGTGCCGTCCTGCTGCTGTGGGGCATCCGGGCAAAGAAAACCGGCCGCAAAATTTTCGGCGCCGTTTTCGCAGTCTTGGGCCTGTTCGGCCTACTTCAGGCCGCCGGCATTCTCTCCGGCGTACCGGTTCTGGAATTCGGCATTCCCGCCGTCCTGTCCGTGTACTTTGATCTGTTCTCCGGCTTTGTGCAGGCCTTTGTGTTCAGCCTGCTGAGCATGGTCTACATTGCCGGTGCCTGCCCTCCCCCGGAGGAAGCTGCGGCATAAAGGCCGCCTCAATTCCCTGTCAACCCAAAAATATTTATACAACACAACTTATTTAGGAGGAACAACATTATGGATCACGCGATTATTAAGGCTGCCTGCGCTATCGGCGCCGGACTGTGCATGGGTATCGGAGCTATCGGCCCGGCCGTGGGCGAAGGCAACGCCGTCGGCAAGGCTCTGGAGGGCATGGCCCGTCAGCCCGAATCCGCCAGCACCCTGCGGACCAACATGATTCTGGGCTGCGCTATCACCGAGACCACCGGTATCTACTCTCTGCTGATTTCCTTCCTGATCCTGTTCGCCGTGAACTAAGCCCCTTTCCCGATTCCAGACGAAAGGAGCGATCGTAAAATGGGATTTGAAGAACTGCTGGGCGTAAATCCCTGGACTGCCCTGTTCACACTGGCCAATACCGTCGCGCTGTTTCTGGTGCTGAAAAAGTTCCTGTTCAAACCCGTCCTGAAAATGATTGAGGACCGGCAGCAGGAAATTGACGGTATGTACACCCAGGCCGGGCAGGCTCAGGCAAACGCGCAGGCTATGGAGACCGAGTACCGCCAGAAGCTCTCCGACGCACAGGCGACCGGAGAGCGGATCGTCAAGGAGGCCGTGGCCCGTGGGCAGAGCCGTGAGGAGGATATCCTCCGCCAGGCCGCTCAGGAAGCCGACGCATTGCGCGACAAGGCCGCCGCAGACATTGCGCGGGAAAAGTCCAAGGCCGTCAACGATGCGAAAAACGAGATTTCCGATCTGGCTCTGTCCATCGCCGCAAAGGTTGTGGGGCATGAGCTGAAGGCGGACGACCAGAAGGCGCTGATAGACGGCTTCATTGATGAATTGGGTGGTAAGGCATGACCCAGACTGGACATGTATACGGCGAGGCGCTTTACGGTCTCGCGCAGGAATCCGGCATGGAGCAGGAAATCGGGGCGGAATTGTCCGTTCTGGATCGCTGCCTTCACGAAGAGAGCGACTTTATCCGTCTCCTGTCCACGCCGAACCTGTCAAAGCAGGAGCGCTGCCGCATTGTCGATGTGTGCTTCCGCGGGAAGCTTCAGCCATACACGCTGAATTTCCTGAAGCTGCTCACCGAGCACGGCTACATGCACAGCTTTTCCGACTGCTGCGCGGCATACCGGGCGCTGTACAACCGCGACCACGGTATTCTGCCGGTCTGCGCGGTGACGGCCGTCCCGCTGACCCAGGCGCAGTCACAGCGCCTCTCCGAGAAGCTGGCCTCTATTACCGGCAAAACCATTGAACTTTCCAACCGGGTTGATCCGGCGTGTATGGGCGGTGTCCGCCTGAATTACGACGGCAAGCAGCTTGACGACACCGTAATGCACCGCTTGGATGCCATCGGCAGCCTGCTGCGCAGCACCGTACTCTGATTTAGAAAGCAGGGACAGCATGGAACTGAAACCAGAAGAAATAACAAAAATTATTCGCAGTCAGATCAAAAACTACGAAAACAAATTGGAGCAGAGCGAGACCGGCGTAGTCATCCTGGTCGGCGACGGCATTGCCAAGGCATCCGGGCTGGATAACTGCATGGCCGGAGAGCTGGTGGAATTTCCCAACGGCTCCTACGGCATGGCCCAGAACCTGGAGGAGCAGACCGTCTCCCTGGTTATCCTCGGCAGCGACAACGGTATCAAAGAGGGCGATACCGTCAAGCGTACCGGCCGGGTCGTCTCCGTGCCGGTGGGCAAGGGCCTGATCGGCCGTGTGGTGAACGCTCTGGGCGAGCCGATTGACGGCAAGGGTGCGATCAAGGCCGAGGCGTATCGCCCCATCGAAAGTCCGGCCCCCGGCATCATCGACCGTCAGCACGTCAGCACCCCTCTCCAGACGGGTATCAAGGCCATTGACTCCATGATCCCCATCGGCCGCGGGCAGCGTGAGCTGATCATCGGCGACCGTCAGACCGGCAAAACCACCATTGCTACGGACACCATCCTGAACCAGAAGGGAAAGGATGTCATCTGTATCTACGTTGCCATCGGCCAGAAGCGCTCCACCGTCGCGCAGGTGGTTCAGACGCTGACGCTGGGCGGCGCGATGGATTACACCATCGTCGTCTCCGCCACCGCATCCGAGCTGGCGCCTATGCAGTATATCGCGCCCTACTCCGGCTGCACCATGGGCGAATACTTCATGCAGAAGGGGAAGCATGTCCTGGTCGTCTATGACGATCTGAGCAAGCACGCCGTGGCATACCGTGCCATTTCGCTGCTGATTCGCCGTCCCCCGGGACGTGAAGCCTACCCCGGCGACGTCTTTTATCTCCACTCCCGTCTGCTGGAGCGGGCTGCGCAGATGTCCGCGAAGAAGGGCGGCGGCAGCCTGACGGCGCTCCCCATCATCGAGACGCAGGCGGGCGACGTTTCCGCCTATATCCCCACCAACGTGATTTCTATCACAGACGGCCAGATCTTCCTGGAGACGGAGCTGTTCCATTCCGGCATCATGCCCGCCGTCAACCCCGGTATCTCCGTGTCCCGCGTCGGCGGCGACGCGCAGATCAAGGCCATGAAGAAGGTCGCAGGCTCTCTGAAGCTCCTCTACTCTCAGTACCGGGAGCTGCAGAGCTTTGCGCAGTTCGGCTCGGACCTGGATGCCGACACCAAATCCCGTCTGGCTCTGGGTGAACGGATCGTCGAGGTCCTCAAGCAGAAAAATGAATCTCCCGTAGAAGTCTCCCACCAGGTGTGCATCCTGTACGCAGTCATCAACGGCTACCTGAAGGACATTCCCGTTCCGGAGATCCCGGAATTTGAGAAGCGGCTTTACGAGTTCATGGACAACCGGCATCCGGAGGTGCTCACCGCCATTCGGACCACCGGCAAGCTGGAGCCGGATACGGAGCAGGCCCTGAAGGATGCCCTGTCCGAGCTGCTTGCCCAGGTAAAGAAGCCGCAATAAGGAAGGAGGCCAAGCATGGCTGGCGTTTCCACCAAGGATATCAAGAACCGCATCCGAAGCATGGAGAGCACCAAGCAAATCACCAAAGCCATGGAGATGGTTGCGGCCTCCAAGCTCCGAAAAGCCCAGGCCCGGGTCCTCAATTCCCGGCCATACTTTGAAATACTTTATCGCACCATTTCGGATATTGCGGATGGAAGCCGGGATTTTTCCTCTCCCTACCTGACGGCCCGACCGGTGAAGAAGGTAGCCTGCATTGTCATCGCAGGCGACCGGGGCCTTGCCGGCGGCTACAACAGCAATGTGCTGAAGCTGGCCTGGTCCGAGCTGGAGGGAAAGGACGCCCTGGTTCTGCCGATCGGCAGAAAGGCTGTAGACTTTTTCCGCACCCGGGGCGTTCCTCTGCTGACCGAAAGCTACGCCGACGCGGAGGATGTATCCATCGGCGACTGCTTCTCCATCGCCAAACAGCTCTGCCGTGCCTATCTGGCCGGAGAATTTGACGAAATTCACGTTGCATACACGAATTTTGTCTCCGTGCTGACACAGACACCGGCGACACTGCGCCTGCTTCCTCTGCTGCACCAGCAGACGGGCAGTGCCGGTCGCCACAGCGATGTGATCTATGAGCCCAACAGCACGGAGGTTTTTGAGGCAATCGTGCCGGAGTATCTGGGCGGCATTCTCTACGGCGCCATCTGCGAAAGTCAGGCGGCCGAGCAGGCTGCCCGCCGCACGGCCATGGATGCCGCTACGCAGAACGCCGACGATATGATCGCCGATCTCAGTCTGAAATACAACCAAGCCAGACAGGCTTCCATTACCCAGGAAATCACCGAAATCGTTGCAGGCTCCCAAGCCTGATTCTCACACAAGGAGATGAATCCAATGGCCAAAATAAAAGGGACCGTGACGCAAATCATGGGTCCCGTTCTGGACATCCGCTTTGAGGATGCGCAGCTGCCGGACCTGCTGACTGCCATCGAAATCCCCCATGGGGACCAGACCATCGTTGCCGAGGTGGCGCAGCATATCGGAGACAATGTGGTCCGCACGATTGCCATGAGCTCCACAGACGGATTGCAGCGCGGTACGCAAGCCATTGCAACCGGCTCCCCCATTCAGGTTCCGGTGGGTGAGGCTTGCCTCGGCAGAGTCTTCAATCTGTTGGGTCAGCCCATTGACAACGGCAAGCCTATGCCGAAAAATTGCGAGACCTGGCCCATCCACCGTCCCGCTCCCGCCTATGATGAGCAGGAGCCTGCCACGGAAATTCTGGAGACCGGCATCAAGGTCGTAGACCTGATCTGCCCCTACGCCAAGGGCGGCAAGATTGGTCTGTTCGGCGGCGCAGGCGTCGGAAAGACCGTCCTGATTCAGGAGCTGATTTACAACATTGCTACCGCCCACAACGGCTACTCCGTTTTCACCGGCGTAGGCGAGCGGACCCGCGAAGGAAATGACCTTTACAACGAAATGACCGAGTCCGGCGTCATTAAAAAGACCGCCATGGTCTACGGTCAGATGAACGAGCCGCCCGGAGCCAGAATGCGGGTCGGTCTTTCCGGCCTGACCATGGCAGAGTATTTCCGGGACGTGAAGCACCAGGACGTGCTGCTGTTTATCGACAATATCTTCCGCTTCACCCAGGCTGGTTCCGAGGTTTCGGCTCTGCTGGGCCGTATGCCCTCCGCCGTTGGCTATCAGCCCACCCTGGCAACGGAAATGGGCGCCCTTCAGGAGCGCATTACCTCCACCAAGAACGGCTCCATCACCTCCGTCCAGGCCGTGTATGTGCCTGCGGACGACTACACCGACCCCGCCCCCGCCACCACCTTTGCCCACCTGGACGCAACCACCGCCCTGGAGCGCAGCATCGCCAGCCTGGGTATTTTCCCGGCCGTCGATCCCCTGGCCTCCACCTCCCGGATCCTCTCTCCGGAGATTGTCGGCCGGGAGCATTATGAGACCGCCCGCGCCGTGCAGCAGATTCTTCAGCGCTACAAGGAGCTGCAGGACATCATCGCCATCATGGGTATGGACGAGCTGAGCGACGAGGATAAACTGATCGTCTCCCGGGCCAGAAAGGTCCAGCGCTTCCTTTCCCAGCCCTTCCACGTCGCCGAGCAGTTTACCGGTTACGCCGGAAAGTATGTCCCCCTGAAGGAGACGATCCGGGGCTTCCAGGAAATCATTGACGGCAAGCACGACGACATTCCCGAGTCCTACTTCCTGTTCGCCGGCACCATCGACGATGTGGTGGAGAAATACCGGGGTGGTGAGCACGCGTGAATGCCTTCCCTCTGAAAATTGTCACCCCGGACGGTCTGATCTATGACGGCCCCGCCGAGGAGCTGATCGTCCGAACCACGGCCGGTGACATCGGCATTCTTGCCGGTCACATCGACTGCGTGGCTTCGCTGGGCATGGGACGGTCCACCATTGTGATCCATGGCACCCCCCGCCATGCTGCCTGCATCGGCGGTATGCTCAGCGTGTCCGGCGGCAGCGTTACCCTTGTCCCTACCACCTTTGAGTGGGCGGATAAAATCGATGCCGCCCGGGCGGAGGCGTCCTATCAGCGTGCGCAGGATACGCTGCGCCGCAAGGATCTCTCGTCCGCCGAGCTGAAGCTGGCCGAGGCACGGCTCCACCGGGCGCTTGTCCGGAAAAGCGTCGCCTCCGGAAAATAATCCATTTTTGCCGGGTCCTGTCCACGCAGGGCCCGGCGTTTTTTAGAAATATCCCCTTTCCCTCTTGTAAAGCGCCGAAATTTGGTGTATACTTTTATCAATATTTCCGAGAAAAGAGAGGAAGCATATCATGGAGCTGATTTCTGTCCGTGAGCTGTTTAAGCAGACCCAGAAATTTGCCGATCAGGAAGTCACCGTCGGCGGTTGGGTCCGTTCCATCCGTGCCAGCAAGCAATTTGGCTTTATCGTGCTCAATGACGGCACGTATTTTAGTCCGGTCCAGGTCGTCTATCATGACGCCATGGACAATTTCCAGGAAATCTCCAAAACCAATGTAGGCGCTGCGCTGATCGTGCGGGGCAAGCTGGTGCTGACGCCGGATGCGAAGCAGCCCTTTGAGATTCAGGCCGATTCCGTCACGGTAGAGGGCGCCTCCACGGGCGATTTCCCCCTGCAAAAGAAGCGCCACTCTCTGGAATTCCTGCGGACCATTACCCACCTGCGCCCCCGCACCAACACCTTCCAGGCAGTTTTCCGCGTGCGCAGCCTGATTGCCTACGCCATCCATCAGTTTTTCCAGGAGCGGGACTTTGTCTATGTCCACACGCCCCTGATCACCGGCTCCGACTGTGAGGGCGCCGGAGAAATGTTCCAGGTCACCACCCTGGATCTTAACAACCCTCCCCGTACAGAGGATGGCCGGATCGATTACAGCAAGGACTTCTTCGGCCGATCCACAAATCTGACGGTGTCCGGCCAGCTCAACGGTGAAACCTTCGCCATGGCCTTCCGGAACATTTACACCTTCGGCCCCACCTTCCGGGCAGAAAAGTCCAACACCACGCGTCATGCTGCGGAATTCTGGATGATCGAGCCGGAGATTGCCTTTGCCGACCTGGACGACGATATGCGTCTGGCGGAGGATATGCTCAAGTATGTAATTCGCTATGTGCTGGAGCATGCGCCGGAGGAAATGGCCTTCTTTAACCAGTTCGTAGACAAAGGGCTGCTGGAGCGTCTGCAGCACGTGCTGACCTCCGACTTTGGGCGCGTGACCTACACCCAGGCCATTGAAATTCTGGAAGCCCACAACGACCAGTTTGACTACCCCGTCCACTGGGGCAGCGATTTGCAGACCGAGCACGAGCGTTATCTGACGGAGGTCGTTTTCCAGCGTCCGGTCTTTGTGACGGATTACCCCAAGGAGATCAAGGCCTTCTATATGAAGCTGAATCCGGACGGAAAGACCGTCGCGGCAATGGATTGCCTGGTCCCCGGCATCGGAGAGATCATCGGCGGCAGCCAGCGTGAGGATAATTACGAGCTTCTGACCCAGCGGATTGCAGAGCTGGGCATGAACCCGGCCGACTACGGCTTCTATCTGGACCTCCGCAAGTATGGCTCTGCGCGCCACGCCGGTTTCGGCCTGGGCTTTGAGCGCTGCGTGATGTACCTCACCGGCATGACCAACATCCGGGACGTTCTCCCCTTCCCCCGTACGGTGGGCAATTGCGACCTGTAAGGCAGCGTCTCTCTTCGCTCCCGGGCTTCTCCCCGCATAATGTGTAAAATCTGAGGCGGCATGGCTTTCGTCATGCCGCCTCAGCGTGTCAAAAGACCTTTTTGGCACGCTGACAGACGTCCAGAAAGGGCCGGAGACAAGTTTTTCCCATCCGTAGGCGTACATAGGTACGGTAGGATGGGAAAAGCGCAGTCAGTTAAAATGCTATATTTTGGAAATATCCAACATTTTACTGGTTTTTCTCTCACAAAACGTTTCAAAATAGCAAAAATCGCCTGTGTGGACTTCCGCATTTTAACGGTCCGGGACTTTATGGACAGTCTGAGGCGGCATGGCTTTCGTCATGCCGCCTCAATGCATTTCCCTGGCCCGGGGAACGCGCTTATTGAACCGTGAGATTGCCGCTGGAGGTGCGGACCGTAATGCTCCCCTCCCCGTCGCCAAACACATACAGCCCATTTTCCCATGTATACGGGCAATCGGTATGCAGGCGGCCGCTGCTGGAGGTATAGGCAACCTGCGCACCGCTCTTGTCCAGGGTCAGACGAACGCTGCCGCTGGAGGTACGGATTTGTGCCGTCGGTGCGCCGGCAAGCGTCAGCCGGACGCTGCCGCTGCTGGTCGTGACCTGGACGGTATCGGAGGTCAGCTTCCCTACCGTTACTGAGCCGGAGGACGCCTCGCAGGCAAAATCCTTGGCAGAAATCGACTCCATTTCCATCGAACCGGAGGACGCGCTGCACCGAAGCTCCTGCGCCGAAATGCTGCCTGCATGGATGGCGCCGGAGCTGCTGCTCAAGTCGGCCTTGTTCGCCGTTATCGTGCCCAGCTCAGTACTGCCGGAGTGCGCCTCGATTTTGATCTCGTCCTGCTCCAGCGTCTCCGCCCTCACAGATGCGGATGTCACGCTGACAGAAAGCTTTACGCCCTTCGGCACCTCCAGGCGCAGCTGCTTATCCTCCGCTTTTACCCGGATTTTCGCACCGGAGGCGCAGAATCGAACCCGCAGCACACCGTCCTCCAGAAGGTAGTGCATGGCCGCCTCCTCAGGCAAATCGGTGCCGCTCTCCTGCGCATGAAGCTCCGCGCTGTCCGATTCCACGATCTCCACCGCACCGGAATACCAGTCGACGGCAATCGCCTGGATCTCGTCCGCGCGGTAAGTAAACGCGCCCACGCTGTATTTTTCCCCATTGGGGTATCCGTAGTCAAGGGTCGTGTGATAATAGCATCCGGACAGCAGCATCGCTACAAAGGTACACATCGCAGGGACTGCCCTGTGCAGAATCTTTTTACACATATCGTGCCTTCTTTCATTTTTGTTGTCTGTTCTCTCACCGGAACGCCGATCCTCTTATTTTTGCTTTCTTCCGGCATGTCCCTCCATGATACACGCAGCATTCCCGGCTGTCAATAGCTTTCCGGGAAGAAGCCTCCCCCCGCCAAGGCGGCATAAATACTGGGCCGCAAAATTGGGTGGGGGACGGAATTGTCCCCCATGTCCCGCATGTTTGTTGCAATTTGCGTGCATTTCCGCTATAATAACCCCTATACAGAGAAAGGAGTCGCCGACATGACCCGTTATACAGGAAAATATACGCACCCGGACACCCCGCCCAAATCCGCCGGAAATGCCTTTCCCGCCGCGATACTGCTGTGGCTTGCCTGCGCGCTGCCGGAGCTGATACTGCATCTGGCTACTGCCGAGACCTCCGTCCTGCGCATGAATTCCGGCCTGATTCTGCCGCCAATTCTGGCAGCCGTACCCACACTGGCGCTGCTTGCCCTTTTCCGGATCGTACCGCAAAAGCCTGTGCGATGGATTTTCAGCATCTTTCACTGCGTATTGTGGCTGCTTTTGTGCAGCTCTCAGCTGGTTTACTACCGTATCTTCGGAACCTTTTACTCGGTCTATTCCATGATACACGGCGGGCAGGTCGTCCAGTTCTGGCGGATCGCCCTCAACGCAATCGCCGGGTGCTGGTATTTGCTGGTGCCGATGGCGCTGCCCCTGATCCTGCTGCTGATTTTCGGCAAACGCATTCTGTCTTTCCCGGTATTCAAGCGCCGTGTCCTGGCTCTGATCCCCCTAGCGCTGGCTGCCGCGCTGCATCTGGCAGTCGTCGCGGCTCTGCCCGTTTTCGGAACCGGCAGCATGAGTGCCTATGATCTTTACCACAACGATTCCGATTCCTTCCTGAGCGTGAACCGCCTGGGTCTGGGGACGGCCTTCCGCCTGGATGCCATCCGCCTGATCTCCGGAAAAAATGCCGGCGGCTCCCTCCATCTGGAAACCACACCCCAGACGGAAGCACCCACCGAACCACCGGCAACCGCCCCGACCGCTGCCCCGACTGCACCCACGGAAGCGGCCGTCCCGGAGACGGAAGCTCCCACCGAGCCGCCCGCACCCACCGGCCCCAATGTGCTGGACATCGATTTTGACACCTTGATAGAGCAGGCGGATTCCGAGCCGGTCCGGGAGCTACACCAGTACTTTTCCTCCCGAACCCCCAGCAGCAAAAACGAAATGACCGGTCTGTTTGAGGGCTGCAACCTGGTGCTCATTACGGCGGAGGCTTTTAACGGGCTGGTGATCGATGAGACCCGGACGCCGACCCTTTACAAGATGTTCACCGAGGGCTTCCAGCTGACGAACTACTATGTCCCCGACTGGGGCACCTCCACAACGGACGGGGAGTACGCCTTCCTCACCGGCACCATTCCCAAGGCGGGCGTGTGGAGCTTTTACCGCAGCGCCGCTCAGGGAAACGCCATGCCCCTGACCATGAGCCGCCAGCTTCTGAAGCTCGGCTATGACGCCTACGCCTATCACGGCCACGACTACGACTACTACAACCGGGATATGTACCTGGAGAACCTGGGTTACCGCTACCGGGCCTACGGCTATGGGCTGGAGGTAGACAAGACATGGCCCGAGTCCGACGTGCAGGTTGTGGAGCAGTCCTACACGGATTTCGTGGGGAAGGAACCCTTTGTGGTCTACTACATGAGCATCTCGGGCCACAGAGAGTTCAACTTCAACGACAATTATATTTCCTACAAAAATATGGACCTTGTGGCAGACGAGCCGTACAGCAGTCATGTACGCGCCTACCTTGCCTGCCAGCTGGAGCTGGAGCAGGCGCTGACGCTGCTGGTGGAAAAGCTGGAGCAGGCGGGCGTGCTGGAAAATACGGTCTTTGTTCTGACGCCGGATCACTACCCCAACGGGCTGACCAACAGCGAATACAGCGAACTGCTGGGCCACTCCGTTGAGACAAATTTTGAAATTTTCAAAACCAACTGCATCCTCTACAAGCCCGGCATGACGCCTCAGGTGGTGGACACACCGTGCAGCCATCTGGATCTGCTGCCGACCCTGAGCAATCTCTTCGGCCTGGACTTTGACTCCCGGCTCTATGTGGGACGGGACATCTTCTCGGATGCCGAGCCGCTGGTCCTGTTCCGGAATCGGAGCTGGATCACAGATCTGGCCAGCTACAATGCGGACACGGATGTCTTGACCGCGCTGACGGACGCACCGGTCTCGGAGGACTATGTTCAGCGAATCCATAACGAGGTGGCAAACCGCTTTACCGTCTCCACCCGTATTTTGGATTACGACTACTGGCGCATTCTGTTCGGCGCGGACGAATCGTAACATTTGCAAAGGCTGGGATCGCCCATTGGGTGATCCCAGCCATACTTTTATGTTCCGTCCCCGGATCGCTGCGCTTCTATCGTCTCGGCATAGCCGGCATAGGCTTCGCGCCAGGCCGCATCCTCCGGGTCGGCGGCCAGCTCCGGATAACGCTGCTGCATCAAAGCCGCAAACCAGCGGGTAAACTTGTCCGCGCCGCTCCCGTTCATATGCCGCTCATCGTAAAAATCCGTTGCAGCATCGATGCCGATCTCCTCATAACACAAATTGAAATCGTCAAAGGGAACGCCGTTTTCCTGGGCCATTTGCTGCACCCGCAGCAGCACAGCCCGCTCCTGCTCCGTCGTATTGGAGGGGGACTTGCACAGCCATAGCGCAATGCCCTTCTCCGCGCACAGGCTCATGATTTTTTGCAGATAAAGGGCATTTTTCTCGGTCAGCTCCTCCGCCTCCGTCACGTCGGAGGTGTCCGTCCGTGTCGGGACAAAGCCATCCCGCTTCGGCAGGAGGACAAACCCACGGTAAGGGTCCGCCAGCTTTCCTCTGTCCAGCGCAAGATCCTGCGCCGTCAGCTCGGACCAACGGGTATGATACTTAGGGAAGTTCCAGAGCAGCGCCAGCTGCCCCTGCCAAGTCGGCGCGCTTGCCTGCGCCAGGCGGATTTTGTTGACCGAGAGCGGCAGCTCGTCCATAAAGGAGTAGTTCACGCCGTCCGCCTTGTAGTCCTCCCGGTCGGCGGTCATATAGCACTCCACCACGACCAGCGAAGGACTTTGGGTCTTCAGCGCTTCCTGAAGGTAGGCGTATGTCGCCCACAGCGGCTGCAGCTGGGTTGCAAACACATAGCTCTTCACGCCCGTGCTGTCCCACAAAGCCAAGGGGGAAAAGGAGGCATAGGCGTGAGACGAACCAAAAAACATCACCTGGAACTCGTCCTCCGGCTCATTGTAAAAGCCGCCGACCTTATTGCGCATGTCCCAGGGCTTTTCCAGGGACTTCCGGGCAAAAATCTGTGTGACCGGCACGAGGGTTGCGGCCAGCAGAAGGAGGAACGCCAAGCCCCGCAGCAAAAATATCCGGTTTTTCCGCTTCAACGGCAAGCGCCTCCTTTAGAACTGAAAATAGATGAACTGGGCCTCGGAAAAGCCGGGACCGTACACACCGAATATGAGCACAATGTATATGCCCACCAGATAGATCAGCCACCGCAGCGGGAGCGGCTGCGCGGTGATCAGCGGCCGCAGATCGGACTTGTTCTCGTGGAGCAAATCCACCGCAAACAAAAGCCCCACGCCCGCCAGAAGCACGATCATCTCGGCTGTCCCCAGGCCAAATACGGCCACTCCGCCCGCACCCTGCACCGCGCCGCCCCGTAGGGCAAAGAAAAGCATTTTCACCGCCGTCCGGAAGGAGGACGCCCGGAAAAAGAGCCAGGAAAAGTCAATACAGACAAAGGTCACAGCAATCTGCACCAGCCGCCAGGGAAGCCGCTCCCGGGAAATATGGAGGGCGCTGCAGAGCTTTTTTCGGATCGTCTCGGTCTGCGCGCCAATGATCTGGAACACTCCGTTCATTGCGCCCCAGGCCACATAGCTCCACCGCGCGCCATGCCACAGGCCGGAGGCGGTGAAGGTGAGCAGGACATTCAGGTACTTCCGTCCCTTGCCCCGGCGGTTTCCGCCCAGCGGGATATAGAGGTAGTCCCGGAACCAACTGGACAAGGAAATGTGCCAGCGGCGCCAGAATTCCCCGCAGCTCCGGGAAAAATAGGGCTGGCGGAAATTATCCATCAGGCGGAAGCCCAAGACCTGGGCCGCCCCGATGGCAATGCTGGAGTACCCGCCGAAGTCGCAGTAAATCTGCACGGCAAACAGCACCACCGCCGCCAGGATTGCCCAGCCGGGCGCCTGCGTCCAATTTGCAAACACCGTATCCACGGCAATGGCGAGCCGGTCGGCCAGGACGACCTTCTGCACCATTCCCCACAGCATCAGCAGCAGGCCGTCGCGCACCCTGTCCGCGTCAAAGTCGTGACTCTGCTGCACCTGCGTCAGCAGATTGGAGGAGCGCTCAATCGGGCCTGCAACAAGCTGCGGAAAAAAGGACACAAACAGGGCGTACCGGAAAAGATTCTTCTCCGCCTGAATCTCGCCCCGATAGACGTCTATGGTGTAGCTCAGCGCCTGAAAGGTGTAGAAGGAAATTCCCACCGGCAGGACAATATCCCATGCAGGCGCGCGCAGCTGCACGCCGAAGGCCCCCAGGAATGCGCCCAGATTCTGCGTCAGGAAGCCCAGGTACTTGAAAAAGCACAGGATCGCAAGGTTCATCCCCACGCTCAGCCCGACCCAGAGCTTCCGCAGGCGGGTGCGCTTTTTTTCATCGGCTACGGCGTTGGCGCGGGTGATCAGCCGGCCGCTCAAGTAAGTAATGACCGTGGACGCCGCCATGAGGACGGCATATTTCGCATTCCAGCACATGTAAAAATAGTAGCTGGCAGCCAGCAGCCATACCCAGCGGCATTTCCGGGGCAGCAAAAAGTACAGCAGCACCACAATGGGGAAAAATATCAGGAAATCCACAGAATTGAAAACCATGTCACACCTCTTTGCTGCGTCCGTCTATAGAAAATGCGACAATGTGTGCTGCTTTCCCAAAAATGACGGATTTTTATTTGATTATAACCCGCATAGTCCTAAAAAGCAAGAAAAATCCCCACAAGGGCCGAGGCCCTGTGGGGATATGCAAAAAAGCTTTCCGGACGGTACGTCACGGCAGCCACCGGCACGGGGAAGCACAATGCGTCCGAATGGGGACATAAATGGGGGGTCCATAAACGGGGCGGCGATGTGCAGACCCTGCCGACGGAACATCAGTTCCGATTGTCTGTCTGCACGGATGTCGTATCCGGTTCGGCAGCTTTTTCCGAATGGGTATAGGGGCGAACCGGCTGATAGGTAAACAGGACACAATCAGGCGGCCAATCCTCCATGTCACGCTTCTTCATGCTGCTCAAGAGCGTCTTTGCAGCGTTGTACAGCGGGTTGTTTTTCTTCATGTCGTTTTTTCCTCCAATCATTCATATAGCCCAGGCTCAACAGCAGTGCCGCCAAAGCGATCCCGGTAACCAGACCGGAAGCCGCCTCCGCGCATCCGCTTACAGCCAGAACAGCCGCAGCAAGCACAAGCGCCGGAGCTCTGAGTCGGACTTTCTTTCTGCAAAACGCAGCTTCTTCAGGGGATAAATGCTGATTGGGATGGCAGTAGGGCGCAAACAGGAAAAGAATCCCGCCGCAAAGGACGGTAAAGCAGACCGACACAACCTTGCCCGTACGCAGCAGCGCCGGCACACAGCCGATCAAAAGCAGCTCCAGGGCCAGGGAAAAGCAAAGGCAGCCGGCCGCGGTCCTTGCGTGATATCCGCCGGTATACCGGCGCAGAAAATAATAAGCGAAGAAAAAGGAAAGGGCGAAAACGGGAGAGCACAGCAGCCATGCAATCAGGCAGAACGGAACCAGGACAAGCGCGGTACTCAGGCGCTTCTCCAGCCCGTAGACGACCCACTCGGAGCCGTCGGCGCGGACCAGCCCCACCTTAACCAAATAATCCGTCAAACGAACAACAGCCCGGTGCATTTGCTCCAACCCTTTCTCCTGGAAAATTTTACCACATTCCCCATGTCTTGGCAAATTTACAGGCATGAACGGGCAAACAGGCCGCACGAACGCACAAAAAAGCCGCGCAGAGAACGTCTGCGCGGCATAAGGCTCCTTTATGCACTCTGGGGTATCTCGGCGGCAAATTCAAACCACCCGTCCGCATAGGCCCGGATGTATTCCGCCTGAAGCTCCTTGAGGATCGTGTCCACAAGGGGCAGGCCAAAACCGTGGGCCTCCTTTTCCGACTTGGAGGTAGAAATTTTGTTGTCCACAATACAGACCGGATTCGACGTATTGCGAATGGACAGATACAGGCTGCCCCCGTTCAGCTCAAAACGCAGCCGAATCTGCCGTTTTCCCTCCGTGCGCAGGCAGGCTTCTATGGCGTTATCCATCAGATTTGCCAGCAGCGTAACCAGACAGTCACAGCGAATGCGGATACCGGACAGATCATTGATGTGTACGTCCACATCGATCCCCTCCTCCATCGCCGCCTGGTATTTCTGATTGAGTACGGCGTCGATAATCGGGTGATTGGAGGAAATGGCAAAAATGCGCGTGCTGGTATTTCCCATCAGCTCCCGGATATAGCGCTCCGCCTCCGCGTTTTCCCCGGACGCAAGCAGATCGGATATGGTTTGCAGCTGGTGCAGATGCTCATGCACATACTGACGCTGGGTCCGGTAATTGCGCTCCAGGGTCAGGATGCTGTCCGTTTGCAGGGCCACCTGCTGGCGTATGAGCGCCAGATTCCGGCTATCCCGGGTGCTTTTCTCCATCACATGCAGCAGCCGCAGGATGGCGGCATTCGCGGCTACCAGGAAGAAGGTAAACAGCAGAATCGGCAGATTGACGCGATCCTGACACTGGCGGTACAAAAAGGCCAGCATTGCCAGAGAAACCGCCGGAAACAGCGCCGCCTGGAGCAGCCACTTCTTCTGGATCGGCTCCGTGTCGCGGGCGCTGCGGAACCGGTTTGTCAGCCACGCGATCAGCAGCAGGACGATTTTGTCCAGCGTGACGATGGCAATATAAGCGACCTTCTGATAGGCCAGCGCCTGAAGGGACGTACCCATAGCCAGGCAAAAGCCGTACATCACGATCGTATCCACACAGCCGCCAAACAGGTAGGCCAGAATGGCAAACAAAAGCTTACGGACCCAGGAGCCGCGGTAGTTGATGCAGCACGCCCCCACAAAGGTCGCCAGGGAAAGCAGCGTCCGATAGGGGTTCGGCACCCCCAGCGCCAGATAAAGCAGCGAAACGGCCCACCAGGCCGCCATACACACCAGGTATCCCTTTCGGCTCCGCTGCCTGGGCAGAAACGCATCCCAAAACAAATCGGCTGCCAGCAGCTCGGGGATAGACCACACTGCACTGAGAAGAAATTCCATTTATTGCCGTCCTTTCCACAGAAGAAAGCGCTGCTTTTTCTGCGCATATTCCGGTTTGCCCACCGGGAGGGTCCTCCCATCGTCCAAGACGGCTGCATCGCAGCGGAGGGATACCAGGTGCCGCATATTCACGGTGTACCGCCGGTGGATTCGCAGAAACCCATGCTCCTCCAGCGACTCGGTCAGCTTGGACAGGGCGGTATAGATCCGCCGCGGCTCCTCCTGGGCGCGGCCATACAGCAGGGAGGCGTGTCCGTCCGACTCAAGGAAATATATGTCCTGCGTCCGAATCCGGAAAGGCTCGCCGGACTGCACGAAGGACAGGTATTCCCCGCAGGTGCGCAGCTTCTCCACTGCCTGCTGGAGACATTCCTCCAGCTTTACGGGAATATCCTTCTTCAGAAGATAGCGGAAAGCCTGCACCTCGTATCCCTCCGGCGCATAGGCGATGTAGTTGGACACAAAAATCACAATTGCACCCTCCCGGACAGCGCGCAGCGCGCGGGCAATATCGATCCCCGTATATTTCGCCTGGGCGAAATCAATGTCGAGTATGTAGATGTCGCCGCTTTGAAAGAGCGCCGCCGGAATCGACTCCCAGCTGGTGAAGGTGCGAATCTCTCCCTTCCACCCTCTCTTGGACAGAATCGTCCGGATTTCCCTGCGCAGGACATCCAAAAAGGATGCACTGTCGTCGCACAAAACAAACTGTATCATATCGCCACCCCGCGCAGACCGCCGACCGTCCTGCGCCCCCTAAATCACAAAATCCATTTTCCACTTATTATACCACGCGGCGCCGGGCTGTGCAATGAAGAATTGACACAGGCCGCAGAAAGACATATAATCTCCGGTAGAGCACCTTGCCGCTCCGGACCACAAACCAAGCGGCATCCTTTTCTGCATTGTCCTTTTCAGGTATGCTGCCGGCCGTTCTGCCGACAATATCTGTACCGAAAACCCTTCCCCTGTTTACGG
>CAKTKB010000013.1 GCA_934569195.1 uncultured Oscillospiraceae bacterium
GCGCCCAGGTTGGCGGCGGCCGATGCCACGTAGTCGGTGACAAATCCGGATGTAGCCAGCGTGACGGGCCGCGTGTCCATGGCAGACAATGCCTTCAGGACGCTGATTCCGTCGCGTTTGGACAGCATCAGGTCCAGCACCAGCACATCGGGCTTGCGTTCGGTGGCCAGACGCAGGGCTTGCTCTCCGTCGCCCGCTGTCCCCACAACCTGGAAACGTTCGGATTGCTGCAGTGCAGCGGACAGGGCAGAACAGAATTCTTCACTGCTGTCCGCAATCAATACGGTTGTACAATTGTCCATAACTTCCTCTCCTGACTTCATTAGTTTTCTCCCTGCACCCGGCAGAGGTCTGCCGCCGTGCTTCAAATATAATCTAGCATAATGCAGCAATTTTTGCAAGGAAAAACGAAAACAATCGCTCGCCAAAAACCGCTATTTTTCGACAAAATACATAGAACTTCATATTTTTCGACATAAATCGACGCGGAGCGCGGACACGAGGCGGCCCGCGGGATATTCCGGCGCCCTGGTTGACGCGGAGAGCCGGGTGGTGTAATATATAGCCATATTTCAGACAGAACCGGAGGAGTCAAAAAATGAACGAAGTATGGAACCTGGACCCGATTTACAAGGGCTTTGATGATCCGGCCTTCGAGGCGGATATGGAATCCTTCCGCCGGACGGTGGAGGCATTTGAAGCATTTTCCCGCACGCTTAAGGATGCGCAGCCGCAGGAGGGGCTTCGCCGGGGTATCGAGCTGGAGGAGCAGGCGACCCGTATCGGCAGTAAGCTGGCGGAGTATTGCTCCCTGCGGCAGGCGGCCAACACGCGTGACAGCGAAAGCGGCTCCCAGATGGGCCGTATCCTGTCGATCGACAGCGGCCTTGCCGGTCCGGAAGCGGCCTTCCGGCAGTGGGCGGGTTCCCTGCCGGATCTTATGGAGCGGGTGGAGCAGGATGCATCTCTGCGGGAGTACCGCTTCCTCTTTGCAGGCATCGCGGATTCCGCACGGTATCTCCTGCCGGGAGCAGGGGAGGAGATCGAGGCGAGACTTCGCATGTCCGGCTCCAGCGCCTGGTCGGATATGCAGCAGTATCTGACGAGTACCGTCCCGGTGACATACCGCGGGGAGACGACGAACCTGTCAGCTATCCGCAATCTGGCTTACGATGCCGATCCGCAGGTGCGGCGGGACGCATACGAGGCGGAGCTTGCCTGCTATGACCGGATCCGGGATGCAGTTGCCTATTCTTTGAATTCCATAAAGCTGGAGACGATTTCCGACTGCCGGCTGCGGGGGTATGCTTCTCCTCTGGAGCGGACCCTGAAGCATTCTCACATGCAAAAGGCGACGCTGGACGCAATGCTGGCGGCTATGGACCGCTACCTGCCGAAATTCTGGCAGTATCTGAAGGCCAAGGGGAAGGCCCTGGGCCACGAGAACGGGCTGCCCTGGTATGATCTGTTTGCCCCGATGGGGAAGTCCTCCACCAAGCTGACGACGCAGCAGGCCCGGGATTACCTGGTGGAGCTGTTTGGAAAGTTCAACCCGGAAGAAGCCGAAATGATTGCGGAAGCATTTGACAACGCATGGATCGATTTTTATCCCCGGGACGGAAAAGCGGGCGGCGCCTTCTGTGCATATGTGGAGTGCCTGCAGCAGAGCAGAATCCTGACGAATTTTGACGGAATGTTCGGGGATGTGGTGACGCTGGCCCATGAGCTTGGCCATGCTTATCATAATTTCTGCCTGCGGGACCATCGAGTGCTGAACCGGGATTACTCCATGCCGCTGGCCGAGACGGCCTCCACGTTCAATGAATGCGTTGTGATGGCGTCGGCTATCCGGAATGCGGCTGACAAGGATGAGCAGCTGGCCCTCATTGAGTCCCAGCTCCAGGATGCGGCTCAGATCATCTGCGATATTTATTCTCGCTACCGGTTTGAGTCCATGGTGCTGGACAACCGGGAGGAGAAATTTATGGATGCCGATACGCTGTGTGACTACATGTTGACCGCACAGAAGCAGTCCTACGGCGACGGCCTGGATCCGGACTGCCTGCATCCGTATATGTGGGTGTGCAAGAGCCATTACTACGGCCCGACCTTCTATAATTTCCCCTATGCCTTCGGCGGACTGTTCGCCCGGGGCCTGTATGCCCAGTACGAGAAGGAAGGGGCGGACTTCCTGCCGAAGTACCGCAAGCTGCTTTATACCACCACGGTCGCCACGGCGGAGGATACCGCTAAGGTCGCAGGTATCGACCTGACGGATCAGGCGTTCTGGTGCAGCGCCCTTCAGACCATTGCCGACCAGATCGATCTGTTCTGCAAATTGGTAGATGCACAATAATTGGGAGGTATGGATATGGAAAAGCAAGTTCAGGCACTGCTGCAATTTCTGGACGCCGCGCACAGCGTTTATCATGCGGTGGCCTATCTGGAGAAAACGCTGGCAGATGCCGGATACGTACGCCTGCAGGAGCAGGAAAAGTGGGAGCTGACGCCGGGCGGAAAATACTATGTGATCCGGGGCGGCAGCGCGATTATGGCTTTCCGGGTTCCGGAGCAGACTCCCGTGGGCTTTATGATGAGCGCCAGTCACTCCGACCGTCCGACCTTCAAAATCAAGGAGCATAGTGAGATGGTTGGGCAGTATACGCGCCTGGCTACCGAGCGCTACGGCGGTATGCTGATGGCTCCCTGGTTGGACCGGCCCCTCTCCCTTGCCGGACGGGTGCTGGTGCAGACGGATGGGGGAGTGGAGGAAAAGCTGCTGGACGCGGATCAGGACCTGCTGCTGATTCCCAATGTAGCGATCCACATGAACCGCAAAGCAAACGACGGCTACAGCTGGAATCCCGTAACGGACACGATCCCGCTGGTGGGGACCAAAGCGGCGGCGGGCAAGCTCTGGGCGATGCTGGAGACGCTTGCCGGAGGGAAAATTCTGGGGCATGACCTGTACCTGTACGTCCGGGAAAAATCTACGGTATGGGGTGTGGATCAGGAATTTGTTTCCGGCCCGGCGCTGGACGATCTTGCCTGCGTCTGGGGATGTACCCAGGGCTTCCTGAATGCCGCTCCGGCACGCAGCCTGCCGGTCCTGTGCGTGTTTGACAGCGAGGAGGTTGGCTCCTGTTCGGTTCAGGGAGCGGCCTCTACGATCCTTGCGGACGTGCTGAGCCGGATATGCCGCAGCCTGAATCTGGAGCAGGAGCGTATGCTTGCCCAGTCCTTCCTGGTTTCGGCGGATAATGCCCACGCGGTCCATCCGAACCATCCGGAATATGCCGACGCGGGAAATGCCCCTGTGGTTGGGGGCGGCGTTGTGCTGAAATTCAACGCGAACCAGCGGTACACGACGGACGGCCTGTCCGCGGCGGTTTTCCGGAAAATCTGCGCAGATGCTCAGGCACCGCTGCAAAGCTATTGCAACCGGGCGGACATCCCCGGCGGTTCCACCCTGGGCAATATTTCTTTGACCCATGTTTCGGTTCCCACGGTGGATATCGGGCTGCCCCAGCTTGCCATGCACTCGTGCTATGAGACGGCGGGGAAGGCGGACGTGCTGTCCCTGGAGACGGCAATGACGGCCTTTTACGGCACATCCATGGTGCGCGACGCCAATCGGATCGTTCTGGAGAAGGGCTGAGCAGAGGAATAGGGACTGTGCATATTGCACAAAAAATACCCCTTAAAACTGTCTAAAACGACCTGTTGCGGATCGACGTTTTTTGTGATACACTATACCCATCCAGGTGTACCCTGCCTACTCCACAACAATAGGCACGGTTCATCAAAAAAGGAGGATAATTAACCCCGCCAGACTCGCGGTGCGGCAGTGTGGAGACCTGCCGTAAAGCAGTGCCGTCCTCGTGGCGGCTGCGAGAGCGTAAGCGCGGATGCCTTGCGCCCAGAGTCGTTGCTATGGCAAGTTTGACCCTTAAGAACATCAAGAAAATCTACCCGTTCAGCGGAGACGACGAGAAGAAGAAAAAGAAAAAGAAGAAGGATGAGCCCGAAGAGAAGAAGGTCAACCTTCAGATTACGGACAAGGGCGTCGTTGCGGTTCAGGAATTCAACCTGGACATCAAGGACAAGGAGTTTATCGTTCTGGTCGGTCCCTCCGGCTGCGGTAAGTCCACGACGCTTCGTATGATCGCCGGCCTGGAGGAAATTTCCGAGGGCGAGCTGTACATCGGTGACCGCCTGGTCAATGAAGTTGCTCCTAAGGATCGGGATATTGCCATGGTTTTCCAGAACTATGCTCTGTACCCGCATATGACGGTGTATGATAACATGGCGTTTGCTCTGAAGCTGCGCCACACGCCCAAGGATGAGATCGACCGCAAGGTGAAGGAAGCGGCGGAAATCCTGGACATCACCCAGTACCTGGGCCGTAAGCCCAAGGCCCTGTCCGGCGGTCAGCGCCAGCGTGTCGCCATCGGCCGCGCAATTGTCCGCGCGCCTCAGGTCATGCTGATGGACGAGCCTCTGTCTAACCTGGACGCCAAGCTGCGTAACCAGATGCGTGCGGAGATCATCAAGCTCCGTGAGCGGATCGATACGACCTTCATCTATGTTACCCACGACCAGACCGAGGCCATGACCCTGGGCGATCGGATCGTCATCATGAAGGACGGCTTCATTCAGCAGATCGGTACGCCCCAGGAGGTGTTCAACCATCCGTATAATCTGTTCGTCGCCGGCTTTATCGGCACGCCGCAGATGAATATGTTTGACGCTCGCCTGGTTAAGAAGGACGGCAAGTACGCCGTGGATCTGGCCGGCTATGTGGTGGAGCTTTCTGCCGACAAGCAGGCGGCTCTGACCAAGAACAAGGTCGCCGAGCAGGATGTTGTTCTGGGCGTTCGCCCCGAGCACATTCAGCTGGAGAACGCCGGCATCAGCGCCAAGGTGGATGTGCATGAGATGATGGGTTCTACCGTGCATCTGCACGTGACGGCCCTGGGCCGGGATGTGGTTCTGGTGGTGTCCACCATGAACATGACGGGCGCGGAGATTGCGGCCCTGGCTACCGGCGCTTCCGTGAAGTTCGGCTTCGGCGGCAACGTTTGCCATGTGTTCAGCAAGGAGACCGGCATCAACCTGGAAGCATAATTTTCATACGGTTTGTCTGCCCCGCCTCGCCTATCGGCGAGGCGGGGTTGTAATTGACGGAAGCTTTCGGGGCAGGCGCGGGGATAATTTCTTTCCCCGGCGGAAAAATAGATGGGAAACAGCCCAAACAGGAGGAAGAAATATGTGTACGGCAGCAGCTTACAAGACCCGCGATTTTTACTTCGGCAGGACACTGGACTACGAATTTTCTTACGGCGACGAGGTGATCGTGACGCCGCGCAGATTTCCTTTTTCTATGCGGAGCGGTAGGCAGCTGACGGAGCATTATGCGCTGATCGGCGCCGGATGCGTTCTGGACGGATACCCCCTTTACTATGACGCGGTGAATGAAAAGGGGCTGGCCATGGCGGGCTTAAACTTTGTGGGGAATGCCGTTTATGGGGATGAAAAGCCCGGGATGGACAATCTGGCGCAATTTGAGTTCATCCCCTGGATCCTTGGGCAATGCGCCAGCGTGGCTCAGGCGCGTGAGCTGCTGCACCGTGTGCAGCTGACCCGGGAGCCGTTTCGTCCGGACCTGCCGGTGTCCGATCTTCACTGGATATTGGCAGACCGCCGGGAGGCGATTACCGTGGAGGCGGTGAAGGAGGGGCTGATGGTCTACGAAAACCCGCTGGGGGTGCTGACCAACAATCCGCCCTTTCCGCAGCAGATGTTCAACCTGAATCAATATATGCACCTTTCCCCCCGGACGCCGGAGAATCACTTTTCCAGCCGTGTTTCCCTGACGGCGTACAGCCGGGGGATGGGAGCGCTGGGTTTGCCGGGAGATTTGTCCTCCCAGTCCAGATTCGTGCGGGTGGCGTTTACGGCAGCCAACTCCCGTTCCGGCGATTCGGAGGAGGAAAGCGTCAGCCAGCTGTTTCATATCCTTGGCTCTGTGGATCAGACCAGAGGATGCTGCGATGTGGGAGACGGGAAATATGAGATTACCCTCTATACCGGCTGCTGCAACGCGGACAAGGGTATTTATTATTACCGCACGTATGACGGCAACCGGATCACCGGCGTGGATATGCACCGGGAGAAGCTGGACGGAGCGGGCCTGATCTGCTATCCCATGCTTACGGGGCAGCCAATTGAAATTCAGAATGCGCAGCGGGAAGAGAAAGAGAGATAGGATATGAGAAAAAGGGTTATCATCGTACTGGCATGCCTGATGGCAGGATTTTTATTTGGGTGTGCGCAGAAACAGGCAATGCCGGATCCGACGCAGACCACATCCACCCCGTGGACAGAGCCTGCAACGGAGGAAACGGAGCCGCAGAAGGCCGCGGTGACACGTTTCGTTTTCCCGGAAGGGACGACGATCAGCACGGTGGACGTGGGAGGATTGAGTGAGCCGGTTGCCAAGGCGGAGGTGTCCAGAGCTGCGGCAAAGTATGCGCTGACCCTACGGGTGAACGAGAAGGAAATTCGCGTTCCTGCGGAAGCGGCAGGACTTTCCGTGGACGATCAGCAGTACGCACTGTGCCGGACGGCCTGCCAGACGGAGGACCCGCTGCCGGAGACGGTGCTTACATACGACGAGGAAAAGCTGACGCGCTTTTTGGCGGAGGCGCTGGAGGTCCCGGCAAGCAATGCCGGTATTGTTTACCGGTCGTCCGAAGGAAAATTTGTATCCTTCCGGCAGAGTGACGGCGTATCCTACCCGGCGGAGCAGTTTGCCCGGGACGTGGGAGAAGCGATGGTGCAGTTGCTTCCGGACCTGAACCTGCAGGCAGAGGAAAAGACCGATCAGGCGAATATCACGGAGGAAAGCAGCCTGGTCCGCGGCGCGCTGGAAAAGGCAAATGCTTACCTGGCGGCAGAGGTGACGTATCGATTTGCGCCCGGAGGAGAGACGCTTGCAACCGTTCGGGTGGATAAGGATACGGCGGCATCCTTTGTGTCGGTCACCAGCGGGCTGGAGGTCAGTCTGGACACGGATGCCATTACGCGTTATGTGAACCGACTTGATGAAGCGTACAGCAAGGGAGACCGGCGGGACGACTTTGCGACGACGGGCGGAGGAACCGTTGGCCTTTCTGTGGAATATTATGGACAGCACCTGGATGTTTCTGCAATGGTGCAGGATTTGAAGCAGTGCTTGTCCAAGGGCGTGTCGGGGACCCGGGAGGCGCTCTATTTGCCCTACAGCGAGGCAAATGCGCTGCCCTTCGGCGGGAGCTATGTGGAGGTGAACCTCAGCGGGCAGCATCTTTGGGTCTATCAGGACGGCGTATGCGTCGTGTCTACGCCCATCGTCTCCGGCTGCGTAGCCAACGGAGACCGGACCCCGACCGGTGTTTACCAGGTGGATGATTTGGACCGGGATTGCTGGCTGGTAGGCCCGACCTGGAATGATTTTGTAAACTATTGGATCGGATTTTCCGGGACCTTCGGTATTCACGATGCCAGCTGGCGGGACAGCTTTGGAGGCGACATCTATCTGCGGGAAGGCTCCCATGGGTGTGTGAACCTGCCGGTGGATATAGCGGGAAGCGTATACAATCATGTGAAGATGGGAACGCCGGTGATTCTGTACGGCGGGGAGACGTCGGTGCAGGACCGGCAGCAGGAGATCAGCGCGGTTGGAAATTATGACATCGCGGAGGACGCAAAGCCCTTCACTCTGAACGCAAAGGTAAAGTACGGGTCGGTGAAGCTGCAATATACCAGCTCGGACACGAAGGTCGTGTCGGTCAGTCAGGATGGGGTCGTGACGCCCCTTGCCGCAGGGGACGCAACGATTACCGTGAAGGCGCAGGCCACTGCCAATACCAGCGCGGCGGAGCTGACGATCCATATCCACGTCCACACCACCTGCCAGGAGGGGCGGCATACCTTCCGACCGGACCAGCCCACCTGTACGAAGGGCTGCGGAACCAAGAATCCGGACTATCAGGCGCCGACAGAACCGACGGAAAAGCCGACGGAGCCGACAGAGGTACCGACGGAGCCGGTCACAGAGCCGGAAACCTCCGCACCGACGGAGGCGCCGGCAGAACCGACGGAGCCGGATGCCCTGGGATAAAATCGCCGGGCCGTCGATGCCTTGAGGGGATAGATATTCATAAATGCGTGTACAATAGGCAGGGGAGTTTTTGCATATCTGCGCAATAATGGAAAAATTCGACGCGCCGACGGGCCGTTCCCTTGACAAAACGGCGGAAAAGTATTATTCTTAAAACTGTTGCGGCGGAAACGGTTTGCCCTTGTGCCCGACCCGGCTGAGTCGGCGGGGAATACCGGAAACGCGCGACGGGTATTATGATCAGAAACAAAAGGAGTAGATATTGTGCGTGCGAGCGGTATCTTGATGCATATTACTTCTTTGCCGGGACCGTACGGGGTGGGTACCATGGGAGAGCCTGCCTTCCGTTTCGTCGATTTCTTAAAAAAGGCGGGGCAGCAGTACTGGCAGATTCTTCCGCTCACGCCTACGGGCTACGGAAATTCTCCCTACCAGTCCTGCTCCACCTTTGCCGGGAACCCCTATCTGATTGACCTGCCTGCTCTGATCGAGCAGGGGCTGCTGCTGCGGCAGGAGGTCGAGGCCGTTTCCTGGGGGACGTGCGAAACCAAGACGGATTTCGGCGCCTTGTACGAGAACCGCCTGCGGATTCTGCGCCTGGCCTACCGGCGCTTTGAAGGCGGTCCGGCGTTTGAGACTTTTTGCAGAGATAACGGAAACTGGCTGCCGGATTTTGCCCTGTTTATGGCCTTGAAGGAGGCGCATGCAGGCAGACCGTGGTACGAATGGGAGACGGAGCTGAAATTCCGCCAGCCGGAGGCTATCTGGCAGGCGCGGCGGAAGATGGCCGACTCCATCCGCTTTTATTGCTTTGTGGAATATGTATTCTTCACGCAGTGGGACCGGCTTCGTGCTTATGCCCATGAAAACGATGTGGAGATCATCGGGGATGTGCCGATCTATGTGCCGCTGGATTCTGCGGATGTGTGGGGCAGCCCTGAGCTGTTTTTCCTGGACGAGGCGTTGAATCCCATCGCTGTGGCGGGCTGCCCGCCGGACGGCTTTACCGAGGATGGCCAACTCTGGGGAAATCCGCTGTACCGCTGGGACCGTATGGCGCAGGACCGCTACGCCTGGTGGATTCACAGGCTGGAGGCGGCCGGAAAGCTGTATGACGTGATTCGGATGGATCATTTCCGGGGCCTGGAGAGCTATTGGGCCGTTCCCTTCGGAGATAAGACGGCCCGTGGCGGCATGTGGGTAAAAGGCCCGGGGCTGGATTTTGTGCAGACGATCAAAAACAGACTCCCCCATTTGCGGATGATTGCGGAGGACCTGGGATATATGACCCAGGAGGTCATGGAGCTGCGGGAGGCATCCGGTTATCCCGGAATGCGCGTGCTGGCCTTTGCTTTCGATACGCGGGAGCCATCCTCCGATTTTCTGCCGCACAATTTTGAACGGCATACCGTCTGCTACACCGGTACCCACGACAATGTGACAATGCGCCAGTGGTTTGACACCGCGTCGGAGGAGGCCGTGGCCTACGCGCGGGAATATATGGCCCTGACGGAGGATGAAGGCTTGGTACGGGGCGTGATTCGGACGGCTATGTCCAGCGTGGCGGATCTGTGCATCATCCCCATGCAGGACTATTTGGACATAGGCGCAGCCGGAAGAATGAATTTGCCCGGTTCCATGTCGGATGCCAATTGGACATGGCGCGTTTCACCGGATGCATGCAGTGAGGCGCTGGCCGGGGAAATTGGACGCGTGACCGGCTTGTACGGCCGCCTGAAAAGAAAGAAATTGGATGGGGAGAAGAATCCCGCCTAAGAATGGAGACTTGACATGAACTATAATTGCATGAATATTCTCAAGTGGACGGAGGCGCAGCTCAAGTACACCTATGATGTTTCCCTCCAGGAGGCAACGCCTCAGGAGCTGCATGAAGCCTTGGGTGAGGCCGTCATGATGGCCATCAGCGACAACTGGAATCGGAGCAAGCGTACCCGTATGCACGAGCGCAAGGCGTACTATTTCTCCGCAGAATACCTGATTGGCCGCCTGGTGTACAGCAATCTGTATAATCTGGGTATCCTGGATGAGATGAAGCAGATTTTTGCGGATCGGGGCGTGGACCTGGCCGTTCTGGAGGATATTGAGGATGCCGCTCTGGGCAACGGCGGATTGGGCCGGTTGGCTGCCTGCTTCCTGGACTCCGCTGCCAGCTGCAACATTCCCCTGTCCGGCTACGGCCTGCGGTATCGCTTCGGCCTGTTCAAGCAGAGCTTTGACGCCAACGGTAGCCAGGTGGAGACGGCGGACGACTGGACAAAGTTTGGTGATCCCTGGTCCTACCGCCGCTATAACCACACGGTGAAGGTTCAGTTCCCGGATCATACCGTGCTGGCGGTTCCCTATGATGTGCCCGTGATCGGCTACGGCACGAACAACATCAATACGTTGCGTCTGTGGCAGTGCGAAGCGGAAGAGGAGCTGGATTTCAACGCCTTCAACGAGCAGGACTACCAGCGCGCTCTGGCACAGAAGAATAAGGCGGAGGATATTACCCGCGTCCTGTATCCCAATGATTCCACCTGGGAGGGCAAGCGCCTGCGGATCAAGCAGCAGTATGTGCTGTCGTCGGCCTCTTTACAGGATATGCTGCGGACCTACAAGGTTGCCCACGGCAACGATCTGAGCCATTTTGCAGATTTTTATGCCGTCCAGCTCAATGACACCCACCCGGCTATGTCCATTCCCGAGCTGATTCGTCTGCTGATGCTTGAGGGTATGGATTTTGAGCAGAGCTTTGCCATTGCGCAGAAAACCTTCTCCTATACGAACCACACGGTTATGGGGGAGGCCCTGGAGAAGTGGAACCTGGACCTGCTGCGTTCCGTGGTGCCGGAGATTGTGAACATCATTCTGCGGATTGATGAGAAGCTTAAGCGGGAGCACCCCAACCTGTTTGTTGTAAAGGATAATACGGCCCATATGGCGAACCTTTCGGTCTATGTAGGCTCCTACGTCAACGGCGTGGCGGAGATTCACAGCCGCATCCTGCGGGAGGACCTGTTCCGGGAGTGGTATGCGGTTTATCCGGAGCGCTTCCAGAATAAGACCAACGGCGTAACGCCCCGCCGGTGGATGGGCCTTTGCAATCCGGAGCTGACGCAGCTGCTGAAATACCGCATCGGCGGCGACTTCCTGAAGGATCTGGACCGCCTGTCCAAGCTCAAGCCCATGATCGACGACGATATGGTGCACCAGTTCAATGCCATCAAGCGGCAGAAGAAGGAGCAGCTCTGCGCCGTGATCGCAAAGCATGAGGGCATTCAGCTTAGCCCCGATTTTATCTTTGACGTGCAGGTGAAGCGCCTGCATGAATACAAGCGGCAGCTTATGAATGCACTGTCCATTGTGGATATTTATTTCCGGCTGAAGGACGGCGAGCTGCCGGACTTCCATCCGACGGTATTCGTATTTGGCGCAAAATCCGCCCCCGGTTATGCCCGGGCCAAGGCCATCATCCGGTACATTAACCGGATTGCCAAGATGATCAACAATGATCCGGCCGTCTCGGATAAGCTGAAGGTCGTTTTTGTTCAGAATTATAACTGCTCCTACGCAGAGCACATCATTCCTGCGGCGGATATTTCCGAACAGATTTCTCCTGCCGGTACGGAAGCTTCCGGAACGGGCAATATGAAGCTGATGCTGAACGGCGCTGTGACCCTGGGTACGATGGACGGCGCGAATGTGGAGATTGTCCAGGAGGTTGGTGCGGAGAATGCCTATATCTTCGGCGCCACGGTGGAGCAGATCAACGCCTGCCGCAACAGCTATTGCAGCCGGGACGTTTACAATGCCGACGCCCATCTGCACCGCGTGGTGGATACCCTGGTGGACGGCACGGTTCCGACCGACGACGATCAGCGCGAGCTGTACCATGCGCTTCTGGATGGCGCCTCCTGGCACCGCCCGGACCACTATTTCCTGCTGATGGATTATCAGTCCTACCTGGATGCAAAGCTCCGGGCGAACCGGGACTACGCAGACCGGCTGGCATTCGGCCGCAAGTGCCTGCTGAATGTGGCAAGCGGAGCGAAGTTCTCCTCTGACCGCACGATCCGGCAGTATGCCGAGGAAATCTGGCACATTACGCCGACCCGCTACGAATAAGACAAGATGAAAGGCCCCCTCCTGTGCGTGATATGCACGCAGGAGGGGGCATCATTTTATGGATTTTGTGGAGCTAACGCTGCAGCCGGGCAGGGGAGGCTTGCTCCAGGCGCGCCATATCCTTGCGGAACGTAAAGAAAAAGAGAATGGAGCAGGTGGAAACGGAGAGAAAATCTGCCACCGGTTCCGCCAGAAAAACGGCAAAAACAGGATCCGAAAAAAGCTTGGGTAAAAGGTGAATGAGCGGAATCAAAAGGATGACCTTCCGCAGGAGGGCGACAAACAGACTCTGCTTTGCCTTCCCTGTGGCGACAAAAACCTGCTGGGCTGCCGACTGCAGGCCAAACAGTCCGAAAGTGGCCAGATACAGGCGCAGCGTCCAGACAGCCGTATCCAGCAGGGCGGCATCGGAGTTGAACAGCCGGATAAAGAAGGCCGGGAAAAGCTCAATGGCGGCCCAGGAGAAAAAGACGGCGGATTCAATGACCACAAAGGTGAGCCGGGCGACCTTACGAACGCGGGCTGTATTCTGCGCGCCGTAGTTAAAGCTGATAATGGGCTGTGCGCCCTGTCCGATGCCCTGGACAGGTAGGGAGATCATTTGCATAACGGTGCTGGCAATGGTCATGGCGCCCACGGCGATGTCCCCGCCGAAGCGCTGAAGAGAAGAATTGAAGGAGATATTTACCGCGGCCTCTGTGGCCTGCATAACGAAAGGCGCAAGACCAAGGGCCAGGGCTTTTCCCATCAGGGCGCGCTTGGGACGGAGGTTTTCCGGGCGAAGCTTCAGCCGGGTCTTGCGTCCCAGGAGAAAGGCCAGGACAAAGGCTGCGGAGAGAGCCTGGGACAGAACGGTGGCAAGCGCCGCACCTTTTACGCCCCAGTTAAAGACAAAGATAAACAGGGGGTCCAGGAGAATGTTGGCCGCTGCGCCGATAACGACGCTTATCATGCTGTAGGTGGCGAAGCCCTGGGTGGTGATGAAAAGATTCATACCCATTCCGACCATTACAAAGACGGATCCGGCGGCGTAGATTCGCATATAGGAGAGGGCAAAGCCAATGGTGTCGCTGCTGGCGCCGAACAACCAAAGCAGCCCTTCGCCCCAGACGGAGAAGCCTACGGTAAGCAGGGCGGCGGTTACCAGCAGGCAGCTGAAGCACCCGCCGAGATAGGCCTCCGCCCGGCACAGGTCGCCGCGGCCCATCTCGATAGCCGCCAGAGGAGCGCCGCCTTGGGCGATGAGCATATAGAAAGCGCCGATGATGGTAATGACGGGAAAGCACAGCCCTACGCCGGTCAAAGCAAAACGGCCGATTTCCGGAATGTGCCCGATAAAAATGCGGTCGACAATGTTATAGAGAAGGTTGACGACCTGGGCCAGGACCATGGGGGCGGCCATACGGAGCAGCAGCTTGCCAATGGGTGCGGTCCCCAGATCCTGTAGATTCTCTTTCATAAAATTTCCTCTTTCACTCGCTTTCCCGGAAACGGCAAAGGTCGGTTACGCCCTCCCGGCGCTTGAATTGCAGCTCCTGGTTTTTGATGCTTACGGTTGTGCCGGGAGCGATGGAATGGGTAATGAATGCGTTGCTGCCAATGACGGCGTCGTGGCCAATGACGGTGTCGCCGCCCAGAATGGAAGCGCCTGCGTAAATGGTCACATTGTCCTCAATGGTGGGATGGCGCTTTTTCCCCCGCAGGCACTGCCCGCCCCGGGTGGAGATGGAGCCGAGGGTGACGCCCTGATAGACCTTTACATTGTCGCCGATGGTGGTGGTTTCGCCGATAACGATGCCGGTTCCGTGGTCGATGAAGAAGCATTTTCCAACGGTAGCGCCGGGGTGAATATCAATGCCGGTCAGACTGTGGGCATGCTCGGTCATAATGCGGGGCAAAACGGGGACCGCCTGTTCATAGAGCACATGGGCCAGGCGATAGACGGTAATGGCGAAGAGGCCGGGGTAACAGAAGATGATTTCGTCCATTCCCGTGGCGGCCGGATCTCCGTCGTAGGCTGCCTGCAAATCCGTCTGTACCATGGCGCGGACATGGGGCAGCTGTCGGAAGAAATGCAGGCACACCTGCTGCGCCTGGGCGGTTTCCTGCCCGGGATAAAGCCCCTTGGCCTGATACACCAGAGAAATCTGCCGGTTCAGATTGAACATAACATCCTCTATCAGCATGGACAGGTTATGCTTCGCGTTGTAAATACGGTAGTTCCGGTCACGGTAGTACCCGGGATAGACGATACGCAGCAGCTTTTGAATGATGTCGTCCATGATTTGTCGGTCCGGCTGCCGGAAGGGATTGATCCGGTCGATTTCCCGGCCGTTGCCGTAATCCTCCAGAATGGAGTCTACAACCGTTTCAATTTCCTGCTCAAATTCGTTCATATGCAGACCTCCTGCAATAAAAAATGGCTGCCACCGCAGGAGGCGATGGCAGTGCGGTTTATTCTTCGTCTTCGATTCGGCGTATTCGCGCACCCAATCCGGCCAGCTTGTCGATCAGATGCTCATAGCCGCGCTCTACAAAGTGTGTGTTTTCCACAATGGTGGTGCCGTCTGCGGCCAGACCGGCAATGATGAGCGCAGCTCCGGCCCGCAGATCCCGGGCGGAAACGGTGGACCCGTGGAGCGCATCGACGCCAATAATGGTGGCGGTTTTTCCGTTGATCTGGATGTTTGCCCCCATACTCTGAAGCTCTGTGCAGTAGCCGAAGAAGCGGGTTTCATAGACGCTCTCGGTGATACGGCTGACGCCGGATGCCAGCGTCATGCAGACGCAGATCTGGGCCTGCATATCGGTGGGGAAGCCCGGATAGGGCATGGTCTTAACGGTAGCGCGGCGCAGCCGCTGAGTGCTGATGACCCGGATGGCATCGTCATAGTTGATGATCCGGGCGCCCATTTCCTGGATCTTGGTGGTAATGCAGTCCATATGCTTCGGAATCACATTTTTGACCAGGACATTGCCGCCGGCCGCGGCAACTGCGGCGATATAGGTCCCTGCCTCGATCTGGTCCGGGATGATGGCATAGCTGCCGCTGCGCAGACCGTTGACGCCGCGAATTTTCACGGTGTCGGTTCCGGCGCCGGAGATGCGCGCCCCCATGGTGTTCAGAAAGTTTGCCAGGTCGACAATGTGCGGCTCTTTGGCGGCATTTTCGATAATGGTCTGCCCCGGGGTCAGGGTCGCCGCCAGCATGATATTCACCGTGGCGCCGACGCTTACAACATCCAGGCTGATGCGGCTGCCCTGCAGACCGGACGGGCCTGTCTCAAGGGCGACATATTCATCATCCTCATCCACATCGGCACCGAGGGCGGTAAAGCCCTTGATATGCTGATCGATGGGGCGGGAGGCAAAGTTGCAGCCGCCGGGAAGGGCAACGTGCGCACGGCCAAACCGGCCGAGCATCGCGCCCATCAGGTAATAGCTTGCCCGTATTTTTTTGACCAGGGCGGGATCCGGCTGGGAATAGGAAAGACCGGCGCAGCAGATTACGACGGTGGAGGCATCCTCCCAGGATACGGACGCACCCATTTTTTCCAGAATACGCAGAAGAATGTGTACGTCGGAGATATCCGGGACGTTCTCAATCCGGCAGGTGCCGTTTACCAAGAGAGCGGCCGGAAGGATAGCGACGGCGGCATTTTTTGCGCCGCTGATGGTGACTTCGCCATTGAGCGCGGTGCCGCCGTGAATTTCGTATTTAGCCAAGGAATATCCTCTCCTTGCGAAGTGATTCAGTCAAACACACTATTTATATCATAAAACTTGTGGACTGTAAAGGCAAATTTCCGATTCCGGCTGCATAATCCTGAAAAAAAGGGAAAAAACCGGGTGAAACGACCCAATTTGCGGGGAGCGGAGACTCAGCGGCGCAGCCCCTTGGGGTAATGGTTTTTCAGAACGGAACCGTCTGCCTTCCCCCAGCCGATGGGATAATCGTCCGCCTTTACCAGGCACCAGCCCCGGGCGCGGCAGGGGAGAACGTCGCCATGAAGGTAGGCGCGCATCTCCGGACCGAGAGCGGGGAGCTGCAGCTCGCATCCGCAGCCGGGCAGCCAGAGGGCCAGGGCGTGGGCCGGTTCCAGGCGGTTGGGCTTCAGACTACCCAGCTCCAGGCCGGGACGGAGGACCTTCAGGCCGGAAAGCTGAGGAAGCTCCCGGGGAACCCAGAAGAGGCTGCTTCCGAAGCGGAGCGCCTTCCCTTCTGGAAGGGAAATGCCCAGGGCAGAGGCAAATTCCGTCCACAGCGCCGGAAGCTCACTCCCGGGCGCTGCCTTCAGATGTGCATCGGGGGAACCGGTGCGGCGGCGGAGTACGGCTGCGAAATGCCCCTCTCCCAGCAGCTTGTGGGGCCAGAGACGGTACATTCCCGGCCCGGAACAGCTGAACCAGGGAGCGTCCACGGGGTCCGGTTCAAAGTCCGGGTGATGCTGAAGAAAATGCTCTACGACCCGTTCGTTCTCCTCCGGTGCAAAAGTGCAGGTGGAATACACCAGCCGCCCGCCCGGGCGCACCATTTCGGCTGCATGGGCGAGAATCTCGGTTTGCCGTCTGGCGCACATGGCGACGGTTTCCTGACTCCAGTCCGTGACGGCTGCCTCTTCCTTTCGGAACATACCCTCCCCGGAGCAGGGCGCATCCACGAGAACCCGGTCAAATTGCCCGGGAAAGCGCAGCGCCAGAGCGGCGGGGGTTTCATTGGTAACCAGGGCGTTGGCGATACCCAGACGCTCTATGTTGCGGGAAAGAATTTTTGCGCGCTGGGGATGAAATTCGTTGCACAGCAGCAGGCCGCGGCCGCCCATCCGTCCGGCAATCTGGGTGCTTTTCCCGCCGGGGGCGGCGCACAGGTCGCAGACCCACTCCCCCGGCTGAGGGTCCAGCAGAGCAACGGGAGCCATGGCGCTGGCTTCCTGTAAATAGTATACGCCTGCTTCGTGGTAGGGGTGCAGCCCGGGACGGGCATCGGGGTCATAGTAATAGCCCGTCGGCTCCCAGGGAACCGGCTCCAGAAGAAAGGGAAGCGCGGACGGCGGGACTTTTGCCGGGTTTAAGCGCAGGGCAACGGCCCGGGGACGGTCCAGACTTGCCAGATAAGCGGGATAGTCCGGCCCCAATTGGGCCTGCATCCGCGCAAGGAATGCTTGTGGCAGCATGGGAAAACCTCCTCGTTGTGGGTAAGAACCGCCCGGGTGCCGTGTGGCGGCAGCCGGGCAGTGCGGGGATCAGATGTATTGCTGGGTGGTGACGTCCAGAACACCCCGCGTGGTCAGACGCAGGGTGGGAATAACCGGCAGGCTCATGAAGGACAGCGTCATAAACGGATCGATACCGGCCCCGACACCAAGGGTGTGGGCGGCTGCCTTGGCCTGCTCCAGCAGGGCATTTACCCGCGGCAGGGGCTGCTCGCTCATCAGTCCGGCAATCTCCAAGGGCAGCTCCGCCAGAATTTCCCCATCGGCCACGACCACAATGCCGCCCCGATTTTCTGCAATTCGGTTGGCGGCGACGGCCATATCCGAGTCGTTTGCGCCGACGCAGATGATGTTGTGGCTGTCGTGGGCGACGCTGGTGGCGACGGCTCCTCGCTTGAGTCCGTACCCCTTCAGGTAGCCGATTCCGATATGATGGGTGTTCTTGTGCCGCTCGATGACGGCCATTTTCAGGATGTCCTGGCGGATGTCCACGGCCTGAGCGTATCCGCAGTCCTGCGTAACGATCTGCCCCGGGATCATGCCGATGACACCTCTGCGGCGGGCTTCGGTAAAGTCATCGGCGTGGAGCACAGGCAGATGGAAGGTGTTGTGCGCCTGCTCCTGCAAATGGGGAGCGATCTCCGGCGCAGGGAAAGGAACGACGTTTCCTTCACTGTAAACGAGACGGCCCTTTTTGTACACGGTGGTGACGTGAAAATCCTTCAGATCCTCCACAATGGCAAAATCGGCCAGATAGCCCGGCGCAATGGCGCCGCGATTGTTCAGCAGGAAGTACCGGGCGGCATGGTGGCAGGCAACCTGAACGGTCCGGATAGGGTCCGCGCCCATGGCCACGGCCTGGCGGCAGATGTAGTCGATGTGCCCCTTCTCCAATAGATCGTTGGGGTGCTTGTCGTCCGTACAGAACATACAGCGGCTGTAGTATTTTTCGCTCAGCAGGGGCATAAGCGCCTCCAGATTGCGGGCGGCGGTGCCCTCCCGGATCATGATGAACTGGCCGCGGCGCAGCTTTTCCAGGGCGTCCGTAACGTCTGCGCATTCGTGGTCGGAGTAGACGCCTGCGGCGATATAGGCATTCAGATCGTTTCCCCGCAGACCGGGCGCGTGGCCGTCAATTTTTTTGTGATGGGCCTGAGAGGCAACGATTTTGGCGACGGTAGCGCCGTCGGCTGCAATAATCCCTGGGTAATTCATCATTTCTGCCAGACCCTGCACTCTGGGATGCTCAAAGAAGCTGTCAATATCCCGGTAGTCCAGGTTGGCCCCGCTTTCGTCCATGGGAGAGGCGGGGACGCAGGAGGGAATCATAAAGCGGACATCTACGGGCAGCCCTTCGGTCGCGGCAAGCATATAGTCAATGCCGTCCGTACCCATGACGTTGGTGATCTCGTGGGGGTCGGTAATTACGGTGGTGGTTCCGTGGGGAAGCACGGCCCGGGCAAATTCTGCGGGGCTGACCAGGCTGGACTCCAGGTGAATATGCGCGTCAATAAAGCCGGGACAGACAATCTTGCCCCGCATATCGACCTCGGCCTTGCCCTGATAGCTGCCCAGTCCGACAATCAGGCCCTCTGCTACGGCGATATCTCCGGTATCCAGTTCTCCGGAGAACACATCCACATAGGTAGCGTTTTTCAGCACCAGGTCCGCCTTTTCACGGCCGGCGGCCACATCGATGATACGCTGCTTTTTGATCAGCTTTCGATTTATTTTTCCGGACCAGCTTTCTGTATAGCCCATTTTTTTCACCCTTTGCAGTTCATTTACAGGGAAACCCCTTGTATACTGCCATCTTATCACGGTGGAAAGAAAAAGTAAATTGGATTTTCTGCCGTGTGGCGGTCAAAATGGCAGCCGGAGGAATGAAATTGCATTGACAAAGGGAGTGGCATGTTGTAAAATGAAAAAAGATTATGGAGATTCGATAATTTCGCCTTTGCCAAAGTTGGAAAAAGTTTATTTTATCATCCCCTCTTGCGAATTCGGGCGCAGGCTGTTATAATGGGGTCTGCTTTGGCATATCGAGGCGAAGAGAAAGAAAATGCTTACCCAGGTGCCGTCTTATGGGCGGACATGGGAGAAAGAGGGTTTTTATGCAGACGGTGGATGCACCGCAGAGACAGGCACAGCCGGTGGAAAAGACGGTTCCGCCATTGAAGCAAAAGCCTGTTTACGATTTTTTCAAACGTCTGTTTGATCTTGTATTGTCTGCGCTGGCGCTGATTTTGCTCTCGCCGGTATTCCTGGGCGTTGCGATTGCAATTAAGCGGGAAGACGGGGGAAAGGTTATCTATGCGCAGACCCGGCTGACCAAGGGCGGACGGGAGTTCAAAATGTATAAGTTCCGTTCCATGTGCCCGAACGCGGAGGAAAAGCTGGCGGAGCTTATGGCCCGCAATGAGATGACCGGCCCGGCCTTTAAGCTGACGGACGACCCCAGAGTAACGAAGGTGGGGCATTTCATCCGCAAGACCAGCATAGACGAGCTTCCGCAGCTCATCAACATCCTGCGGGGGGATATGTCCATTATCGGGCCGCGACCGCCGCTGCCGCGGGAGGTTGCGCAGTACACCCCCTACCAGATGCACCGGCTGGATGTAAAGACGGGGCTGGCATGTTACCATGAGTGTCAGGGGCGCAGCGACTCCCACGATTTTGACCAATGGGTGGAGTCGGATCTGAAATACATCCGGGAGCGGAGCCTGCTTACGGATCTGAAGGTTATTTTCTGGACCGTTCGGGTGGTTTTCACCGGAGAGGGTGCCGTTTGATCCACGATACGGCCGAATATCGGGGCGGATGCTCTGCCCGGGTATTCGGCTGTTTTTGTCTGCGGCGGGCGGCTCCCGGGAACGGGCGAACGCTTTTGGGGACGGCGGTCCTGTGCAGAGCGTGCCATGTTTATGATCAGAGGAGGAAATGACGATGGACCAGACAGAGCTTATCCGACTGGCGCGGGAGGCGGGGTTTTCCGCCGCAGTGCTCCCGGCTTCTCAGGTTCCGGTGGACGGAAAATTCCGGGCGTTCTGTGAAGAAAACCGCTGTGGCCAGTACCATGCGAATTATTCCTGCCCGCCGTTGTGTGGGAGCGTGGAACAGATGCACAGCCGGATCCTTGGCAGTGAGTTGGCACTGGTGCTGGAGACGCAGTGGCCAATCGACGGTTACCAGGATACGCAGGCCATTCGCCACGGGAAACAGGCGCATAACCGGGAAATGCTGCGGCTGAACGAGGCCCTTTGCGCAGACGGCTGGGTTGGAATCTGCGCAGGCGGCAGCTGCTGCGATCTGTGCGAGCCTTGCGCGCTCACCCGGGGGGATGCCTGCGTGCATCCGAAGGTGCAGTTTAGCTGCCTGTCGGCCTATTGTGTCGATGTGGCGGAGCTGGCAAAGCGCTGCGGACTGGAATTTGCCTGGGATCAGAAGAGACTGTTCGTCTACAGCATGATCCTTCTGCGCAGACCCGGGTCCAAGGGATAAAAGTTGAAATGCAGAAGAAGATTCCCCCGTGCGGCGATAAGCAGGCACGGGGGAATGGTTTGGTTAACCAAAGTCAACCCCCGGCTATGCCGGGGGTAAAAAAATAGCTTCCAGCGAGGAGTAAAGTAGACAAAG
>CAKTKB010000014.1 GCA_934569195.1 uncultured Oscillospiraceae bacterium
GCCCTGATCGACAGTCCTCCCGGTTTCTTTATTACCAGTCTTCAATTTCTTCCATTAAAACAACAAATCCGAACCCATGACCAATCGGCAAAAGGTTCGGATTATATTGTTTTGGTGGAGGCGAGGGGAATCGAACCCCTGTCCGAAAGCAACTTGGAAGGAACTTCTCCGGGTGCAGTTTGTTATTTACATTCCCTCAAACCGGCGGGAACAAACACCCTCCGGAATTTGGTAGCTTCATAATGCATGGTACGCGCAAAGCTTTGCGTACGCACGGGCTCCACTCAAATCACACCCTAGCCCGGCTCGTGGACCTTCCGGGGAGGATGGGCGCCTAATTAGGCAGCCAGGGCAACAGTATTGTTGTCAGTTAAATTTAAAAAAATACCCGTTTTATCGTGGTCAGGCGCCACGACCCGCTATTCCAGCCTCACTACCCCCGTCGAAACCAGTACGCCCCCGGATCAACAAAAATAGAAAGTCCGAAATGGACACGCCGCCGGGCGAGCACAGGCCCGCCCGAACGGGTGATGCAATCAGAATCTGCCGTAAGGATCCGGCAACTTGGTCGGCTCCGGATAGCTTTCGCCGTGCGTGTCTACCACAAGGGTGGCAATTCGCTGCTCGGCAAGGGGACGATCGTTCCGGTCCGTCTGGGTGGCGGCAATTGCGTCCACCACATCCATTCCGGAGGTGACTTTGCCGAAGGCGGCATACTGCCCGTCCAGGTGCTTGGCATCGTCGTGCATGATAAAGAACTGGGAGCCGGCGCTGTTGGGGCTGGAGGAGCGGGCCATACTCAGAACGCCCCGCTTGTGGCGCAGATCGTTCTTGACACCGTTGAAGAAAAACTCTCCCTTGATGCAGTATCCGGGACCGCCCATGCCGGTTCCCTCCGGGCAGCCACCCTGGATCATAAAGCCGGGGATGACGCGATGGAAGATCAGCCCGTTATAGAAGCCCTTGTTGGCCAGGTCAATAAAATTGTATACGCTCTGGGGCGCCTTGTCGGGGAAAAGCTCACCGGAAATGACACCGCCGGATTCCATTGTGATGGTAAATGTTGGATTCATGGTTAATATCGCTCCTTCATTGCACGGTCGATCTGACGCTTTGCGTCGCGCTCGGCGGCAGATTGACGCTTATCATAAAGTTTTTTGCCCTTGCACAGGCCAACCTTGACTTTGACGCGGCTGCCCTTAAAGTATACGGACAGGGGAATCAGAGAGTAGCCGTCCTGCTTGACCTTGCCGAACAGGCGCATAATCTCCCGCTTGTGCGCCAAAAGGCGGCGCGGACGGCGGGGATCCCGGTTAAAGATGTTGCCGTGCTCATAAGGTGAAATGTGCATCTGGTTGAGGATCAGCTCTCCATCCTTGATGCCGCACCAGGCATCCTTCAGGTTCAACGTCCCCTGGCGGATGGACTTGACCTCCGTGCCGCACAGCTCAATTCCTGCCTCGAATTCTTCCTCGACAAAGTATTCGTGGTAGGCCTCCCGGTTGCGGGCCATAACCTTGATATTTTCCTTTTCCATATGGCGCACCCCCCGGAATTTCTGCCTTGCAGCACACAGCTTACCACCATCAGTATAACACGTCTGTCAAGAGATCAGACGGAAAAGACCGGTAAAATTCAGAATAACAGAGCGGCCAGATCCGCCGGTGTGGGACAGACGAAGGTACACAGAGCGGACATTTCTGCATAAATATCCGGAAATTCGGCCCGTCCCCAGCCGGCGAAAGCGATGGGGACACCGGCCTGGCGGGCCATGGTGTAACCGGGCTTCATATCGTCCACAACCAGGAGCTGCTCGGGACGGAGGGAATACCGCTGCATGATGTCCGTAAGGGCGTAGGGGCTGGGCTTGCGCAGCGCTTCGGGCAGATCCCAGCTATAGACCGCATCCGGCTCCAGCCGGAAATGGGTGCGGTAGTCCCTTAGAATATTTTCCGTACTGGAGTGAGAGACAACGCAAATCAGCCCGCCCTCGGCCTTTTGCCTGCGAATGATTTCGGCTATGCCGGGGTATGCGGGGGGAATATGGCTGCGCACATAGACAAGCCAAGCCTGAAATTCGTCCTCCAGCTCCTGCTGGGTGAAGTGAAATCGCTCCCGGCACATACCGGCGAAGCCCGGATGAAAGCAGCCCGCGGTGTACTCCGCCAGGGAAATGGTCTGCCCGGGGCGGTACTGCTCCAGAATCTGGCAGAAAAAGGGGTAGTTAATGGTTTGCTCGCTTTGGACAACGGTGTCGTCGTGGTCCAGCACCAGACAGGGGAAATGCAGCATGGGAACTTTCCCTTCTTTCTATCTTGCGTTTTGGCCATTATAACAAAGAGAGACGGTACAGACAAGAGGGAAGCGGGGAAAATCCGGAGAAACCGCGATTTTTGTGGAATTTTCCACCAAAATGTGTTATTCTGACACACAGGAGGCGGAAAGAGATGAAATGGAAATCCTATTTGGCTGCCCGCCGGGCAAAGGACGGCAGCAGAGAGATTGCGCGTTTTTTTCTGGGAGATCCCAACGCGCCCAAGCCCACCATGAGGACCCACCTAGGAGCCAATGCACTGATCACCTGGGACGGAAAGCTTTTGCTGGAAAGACGGCGGGACAGTGACGTATGGGGCCTGATCGGCGGCGGCGTGAAGCGGGGAGAGACATCTCGCCAGGCTATGGCCCGTGAGACGTGGGAGGAAATCGGAATGCGGATTCCGCCGGACCGCTTCCAAAAGCTGGGGGTATACGACGGACGGGACCGTATTGCGGCCTTCCGGGACGGAAGCGTGTGGCGGATGGTGATCGTTGTGTATACACTGGTCCTGCAGGACATGCCCGGGATGCGTATCAGCTCGGAGTCCAAGGAGCTTGCCTTTTTTGCACCGGAGGAGATTCCGGGGCTGAAGATCGCGGTTACCCATGGAGATATTGTTGGGGATTGGCTTGAGAAAATGGGGAACGGAAGGGCGGAAACCTAAAAAAATACTTGTATATTCATAAAAAGTATGCTATCATTTATGCTGACGACGCAGTATTCTAGTCAAGACGACTCGCCCCCAGGAAGGGCCTAAAAATCCTTTGAAGGGCATATCGATGAAGTCCCTGGTGCCTGCTTTTTACGCCCAGTTTAGGGTGGGTGCTGGGGGTTAAGGATCCCGGGCGCACTCCAATGGCATGGAGTATCCGTCCCGGTTTCCGTGGAGACCTTTTCTTGTGTGACGACGGATAGATTCCCCTACAGGGACCCGTTCGCGTACGAACTAGGTATGAACCTGCAAGGCAGTGCACAGAATCGTGTGCTGTGTGCAGAGTAGCCTGCCTTGAGTGGGTATGCCGGGGAAAGAAGATCGACGCGGCCGGATGCTTTGGCCAAAGCCTCTGCCGATATTGCTTCTGGAAACCATACCTGCAAAAGAGGATAAGGGTGGGATCGTTTTGCTGCGGAAATCGCCTAGACTGTCGTAATGGGGCAGACGGGGGATTGCAGTACGGACTAAGTGGCAATCGGGTATTCAATCTGGCAACACTTGAGCGGGGAGACGAAACGGAAACGGCCTGCGCGGCAACGGCAGGTTCTCCTGCGGGGAAAACCAACCCGACCTAAGCCGTAAGATTTATCCCGTCTGCTGTCGTCCTTCTTTTTTATCTCAGAGAAGCTTTGAAATGTTATCTGTTACGGAAACGGAGTGTGGAGGTACCTTGTCGAGACCTGGTTCAGGCGCGGCAGCCAAAGAGCGATCCAAGGCGATTCGCTGGTTTATTACGATTTTTCTCGTGACCATTGTGGTCTCCGGGACCATATCCTTCCTGTCGGAGCAGATCATGTCCGACAGCGGCATTCTGGTGGCGTTTATCATCCTGCTTGTGATTGTCCTGGTGGGCATTTTGTTTGATATTATAGGCGTGGCGGTCACTTCGGCAGACGAGACGCCGTTTCACTCCATGGCGGCGCGGAAGGTACCCGGCGCGATAGAATCCATTCGTCTGCTGCGCAATGCGGAGCGTGTCAGCTCCATCTGCAACGACGTGATCGGAGACATCTGCGGCGTGGTGTCCGGCTCCGCCTCTGCAACCATTGCGGCGCAGGTCCTGGCGAGCGGCAGCTTCCGCTGGCCCAAGCTCCTGCCGCTGGCTATGTCCGCCCTGGTGGCGGGCCTGACGGTGGGGGGCAAGGCAATCGGCAAGACCTTCGCCATCGGCTCCTGTACAGCCATTGTACACACTGCGGGAAAGTGCGTCTATTATTTGCGCCATTTGCCTGCGGTGCTGAGAAAGAAATCAAAACGATAGGTTGTGTCACAATTTTGAGTATACTCGAGAAGATTCGGGGACATGAGGACCTGCTTCATCTGAACGACGGCGATCGAAAGATCCTGTGCGAGGAGATCCGGGAATACTTGGTTTCCCATGTAGCTAAGACGGGCGGGCATCTGGCGTCCAATCTGGGCGTTGTTGAGCTATCTGTCGCCATCGAGACCGTTTTTGACACCAATAAAGACCGCCTGGTATTCGATGTGGGTCACCAGTCTTATATTCATAAGCTGCTGACAGGACGCCAGGCGGGTTTTGAACATTTGCGCCAGTTCGGCGGGATGGCAGGCTTCCCCAAGCCCCGGGAAAGCGACGCGGATGCCTTCGTGGCGGGGCATGCCTCCAGCTCCGTATCCATAGCCCTGGGTATGGCCCGGGCCAGAACCCTTATGGGGGGAGAGTACCGGGTGATTGCCCTGCTGGGTGACGGAGCGGCGACGGGCGGACTGGCATACGAGGGCCTGAATGATGCCGGCGTGAGCAAGGAACCCCTGATCGTCATTCTGAACGACAATGAAATGTCGATTGACCGGAACGTGGGCGGTATGGCCCGGCATCTGTCCCGGATTCGTATGCTCGACGGATACCTGGGCATGAAAAAGCGCTTCCGCCGGTTTGCGGACCGGGTCCCCGGGGGGCAGCTTCTGCTGAAGGCCGGGCGGGCGGCACGGGATTTTTTGAAGCGCCGCCTGATACAGACGACTATGTTTGAGCAGATGGGCTTTTTCTATATGGGGCCTGTGGACGGGCATGATACGCACCGGTTGATTTCTGTTTTGCGGTCGGCAGCCAACATGAACCGGCCGGTCCTGATCCATGTGATCACGCAGAAGGGCCGGGGATACCTGCCTGCGGAGGAAAATCCGGCGCAGTTTCACGGTATCGGCAAGTTTGATCCTCTGACCGGCCGTCAGCTGAAGGTGTCCGTTCCTACGTTTTCCGACACCTTCGGCCGGACGATGATGACGCTTGCGGATCGGGATGCCCGCATCTGTGCCATTACGGCGGCCATGCCGGGCGGCACGGGGCTGCTGGAATTCAAAAATGCTTATCCCCGCAGAACCTTTGACGTCGGAATCGCAGAGGAGCACGCGGTGTCCATGGCGGGCGGACTGGCCAAGCAGGGAATGATCCCGGTGGTGGCCATCTATTCCACCTTTCTCCAGCGGGCGTACGATATGATTTTGCAGGATGTGGCGCTGCTGCATCTGCATGTGGTATTTGCCGTAGACCGGGCCGGACTGGTGGGCGAGGACGGAGAGACGCACCACGGCGTGTTTGACGTGGGCTTCCTGCGCCAGGTGCCCGGATTGCTGCTGCTGTGTCCGGCGAGCCGCAAGGAGTTGGCCGCCATGCTGACATGGGCGATAGAGGAGTATGAGGGACCGGTAGCGGTGCGCTATCCGAGGGGCGGAGACCGAGGCTTTGAAGGAAGCTTCTGGCAGGTCACGCCGGAGCTGCCCAGGCTGGGCGCAGCGGCGTGTCACCGAGAGGGTACGGACCTGACCTTCGTTACCTACGGGACGGTCCTGGAGAATGTAGAGCAGGCGGCGCAGATTCTGGCGGACCGAGGCGTGACCTGCCGTATTCTGCGGCTGCTTACGGTGGCACCGCTGCCGGTGGATGCGGTGGCGGAGCAGATGGCGCCGGACGGTCCGGTGATCGTGGCAGAGGAGGTCTGCGGCGGCTCCGGCATTCGGGAGGAGCTGGCCTGGAAGCTGCGGCAGAGAAAGCCGGACTGCCGGGTGGAGGGACTGGACCTGGGACACCGGTTTATTTCCCACGGCAGCATGGGCGAGCTGTACCGCGACTGCGGACTCGATGGCCCGTCCATTGCAGAATTTGCACAGGAGGTTATGGGAAAGTGAAGGTAAAAAAGCGGCTGGATGTGCTTCTGACCGAGGCCGGACTTGCCGAAACCCGTGCAAAGGCCCAGGCGATCATCATGGCCGGGCAGGTGTATGTAAACGGACAGAAGGCGGATAAGCCCGGGGCATCCTATGAGCCGGAGGCGGCGATTGAGGTCAGGGGCAGCGCCTGCCCCTACGTCAGCCGGGGCGGATTGAAGCTGGAGAAGGCCCTCCGGGATTTCGGCGTGAAGCCCGTGGGGTATGTATGCAGCGACTCCGGCGCGTCCACGGGGGGATTTACGGATTGTTTGCTCCAGCAGGGAGCGGCGAAGGTTTTTGCCATCGACGTGGGCTACGGACAGCTGGATTGGAAGATTCGTTCCGATCCCCGGGTGGTCGTTATGGAGCGGACCAATATCCGCTATGTCACGCCGGAGCAGCTGGGGGAGCCGCTGGATCTTTCCGTGGTGGACGTCAGCTTTATTTCTTTGAAAATTGTCCTGCCCGCTATTCGCGCGCTGCTCAAGCCCACCGGGCAGGTGCTGTGCCTGATCAAGCCTCAGTTTGAGGCGGGAAAGGAAAAGGTCGGGAAAAAAGGCGTTGTCCGGGATCCGCAGACCCATCTGGAGGTGCTGGAGGCGTTTACCCGGCTGGCGAAGGAGCTGGATTTCCGCCTTTTGGGGCTGACCTTCTCCCCGGTGAAGGGGCCGGAGGGAAACATTGAATTTCTTGCGCATCTGACACGGGAGCCGCGTGAGGAGATTACGCCGAATCTGGCGGAAATTGTGGCGCAGGCCCATGAAACGCTGAAGGGGTGAGCCGATGAAACGGATTATTCTCGCACCCAATCCCTATCGGGACAAGGGGTTCCATACTGCGCGCGCAGCTCAGCAGATTTTGCGGGAGGCCGGGCTGGAAACCCATCTGTGCCTGCCTTTTGAGGTGGAACGCAGCTATGAGCTGCCCCGGGATCTGCGTTTTTTTCGCCTGGAGCGGGAGCTGCCCTGGGCGGAGCTTGTGATATGCTTCGGCGGAGACGGTACCATTTTGCATATGGCCAAGGCCGCTGCCCGGCAGGGACTTCCGATCCTGGGGGTCAATATCGGCACGATGGGCTTTATGGCCGAGCTGGAGGCCGGAGAGCTGCAGGAGCTGCGGCGCCTGGCGAAGGATGACTTCAGCCTGGATCGCCGGATGATGCTGGACGTGACCGTACACCGGGACGGAAAGGAAGTCTTTCGGGATATCAGCCTGAACGATGTGGTCATTACCAAGGGCGCCGTGGCGCGGATCATTCATTTGTCGGTATGCTGCGACGGGGTTCAGGCGCTGGAGTGCGGGGGAGACGGGGTGATCGTAGCCACGCCCACCGGTTCCACAGCCTATAGCCTGTCCGCCGGAGGCCCCATTGTCGAGCCGGAGGCGCACAACATCCTGATTACACCCATTTGCGCCCATGATGTCATGAGCCGCTGCATGGTGGCATCGGAAAATCGGACGGTGTCCGTAGAGCTGACGCGCAACGCCAGAAGAAATGCCTTTCTTTCCGTAGACGGGGGCAAGGCGCTGCGGCTGAGCGTGGGGGATACGGCAAAAATCTGCAAATCGAAGGTGGAGGCTCAGCTGGTTCAGCTGAAGAACCGGAGCTTCTACGACGTGGTAAATATGAAATTCCGCAGCCATACGGGGGAAAACAGATGAAGTCAGACCGACAGAATAAGATTTTGGAGATCATTGCGGACCGGGACATTCAGACCCAGGAGCAGCTTCTGAGCGCCCTGGAGCAGGCCGGCTTCCGGACGACCCAGGCGACGATTTCCCGGGACATTCGGGAGCTGCGGATCGTCAAGGAGCTGACCAGCTTCGGGACTTACCGCTATACGACCCTGGGCCAGAAGGTGTCCGGGACGTTCTCCAGCAAGTTAAACACCATTTTCCGGGAGTGTGTAACGGATTTTGATTATGCGCAGAATCTGCTGGTGATTCGCACGCTGCCGGGACTGGCCTCCGCTGCCGGGTCGGCGGTGGATGCCATGAATATGCAGGTGGTTGTGGGGACCCTGGCGGGGGACGATACCCTTCTTGTGGTTATGCGGGATACGCCGTCTGCCGCGGCCTTCTGCGGAGAGATCAAGAGACTGATGGAATGATCGGGGGGCAAGGAAATGCTGAGCCTGCTGCACATTGAGAATATTGCGGTCATCGAGTCGGCCGACATTGCCTTTGACCGGGGCTTCAACGTTCTGACCGGTGAGACCGGCGCGGGTAAGTCCATCGTGATCGACGGAATTTCTGCGGTCCTGGGCCAGCGGGCCTACCGGGACATGATTCGCACGGGGGCAGAGAAGGCTTCCGTGCGTGCAGTGTTTACCCAGGTGCCCGACCTGCCGTGGTTTGAGGCGTGCGGGGTCAGGCATGATCCGGAAACGGTTATTCAGAGAGAAATCTTCCAGGACGGAAAGAATGTATGCCGGGTCAACGGCACGTCCGTTACGGTGGGTATGCTGCACAAGTTGGGCGCGCAGCTCATCAACATTCATGGGCAGCACGACTCCGCGTCATTGTTTGACGAGGAGAACCATCTGCGCTTTTTGGATGATTTCGGCGGGCTGCAGGAGGACCTGCGGGATTATCAGGAAAAATATGAGGCCGTTGCGGCGCTGCGCCGGGAAATTGACCGGCTGAACATGGACGAGAGCGAGAAGCTGCGGCGCATGGAGAGCCTTCGCTTTCAGATTGACGAAATATCCCGGGCATCCCTGGAGCCGGGGGAGGATGAGACGCTGGAGGCGCGGCGAAAGCTGCTGCAAAATGCGGAGAAGCTCTCCCGGGGCATGAACGAGGCGGTGGAGACACTCTACGGCGGGGAGGACAGAGACGGTGCCGCCGCGCTGCTGGCCCAGGCCCAGCAGGCGCTGGCCAAAATCTCCCGCTATGACGATGCCATCGCCGGACTGAGCGAGAGAGTGTCGGACCTGATGTATCAGGTCCAGGACGTGGCGGAGGAGGTCCGGGACGCCCGGGACGGCCTGCGCTACAGCGAGGATGAGCTGGAGCAGATCGAGAGCCGTCTGGATGTGATTCACCGCCTGCGCCGGAAGTATGGTCCCACCTGCCGGGATATTCTGGGCTACCTGGAGAAGGCGCAGACCGAGCTGGATGAGATGGAATTTGCGGGGGATCGCCTGGAGCGGCTGAAGAAAAAGCTGGAAGAGGCGGAGTCCGTTGCCGGGGAGGCGGCCCGTGCGCTGCATGTCCGGCGGGTGCAGGCCGGGGAGGCGCTGTCTGCCCGAATCCTTTCGGAGCTTGCGCAGCTGGACATGCCGCGGGTAAAATTTTCCTGCGAATTCCGCACCACGGAGCTTTCGCCGGCCGGAATCGACGCGGTGGCGTTTTATATGTCGGCAAACGCAGGCGAGGCGCTGAAGCCCTTGAGCAAGGTGGCCTCCGGCGGCGAGCTTGCCCGTATCATGCTGGCTATGAAAAATGTCCTGGCCGAGCAGGATCAGGTTGGGACGCTGATTTTTGATGAGGTGGACACGGGCGTATCCGGCCGTGCCGCTCAGAAGGTGGCGCAGAAGCTGCGGGCGGTTGCCCAGCACAAGCAGGTCCTGTGCGTGACCCATCTGCCCCAGATCGCAGCCGCAGGAGATACCCACCTGCTGATTGCCAAGCATGAGCACAGCGGACGGACCTATACCACGGTGACGCCCCTGGATCGGGAAGGGCGCAAGCGGGAGCTGGCGAGAATCATCGGCGGCGCGCAGATTACCCAGACGACCCTGAAAAGCGCGGAAGAAATGCTGGACGGGCGCTGAAGAAACAGGCGCGTGTGTCGGAGGAATTGGAAAGAAATTTTGTGCGGCTTTTTCTTGACAAATCTGCTGCGGTTTGGTAGGATAGGGCCAGTAACGCGAGGATGGGAAGAAGTAAGCGGTCCGTTTTCCGCCAGAGAGCTGCCGGGTGGTGCGAGGCAGCGGGGAAGCTCCGCCGAAATACCTCCCGGAGCGGCCTCCCTGAAGAAAGACGGAAGTAGGAGAGGACGGGTCCGCCCGATACAGCGCCGGGTGTTGTCAGACACCATGAGGGTTCTGCCGTGAGACAGGACCGAACCAGAGGTGGTACCGCGTTATTTCACGCCCTCTGTCCGTGTGGACAGAGGGCGTTTTATTTTTATTGGAGGAGATTTTTATGCAGCTTTATGAGGAACTGGTGGCCCGCGGCCTGATTGCCCAGGTTACCAATGAAGATGAAATCCGGGAAATGATCAACAACGGAAAGGCGACCTTCTATATCGGCTTTGACTGCACGGCCGACAGCCTGACCGCCGGCCACTTTATGGCCCTGACCCTGATGAAGCGTCTGCAGATGGCGGGGAACCGGCCCATCGCTCTCATCGGCGGCGGAACGACGATGATCGGCGATCCCTCCGGCCGGACGGATATGCGGAAGATGCTTACCAAGGAAGATATTGACCACAATGCCGCATGCTTTAAGCGGCAGATGGAGCGCTTTATCGAATTCGGCGAGGGCAAGGCGCAGATGGTGAACAATGCCGACTGGCTGCTGAATCTGAATTACGTGGAGCTTCTGCGAGAGGTCGGCGCGTGCTTCTCCGTGAATAATATGCTGCGGGCCGAGTGCTACAAGCAGCGTATGGAGAAGGGCCTGTCCTTCCTGGAGTTCAACTATATGATTATGCAGTCCTACGATTTCTACCATCTGTTCCAGCACTACGGGTGCAATATGCAGTTCGGCGGCAATGACCAGTGGAGCAATATGCTCGGCGGCACGGAGCTGATCCGCAAGAAGCTGGGCAAGGATGCACACTGCATGACCATTACGCTCCTCACCGACTCCCAGGGCAATAAGATGGGAAAGACTGCCGGAAATGCAGTCTGGCTGGACCCCAATAAGACCAGTCCCTTCGATTTTTACCAGTACTGGCGGAATGTGGGGGATGCGGACGTCATGAAGTGCATCCGGATGCTTACGTTCCTGCCTATGGAGCAGATTGAGGAGATGGCCTCCTGGAAGGATGCCAAGCTCAACGAGGCAAAGGAAATCCTGGCCTTTGAGCTGACGAAGCTTGTTCACGGCGAACAGGAGGCGGCCAAGGCACAGGCTGCGGCTAAGGCGCTGTTTGCAGGCGGCGGAAGCGACGAGAATATGCCCACCACGCAGATCGCTGCCGATGCGCTCAAGGAGGATAAGATCGGTATTCTGAATCTGATGGTCGCCTGTGGCCTGGCGGCATCCAACGGTGAGGCACGTCGGCTGGTGCAGCAGGGCGGCGTGTTCGTGAACGATGAAAAGGTCCCGGCAGCGGACTACATGGTTACCCGGCAGATGCTCTCTGACGGTGTGAAGCTGCGTAAGGGAAAGAAGGTTTTCCATAAGGCCATCCTGGCATAACGGAAAACCCGTATAGAACAGGCTCCCCTTGTGACGGACAGGTTTGTACACACTGTCTTTCACAAAGGGAGCCGTTGCTTTTTGGAGAAAATATGGGGCTGTACCGCTTATTCGGAAATTTCCGCCGGTTCGCGGTATAGCTCGGGCGTGTCAAAATAGGAATAGGCCAGAGCAATGAAGGAGCCCATGGCATCCATTTCGTCCAGACGTCTGCGGTCGTAGCGGATTCCGAAGGGACCGTCCGGCGGGAAATACTGGAATTCACCCAGGCGCATACGCAGGCACCGGTCGAAGTAGGGATCGGCAAAGGCGTAGTCGCCCTGAAACACGATCAGATCGGGGTCGAAGACCAGGCATATATTCCGGAGCGCCGTTGCAAAGTCCCGGGCCAGAGCTGCCAGCAGATTGCGGGCCAGGGGGTCCTCCTGGGCGGAGGCGTCAAAGACGTCCTGAAGGGTGACCGTAGGGATGCCCTGGCGGACCAAAGGACTTTCCGGGAAACGACTTTGCGCCTGGGAAATCCGCTTGTGGATTCGCTCCAGGCTGACCAGACGCTCCAGGCAGCCGTGGCTGCCGCAGCCGCATGGCTCGGGGTCCTCCGGAGCGATGATCATATGACCGATTTCACCGATCAGGGAATTTTTTCCGCTGAGAATGTGGCCCTTTTCAATCAGACAGCTGGAAAGACCCCAGCAGGTGAAGATAACCAGAACCCGCTTCTTTTCCAGGTCCGGCTCCAATAAAAAGGGGCGGGCCGTCATTTTACCGGCGTTTTCCAGGAAAATGGCCACATCCGGTCCAAAGTGGTGCCGCAGATACTCCAGGAGCGGGACGTTGGTGCCCCATGCGGGGGACTGGGAGCTGTATTTCAGGCAGCCGGCCTTGTAGTCCAGAATTCCGGCGGTTGAAAGGCTGACGGCACAGAGCAAATCCTGGGAGATTTGGTGGCGGCGCAGGACCTCCAGGGCCAGCCTCCCAATGCCGTCGATTGCCTGACGGGGATCCGGAGGCAGCTTGCCGCACATGCTGACGGAGTCGATGAGCTGATTGCCGATGGTAATCAGACGAACGCTCTGCCGGTCCGGCCAGAGGGTCAGGCAGAGAAAGTAGCGGTTGCGGGAGAGGGCGAAAAGCTCAGGCCGCTTTCCGCCGACGACGGTGGAGTCGCCCTTGCCGTCGGAAATCAGCAGGCCGCTGTCCTGGAAAAACTGAATGGACTTTTTGACGGTCTGACGGCTCAGACCGGTAGCGGCGGCTACCTCGTTTGCAGAATGGGGCGCGCCGTCGAGAAACGTACCGATCACCTGGAAACGGTTGGAATACTTCAGGTCCGCCGGGCAAGCGGGCGTATCCATGACCTTGCGCATCTGCAAACCTCCTTCCGGCTATTTTTTACACAATATCCCTATTATACTAGCATATTTTTCCGGGCGCTGCAAGTAAAAAGAATTTTGTTTTTCGGGGAAGCGATGCAATCCCCCAATGCGGTCAGCGGGCGCGGGGAATGAGCTGATCCCGAATCACGTCATACAAAACGTCCAGCTCCTCCGGGGCGGTGTCCCGACTGAGGGAGATGCGGAAAGAGCTGTCTATCCGGTCCGGGGCAAGGGCGCAGGTACTGAGCACATGACTTCTGTGCCCCTTGGCGCAGGCGGAGCCTACGGAGACGCAGATACCGGCATCCTGGAGAATGTTCAGGGAGTTTTGGGACGGAACGCCCGGGACGGAAATATTGAGTATGTGGGGCGCGTCGTGCGCGCCGTTGACACAAACGCCCGGCAAAGCCTCCAGCCGGGCGGCAAGAGCTTCCAGCATATCCTTTTCCCGGCGAATGTCCTGAGGAAAGCCGGGGAGCAGAGCGGCGCAGGCGGCGGCAAAACCGGCAATGGCCGGGGTAGCCTCCGTCCCGCTGCGGTAGCCGCCTTCCTGATCGCCGCCGTAAAGCAGGGGCGGGAAGGAGCGAAGCCGGGGAGAAATATAAAGAGCGCCCGCCCCCTTTGGGCCATGTACTTTATGGGAGGAGATGCTGATGAGATCCGCCCCCAGACTGCGGGCTTGGAAGGGGAGCTTCAGAAAGCCCTGGACGGCATCCGTGTGGAAAATGGCGTCGGGGCACAGCCTGTGGGTCAGCTTTGCCATCTGAGAGATGGGCATAACCGCGCCGGTTTCGTTGTTGACCATCATGATGCTTACGAAAACGGTATCCGGTCGGAGGGCGCTTTTCAGCGCTTCCGCGGAGACGCGCCCGAGGGAATCCGGCTGGAGGTATGTGACGCAGTAGCCCATGGCCTCCAGCTGCTTCATGCAGTGCAGCACGGCATGGTGTTCCACTGCGGTGGTGACAATGTGCTTGCCCCGCTTGCCCATGCGCTTTATGCTGCCGAATACGGCCCAGTTATCCGCCTCGGTGCCGCCGGAGGTGAAAAAGATCCGGTCCGGCTCCACGCCCAGGGCTGCGGCAACCTTCCCCCGCGCCTCCCGCAGGGCGTGAGCGGCGGAGATGCCAAAGCCGTAGAGTGCGCTGGGATTTGCCCATTGCTCCGTCAACGCCTGCTCCATGGCCTTCACGGCTTCGGTGCAGGGCTTCGTGGTGGCTGAGTTATCGAGATATATCATAAGAAACCTTCTTTGTTTATTTTCCTACGCAAAAACGCTGGAAGATTCTGGATGTAATATCCTCCCGGACCGTTGCGCCGGTAACCTCCCCCATAGCCTCCATGGCCTCTTCAATGTCAAGCAGGACGGCATCCGGGGTCTGCCCGAGGGTCAATCCCTCCAATGCCCGCTCCATAGCCGCATGCGCGCGCCGGATGGCATCGCATTGCCGGGCGTTGGTGAGCAGGGAACCGTCGCAGGGGACGCTGCCGGAAAACAGCTCCTGAATCCGCGCAGAAAGCTGGGCAAGACCCTCCCCGGTCCGGACGCTGATGGGGATGGTGTGGGCAAAGGGCAGGTCATCCGGGTGGACGACGGAGCCGAGATCGGTTTTGTTGATCAGAGCGATGACGTTGGGGGCGTTCCGGCAGGCTTCTATGATCTGACGGTCGTCCGAATCCAGGGGGATGGAGCCGTCGCATAGAAACAGGGCCAGCTCCGCCTCCTCCAGAGCCTTGCGGGAACGGGAGACGCCGATTGCTTCTATCGGGTCGTCGGTTTCCCGGATTCCGGCAGTGTCGATCAGGCGCAGACGCGTACCGCCGAGCAATACGGTCTGCTCCACGGTGTCGCGGGTCGTCCCCGGAATGTCGGTCACGATCACGCGGTCAAATCCGGCCAGCGCATTGAGAAGGCTGGACTTTCCCGCGTTCGGTTTGCCTACAATGGCGGTGGAAAGGCCCTGGCGGAGAATTCTGCCCTGACGGTAGGTTTGCAGAAGCTCCAGAAGGATTTGCTTGTCGTCCCGCAGGACACGGACGTAGTTCTCCAGCCCAAAGTCCGGTATGTCCTCGTCGGGGTAATCCAGGACGGCGTGAAAGTGGCTGCACAGATCCACCAGACTGTCATAGACCGGCGACAGCTTCCGCCGCAGAGAACCGCCGACCTGCCCGGCGGCATTGGCGGCGGCGTCGGTGGAATCCGCATCGATCAGGTCTATGACGGCTTCGGCCTGTGTCAGGTCCATGTGCCCGTTGAGGAAGGCGCGCTTTGTGAATTCGCCCCGTTCGGCGGGGGCGGCTCCGGCCTGGTAAAGGGCTTCCAATCCGGCGGCCAGGACCGCCGGGGAGCCGTGGCAATGCAGCTCTACCGTATCTTCTCCCGTGTAGCTGTGGGGTGCGCGGCAGTAAACGGCCATGGCCTGATCGATTACCCGGCCCCGGCTGTCGTGCAGAAGGCCCAGCATAAGCTTCCGATCCGGCGCGTCCGGCAGGGAAAGGCCGCAGGAAAGGGTAAAAACCTTTCCTGCAATCTGTGCGCAGCCCGCTCCGGACCGACGGAGGATACCGATGGCACTGACCTGGTTTGCGGTGGAAAGAGCGGCGATTACATGGGACATGGCGCATCCTCCTGCTGCCGCTGCAATGCGGCCATGGCATCCGTGAGAAATTGATCGGGGGTGATGTGCCATTCCTCCACCCGTTCCAGCCCCAAAAGCCGGGCGTGGGAAGCAAATTTGCCGATCCGCTCCAGACGGGCGGAACGGTCGCCGTATTCCAGCACGATTCCGGCATACCAGACCGGCATGACGGCCGTGCAGACCCGGAAGTAGAGGGCGGCATCCTGCCGCACCGCATCCAGGGCCTGCTGGGCAAGGCTTTCATAGCGGGCAAAATGAGCCTCGTCCAGCCAGGAATCCCTCCCGTCCTCCGGTCCACCGAAGATGTTCAGCTCGCCTCCGGCGGCCTCCATGGCATCGGTGGATTCCTGGATATAGCGCAGGAGAAAGGGCGCCGCGGGACCGTAATAGCCCCGGCAAAAGTCGTCGATTACCTGATCGGCGTCTACATCCGGCTGCCACATGCACTTTGCCAGCAGATACCCCCGCAGCGCAGAAAATTCTCCTTCATATTCCCGGTTTCCCTGAGAAAAGAGCATGGTGACGTGATGCTTCGCAAAAAAACGGATGTTTTGCGGAATCACCCGCAGGTTCGGGAAGGGGGAAACCAGATTGCGGAACTCAATGCAGTAATCCCACAGGGAGATGCTGGGGCAAATCTGCTCCCATGCCAGAAGCTCCTCCCGGCTGCCCGCGCTGCGGGGATCGGTTTCAATCGGCTCACCCCGGTTGGCCTCGATGTTGCAGAGCATGATGTGTACGTTTTTGGCCGGGCGGATGGTCTTGGGCGGCTTGCGGGTATACCAATAGGCCAGGGTCGAAATGGTCTTGTCGGGGAAACGGGCGGCAATACGGTTCACAAAATCCAGAACCGAACCCATGGGGGAACCCTCCCGCTCGTTGATTTCCCGGCAGCGGGGGCAGGTGCAATAGGCGTTGTTGTCGTTCTGGGAAATGGACCAGAAACGGCACTGGGGCTTTTCCTCCATATGCCGCCGGAGATTTTCGGTCATAATCTCCAGGACGTCCGGATTGGACAGGCAGGGCTGGGCATTTTCGCCCACACGCTTTCCCTGGTAGAGGGCAAAGTACTCCGGGTGCGACGGGAAATAGACCTCCGGAGGGCAGAGCGTGGCGAAGGAATGACACCAGAAGCCCCATACCTGGTCCTTATTCTGCTGGCTGGTCATTTTGTGCTTTTCCGCAAATTCCGCCTGGAAGAAGTCCCGGTAATATACCTCGCGGTACGCTAAGACCGGGGCGCATTCCCGGGAGGAGAATTGCACGCTCAGATTGGCGTCAAACGGGACGAATTCCTCCCGCGGGGTATAATAGCGGCAGCCGCAGACGGTTTCCAGAAAGTCATACACACCGTAAACGGCGGCCTGCTCATTGGGCGCCTCCAGCAAAATATCCTTGTCGTATATGCGATAGCGAAAGCTGTCCGGATTGGGCATTTCCTCCGCATTTTGGGGAGTGCGGAGAAGAAAGTTTGTTGTGACATCCGTGACGGCCCGAATGGGAAAGCTGCCGCCGGTGATTCGTCCTAAATAGTCCGCCAGAATTGCGGCGGCCCGGGGGAAGGTGGTGGTGACAATGCTGGCGCAGGCGGCCCGGTTCTGTGCCAGACGGATAGGCTTTTCCAAATCCATGAGAGAACCTCCTGATAGAGTCAGATTTTATCCAGAAAGGAGAGGGGATCTCCGTCGGCGCACAGAAAGTGCATCAGCATGTAGGCGCACATAATGGCGACGTTTTCCTCCCGCAGAATGCGCCGGCATTCATCCCGGTCTGCCAGCACGACCTGGATATCCTCCGATTGTTCCTGATGTACGCTGGTAGGCTCGCCGGAGCAGTAGCCGAATACGGTGCCGCAGCTTTCGTCAGTCATGCCGACGGTGGTAAAGAAGGGACGGCTGAAGGCTCCGGCAGGACGCGGGGAGAAGGTCAGACCGGTTTCCTCGTACATTTCACGGATGCCGGCCTGGGTCAGGTCCTCTCCCGGTTCCACCAGCCCGGCGGGGAACTCATAGACGTAGTCTCCAATGGGGTAGCGATATTGCCGCACCAGAACGATGCGGTCCCGCTGCGGGCCGTAGACACCGTATAGGATTACGCCGTTGGGCGCACCGGTGTGACTGAGCGCCTTGATGCCGGAGATTTGGGGAATGCGGGACGCCATATAGTAGGGAAAGACGGCGCCGTCCCGCCGGACGGCCTCCAATTCATATAGATTAAGGAAAGGGGTGTCGGTCAGCTTTTTTGCGGAAACGACCTTGCTCATGGTATGCGGCTCCTTTACTGTGGATTAGCGGATGTAAAATATACGCTCATCATACCATGGGCGTGGGGGAAATGCAATGCGCATGTGGCGGATAATCCGGCAATTGCAGGAAATACTACCCGGGAGGTGAGCTTATGCAGCAGAATCGGCGGGAACATCCGCTCTATCCGGGAGAAGTAACGGACAGGAACATACGCAGAATCTTTGAGGAAGCCGGTGATTTTGTCGTCAGGCCGGTCCGCTGCTGCGGGTTTGATCTGTGGGCGTATGCAATAGACGGACTGGTGTCCGGGGGAGATACCTCCGACTTCGTTATAAAGCCCCTGGTGCAGGAGCTGAATGGGGAGGGTATGGAGGAGCTGTATGGACAGGCCCTTCGCGGAGCGGTTTACAACTCGGTGGCGGATGCCTGCGAGGATCTGGATACCGTGGCGCTGAAGCTGGTCAACGGCTTCTGTGTTGTCCTGTTCCCAGGTGTGGGCGCAATTGCCTACGAGGTAAAGACCGGGGAAAAACGAGGTATTTCCGCCCCGGAGGTGGAAAATACGGTAAAGGGACCAAAGGATGCGTTTGTGGAGACGGTTCGCTCCAACACAAGCTTAATCCGGCGGCACCTGCGAAGTCCGGACCTGCGACTCTACGAAACCAAGGTGGGCAGGAGAAGCCTGACAAACGTGACCGTGGTATGGCTGAACGGTCTTACCAATCCGGAGCTGCCCCGGCGCATGAAGGCAAGGCTGGCGGAGCTTGATATCGACGGATTTTTGTCTCCGGCTGCGGTGGAGGAGTATGTCTCCGGTTCCCGGGCGACGGCGTTTCCGCTGCTGCAATATACGGAACGGACGGATCGATTTTGCCAGGGCATTCTGGACGGGAGGGTTGGCCTTCTGGTGGATGGACTGCCCCTGGGGTACCTGGCACCGGCGGATTTCGGCTTCCTGATGGAGAGCGCGGAGGACAGGGGGAAGGATTTTATTACTGCCTCCTGTCTGCGGGTTCTGCGGTATTGCGCCCTGGCGGCAAGCCTGCTGCTACCGGGCTTTTATATCGCCATGGTGACGTTTCATCCGGAGATGATCCCGCTCCCCCTGCTGCGGGCGATTATCGAGAGCAAGCAGGCCGTCCCTTTTTCCACGGCTGCCGAGGTTCTGGGATTGCTGATCGCGTTTGAACTGCTCCAGGAGTCCGGCGTGCATTTGCCTCAGGCAATCGGGCAGTCGGTATCCATCATTGGCGGTATTGTGGTCGGAACGGCGGCGGTGGAGGCCCGGCTGATCTCTCCGGCGGCGTTGATTGCCGTCAGCATTGCCGGTGTCTGCGGCTTCGTGCTTCCCAATCGGGATATGGCGGAGGGCGTTCGTGTATGGCGGTTCGGCGCGGCGCTGGTATCATCCGTGGCGGGATTGTTTGGCTTGACGGGGTGTCTGATCCTGCTGCTGATCCATTTGTCCGGATTATCCTGCCTGGATGTGCCCTGGCTGACCCCGTTCTCGGGAGGCGGAAAGACCGGAATCCTGCGGCGGCGTCTGGTGCAGCAAAAAAACCGGCCGGAGGCGCTGCACCCGCTGGATGGGAGGAACCAGAAATGAAGAAGCTTTTCCCCTTGCTTTTGGCGGCGGCCTTGCTTTGCGGCGGCCTGTTTCGGGGACAGGATGTTGGGAAACTGCGGCCGATGGAGGTGATCGCTCTCTCGATGGACCGGGATTCCGTGGTGCTCCGGACAGACACGGGGGACACCGGAAAGGGAGAGAACGTAAATGCGGCAATGGAGGAGCTTAAGGAGGGGAGCTACGGTGTGCTTTTCCTCGACACAGCGGATTATCTTCTCCTGGACGAGGACGCACGGCGGCTGCTGCCGGAGTTGGGGAGGTATCTGCGCCCCGGGTGCGGTGTCTGCCTGACGCGGGGGGAGATGGATCTGACAGAAATTGCGCAGTTTTTGTCTGTGCATATGCCGGAAAATACCATTCAGGAACTGTTGACGGAAGGCGGGGAAATTCCGCTGCTGATAAGGGAAGGGGAGGAGTTGTACTTTGAATAGGAACCCGTCCGAAAAGAGTCAGGGAATGTTGGCAATGGCAGCCGCTATGTCGGCCCCTCTGGCGGCGACAGCATCCGGAACACCGTGGCCGATGGTCCTGCTGGTGTGCATCGGCGGAGCGTTGCTCAGCGCGGCGGCTGCGAAGGGGAGCGGCGAAGGGAAAAAAGGCAGGCTGTTCTGGTGCCTGGAATGGCTATGGAGTCTGTATGTGCTATCAAGGGTTTTGCTGCTCTTGCCAAAATGTTGGCAGGTGGACAGCACATCCGGTTGGATAATGGGGGCAGTGTTGCTGGGCCTGGCAATTTTGGGGACGGCAGATAGCACTGGGCAATACAGGCAGCAGGGCAGCGTCCTCCTGCGTATAATGACCGTTATTTACGGGGTGCTGCTTTTGGCCGGATTTATGGGTATGAAGCTATCTAAGGTGAACAGCCGCCTTGCGCTTCCAAGAGGGGGATTGCTTACAGCGGCTCTGGTTCCCGCGGCCTTTGCTTTTATGGGAGAAAAAAGGAGCGGGTGGGCAAAGGCCGGCAGCACGGTGTTTGCCCTCCTTGTAAGTGTCTGCACCTACGGGATTCTGTCAGCGCAGGGAGTCGCGGGGCAGGAGCTGCCGATTTATGAGGCGGTACGTACCGTGAATTTAGGAGGAGCGGTCAGAAGATTTGAGGCGCTGCTGTCCGTAGTGCTGACCATGGGGTGGTATAGCGCGATATCCGGTATTGTTTGCCTGCAAAGGCGCAGTTGGTCGGAGGTTGTGAAAAAGGGGGAAAATGTTGGCACCGTAGGGGGATGCGCAGCGGCAATGGGGATAGCCTTCCTGGTGCAAGACGCGGAGGGAATGCTGCTCGACGCCGGCAGCGTGGCAGCATGGGTTGTGCTTCCGATTTTGGCAAATCTGTATGAAAGCTTCCGTGCAAAAAAAGAGAAAAAAAGGCTTGACAAATAGAGCGCGGGATGGTAGTATATCCAAGCTCTGCACGAGAGAGCGCAGGTCGACATGTGAAAAAGAAATTTGGAAAAACTTGAAAAAAGTTCTTGACAAATGGAAAAACACGTGCTATACTTGAGAAGTTCTCACAGAACAGTGCAGAACAAGCCTGTATCTTGTAAATTGAATAATGCAAAGGCGAACAAGAAACACCTTGGACAATTAATGGATTGTTTAAGCGAAGAGCGAAGAAACAGCCAACGAAAATT
>CAKTKB010000015.1 GCA_934569195.1 uncultured Oscillospiraceae bacterium
CCGGGCCTTGGGATCAATGGCGCAGGGAAACAGCTCATTGAACGGTCCGTGAAACACGCACCGTCCCGCCAGCGCAAGCTTTCCCCGAACCTCCCGATCCATGCGCGGGAAATCGGCATCCATGTTGGAGGCCGTACAATATTCCGCAATTTCCAGTCCCAGGTCCCACTGCGCCGCGAGCCGCGCCGCCTCCGGGTCGATTGTGGACAGGTAGACCTGTTCTCGCTTCATATGGCCCTTCTCCTTTTCTCAAACTGCCTCCAGCTGATCCATTCCAGCCCCGGCGCCCACAGACACAGCACCCCATAGGCCCCGTAAAACAGGTAGGACGCCGCCGTCACCGGCGTATATACGACCCGCGGGTCATAGACGATGGCCGTCTGCCCCAGCAGATGTCCCATCAGGACCAGGCTGATGCAGGCGCTCAGGCCCAGCACAACGCTCCGGTCCCGATAATCAAATCGATAAATGGAAAAAGCCGTGCGGCCCCGAAGCCCGCATCCACGGCTTTTCATAGACGCCGCCACACCCATCAGGGAATCCAGCGTCCAGGTAATCACCATGGACAGCACCTTCATCCCGTTGGCCAGCCGCCGGAAGAAATTTCCCTGCCCCGGTCCCATGCCCACGCCGCAGCGGGCGATCCGCAGTCTGCGGGCCTGCCCGTGAATCCGCGGCAGCATCCGCAGCGTCAGCGCCAGGTACAGCGCCATTCGCGGGCTGACCCTGCCCAGCAGGTAAACCACCTTGTCCGCGGTAAAAACCGACAGCACGCACTCCATCCACATCAGAAAGCAGGCCGCCGTCGCCCCCAGACTCAGTCCCCACAGCAGGGACTCCAGGGTTATGGAATTGCCGATAAAATTTGTCCCCAGAACCGTCACGCCGAAGTGATGATAACCGGCGTAATACAGCCCAAAAACGACGATCAGAGGAAGCAGCGTCAGATTGAAAATCCATCCGCGTCTGCCGCATCTGCGCACGCTGTAAAGGAAGGCGCTGAGGTAAGAAATCAGCAGAAATACCGGCTGGTGGAAGCAAAGCGCCCCCGCCAGCACCGCCGCAAAATAAAGAAGGTTGATGGCGGGGTGAAAGCTCTCAAAGCCCATCGCCGTCCGCCTCCATCATACCGTATTTGATCTTCAGTCGCTCCAGCTTTTCCAGCAGAGGACGGCTGAACAGCAGCATGGTCAGTCCGCACGCCAGGCCGTGGGTCAGATTCACCGGCAGACCGGACAGGAAGATCGCCGCCGCGAAAGCAGGCGTCACCTGACTGCCCGTCGTAAAGAGCGTACACAGGTCCAGCAGCGGACCCACAACCACCACAATGGCCGCAAATCCGAAAATTGTATATACCAGCGTCGTCAGCCAAGGCTTGTCCGAAACCTTGCGCCCATAGAAAACCAGCCCCGCCAGGAAGCCGCCCACGCCGTAGGCCATCATCTGCCAGGGCGTCCAGGGTCCCTGTCCAAAATAGAGATTGCTGGCAAACGCACTGACCGCACCGGTGAGGAAGCCCGCCTGAGGGCCGAATGCGATTCCCGTAATCATAATAATCGCCGTAATGGGCTTAAAGTGGGGAATAAAGTTAAAGGCTACCCGAGACACGGCCGCCAGCGCAGCCATGACCGCCAGGGTCACCAGCTCCCGCGCCTGCGGCCTGCGCCGCTCAAAGGCAAGGAAAAAGGGCACCATGGACTCCACCACGATCAGCGTCGCCGTCAGATAATAGCCTCTGCCCGTCAGGCGCAGCCCAAAATAAAGCGTCAGCGGAATCAGCAGGAACAAGGTTACGGCCGAAGCCAGATAGGACTTTTTCACAGCGCTTCCCCCTTATTTTTACGATACAGCCGCGCCACATCCTCCGCCGTCACCGCATTGCGGAACACCGACCGGCTCATGCGGTTGGCCGCTGTGGTATAAAAGCTGTTCTGTCCGAAGAAGCGTCTGGGCGTGTCCACTGCCAGCACCTGCCCATCGAAGAACATACCGACCCGATCCGCATACCCGGCGCAGAATTCCACATCATGGGACACCATGACGATCGTCACGCCCTGCTTTTTCAGCTCGGACAGCAGCCGGGCCAGCTTCTCCTTGAAGAAGGCGTCCAATCCCTTTGTCGGCTCGTCCAGCAGCAGGAGCCGGGGATGGGTCAGCAGGACCTTGGCCAGAGCCGCCCGCTGCTGCTCACCGCCGGACAGATCATAAGGATGAGCCTCCAGCAGCTCCTCCAGTCCGCACAGATGGATGACCTCCTCCAGAGACCGGGCGTCCGGCGACATCTCCATAAGCTCCTCGCGCACGGTCTTTTTCACAAACAGGCTCTTGGGGTCCTGGGGCAGCATGGCCAGATTTTCCCGGAAAAGCTGCGCGGAAGGAATCTTCTTCAGAGGCTTCCCAAAAATCTCCACCTTTCCCCGATAGGCCCGGCAGATGCCGCAGGCCGCCTTCAACGTGGTGGACTTTCCCGTTCCGTTGCCTCCCACCAGGGCAAACAGACTGCCCCGGGGCACCTCCAGATTCACACCCCGCAGAACGTCCGGGCTGTCCTTCTCATAGCGGAACCAGACCTCCCGCAATTTCAGCGCCGGATCCCGAATTTCCTCCAGAGGCGGCTCCTTCTCCGGCTCCGGGAAGGAGATTTTCTCTCCGTCAAAGCTCTTATCCAGCCAGTTTCGCCCCTCCCGGACGGTCAGCGGCGGTTCGCCTCGGGCATCCGTGCGGTAAAACACCCGCATAGGCGCCGGCAGTGCGGAAAGCATCGGGCTATTCTTCTCCCGGAGCCGGTCCCCCACCTGGCGGGGCGTCCCTTGGGCAAGGATTTTCCCCCGCTCCATGACCACGACCCGATCCGCCGCAGGGAAAATATCCTCCAGCCTGTGCTCGCTGATGATCACCGTCGTGCCCAGCTCCAGATTGATCTTGCGCACCGTGTTCAGAAAATCCGCTGCGGCAATCGGGTCAAGCTGGCTGGTCGGCTCATCCAGAATCAGCACCCGCGGCTGCATGGCCATAATGGACGCCAGATTCAGCAGCTGCTTTTGTCCGCCGGAAAGCTCCGCCACGTTCCGGTGGAACCAATCCTGGATACCGAAATAGCTTGCCATCTCCGCCACCCGCAGCCGCATGGTCCTTTGGTCACAGCCCAGGCTCTCCAATCCGAAGGCCAGCTCGTGCCAGACCTTGTCCGTCACGATCTGATCATCCGGATTCTGCATGACAAAGCCGATCCCTCCGGCCTGCTCCCGCGGGCTTACCTGATCCAGCGGCGTTCCGCAAAAGCAGACGGTCCCCGTCCGTTTTCCGTGAGGCGCAAGCACCGTCTTGAGCTGGCGAAGGAGCGTCGTCTTGCCGCTGCCGCTCTCGCCGCACAGCAGCAGATACTCCCCCTGCGCCACATCCAGCGACACGCCGTCAAGAGACGGCTCCTTTGCGCCGGGATAAAAAAATGTCAGATTTTCCAAATGGAAATGTTCCATTGAATAGCCTCCTTTATATCCAGTGCCACCGGCAGCAGCAGGAACGCCCCATATGCAGCCAGTCCCCATCCCGCAGGCGGGACCGACAGCACCGGCGTAAAGCTGACTCGGGTTCCTCCCGCCGCAATCACCGCCAGCGCCAGCGCGGCCAGAAGAAGCAGCGTCCCCCAGTCCCGGGGGGTCATGCGGTAGATCTGAAATCCGGTCCGGCGCCCGGTTCCGTAGCCCCTGGCGGACATAGAGTCCGCCGTCACCACGCTGCCCTCCAAAGCCCAATCCGTCAGCGACGACAGCACCGCCGCGCCGCCCAGCAGCTTTTCCTTCCGGGAGTCTCCCGCGGAAACGCCCTTGCCGATTGCATCCCGCGCCCCGGAAATCTGCCGGATCTTTCCCAGCAGATTGGGAATCAGGCGCAGAATCATCACAAGCAGCAGCGAAATACCCGGGGCCAAGGAGCCAAACAGCGCCATAAACTTATCGCTGGTCAGCACCGCATTGTAGCAGCCGAACCAGAGCATCATCACCACGAACATGGCCCCGATGGCCATTCCGTAGTACAGCGCCTGCAAGGTGTAGGGCCTGCCGAATATCCGCAGCAGGACCCGATCCCCCCCGGTGTTGAACAACGGATTGATCAGGGACAGCACGGCAAATACAGGCAGCAGCCCCAGGATCGTTCGGAGGCCCTTTTTCCCGTGAAGAAAGAGATAATAGCCTGCCGCCGCCAGAAATGCCACCAGCAAATAGGCCGGGTGCTGAATCACAACGCCGAAGCCGATCGCTCCCAGAAAATAAGCGAAATTCACTGCCGGGTGAAAGCGGGAGAAGGCATCGCGCCGGGGGGCGCTCACCAGCCCCCTCCTACGTCCGCGCCCAGTCCCACGCAGGTGTAGCACCAGACGATATTGTCCCCGTCCTCCAGGGTGTACGCCGAGCATCCGTAATTGGGGAACCAGCCGTTTACCTTGTACATCCAGCCGGATTCCGCGCCGCAGTCAAACTCATACAGGTTGTGGATACCCTCTATATAGTAGCTGTTGTACATGGGTGTCCAGCTGTACTCCAGCTGAATTCCGTACCGGCTGCACGCGCGCTTGAGCACATCAAACACCGTCTCCCCTTGGGTAAACTCCACCTCCGCGTAGAGGATCCAACCATCCTGGGGAACATAATCCGCTTTCGCAGGCTTGAGCTTATCCATATTGTTGAGAATCGTGTCGCAGCGGATGGACAAGGTGCAATGCAGCTCCTCCCCCCCGTCGGTCGGCTCGGTTTCGGTCGGCTCAGTCGGGGCAGGCTTTGTTTCTGTGGGCTTCGTCTCCGCGGGCTTGGTCTCCGACGGCTTTGTCTCCCCGGGCTTCGTCTCCGCAGGCTTGGTTTCCGACGGCTTCGTCTCCGCAGGTTTCGTCTCTGCGGGCTTTGTTTCCGACGGCTTCGTTTCCCCGGGCTTTGTCTCTGTAGGCTTGGTTTCCGAGGGCTTCGTCTCTCCGGGCTTTGTCTCTGCCGGCTGCGTCGGCTCCTCCGTCTGCGCAGGCTCGGTTTCCCCGGTGGATTCCGCAGGCTCCGTACTCTGCTGGGTCGGACGAGACGGCGTCCCCTCCTCCCGGCGGCTCTGGGCCAGCGCGTCCAGCTCCTCGGAGCTGAAGCAAAGCTTCTTTCCCTGCTTCTGGGAAGCGCGCATACACTCGATGGTAAAATCGTTCAGCGCCTGTATAGCAAGGTCCCGGGTATTCCGTTCCCCGTTGATCCATTCCAGAATGCCTCCGGCCTGGGTCTGCTCCACGGTTCCTTCCAGCACGCTGATGCTCTGGGTTCCGGTCCGGACGCTGATCAGCGCCACCGTCTGCTCCAGCTTCACCTGCTGCTCCCCGGACAGGTCCACATACACGGCCGCCCCGTCCAGCTCCGCAAAGATTTCCCCCGCGGCAGCGTTCACATGCAGCGCCTGTGCGGAGGGATCCTCCACCGTCACTTCCGCCCGATTGCCCAGGGTCAGGGACGCGCCGGGCAAGGTGATCCTGGCCGTTGCCGCGCCGTCGCATGTAATCCGGTCCCCCGCTCGCAGAACGGTAGACTGCTCCGGCTGGAAGGACACGCCGTCCCGCTCCAGCCGCACCACGCCCCGGATATCCTCCAGGACGGCAGCCGTCCCATCCGCCTTCTCAAAGCCGCCGCGGATATACCGGGCCGCCAGCACGCCGCCCACCAGCAGCAGGATCGCCGCAGCAACCATAAGGGCGTTGAGTATTCGCTTCTTTTTCACAGGAACCCCTCCTTCAACATAATAAAAGAAAAAAGCCTCCATCTCTGGAGACTTTTCCGCCAAAATCCGCCGGAGGGCCGAGGGGCCTCCGGCAAAAGCGCGCCAGACCATCCCCAAGAGTCTGCCAGCGTGGGCCGCGGATCGTATTCCGGCTCCGGACGCCCTGATGCGCGGGCCTTCTCGAAAAAATTCAATGACCCTGCGCGGCTGTATGTCCGTCTACGGCGGCTTGGTACCGCTGGGATTTTCCCATTCCAAATGAAGCCGCTGCCCCTGCAATATTCTGCTTTCCTAAGAAAGCATCATACCATAATTTTTTCCCTGACGCAACCTTTTTTCGTTGACAAGCGGCCGTTCCGGTGATATTCTATTGAGGAAGATGAATACCGGCCCGAGTGTCCTCCGTGGCTTCTCCACTGCTCCGGAGGAAGAATAGAGAATCGTGTGCAATTCACGAACGGTACCGCCACTGTAAGCGCGGAGGCATCCCTATTGAGGCGAAAACCCGCCATTGGGGCTTTATACCCCGAGAAGGCGCAGGGATGACCGTCGAGGCGCAAGTCAGGAGACCTGCTCAGGCTGCATCTGACTACCAGCGCCTGCAAGTACGGGTTCTGGCTGTATTTGGCGCGGAAAACGGCTGCGGCAGACCTTGTGCGGGCTGCCGCGTTTTTGGCACTCCTGCCGGACGGAGGTTTCCCCCTTTTCCTCCGGATTGCCCCGGCGGAGTGCCCCGCGTTTTTTGCCACTCTGCCGCCCATTTGGGCGGCTTTTCTGTTTTATGCCCTCGGCTGTCCGTCCACCCGTCCCGGGCCTCCTCTGGGGAGGCCGCCGTGAAAGGAGTCCTATGGTTTCGCCTAAACGTACCCTCCAGCACACCCCCGCAGACTGTCTGGGCAGGCTTCTCAGCGCCTGGCTGCTGGCAGCCGCTATGGAGTACCTGCTTCTCCCTGCCGCCTCCCGCAGCCTTGCAGAGCTGCTTGCGCCGGCCAATATGCGCCTGCCCCGCGTGCTTCTGATGACCCTGGCCGCCTTCGTTCTGCTCACCCTTTGCTCTACGTCCGCTCCCATTCGCAGATTCCGGCGATGGGTTCCTTTCGGCAGCTTTTTCCTGCTGTCCGTGCTGAGCCTCGCCGCATCCTTTCAGCCTGTCTATCTCGGCGCCTGCTGCCTGATTCTGGCCGTTCTGGCCGTTTACGGCGCAAAGGGCTGGGACGCCTCTCCCCGTTCCCTCTCTCCGGCCCCCCGTCGTAGGAGCGATCGAGCGTGGGTGCTGGCTTCCGCCGTATTGGCCGTTCTCTTCCTTCTGCTGGTCAGCATATGGACCGTCGCCCGGTATAAAGCCTTCTGCACCTCCACCTATGACTTCGGAATCTTTGCCCAGATGTTTCACAGTATGCGCACCGGCGGCACGCCCCTGACGACGCTGGAGCGGGATGGGCTGCTCTCCCACTTTCAGGTCCACGTCTCCCCGTCCTACTATCTTTTGCTGCCCTTTTACTGTCTCTATCCCCATCCGGAAACCCTGCAGGTGCTCCAGGCAGCCGTCCTGGCCAGCGCGGTTATTCCCATGTGGAAGCTGGCCCGGCTGCATGGACGCAGCGCGCCGGAGTGCTTCCTGCTATGCGCCATTGTCCTGCTTTTTCCCCCGGTCAGCGCCGGCACCGGCTACGACATTCACGAAAACTGCCTGCTCCTGCCCGGGCTGCTCTGGCTGCTGTACGCCGCGGATAAGAAATTGCCCTGGCTGCTGGCCCTCAGCGCCCTTCTGACCCTGGGCATCAAGGAGGATGCCGCCGTGTACGTCGCCGTTGCGGGGCTGTACATTCTGCTTCGCGGCCTTCTGGCCCAAAAGGCCGGGCGCTGGGACCGACTTGCAGGCGGCGCGCTGACGGCGGGCGCCGTTGTCTGGTTCCTGGCGGTCACCGCCTATCTCGCTACCAGCGGAGACGGCGTCATGAACTATCGGTATGCCAATTTCCTGTACAACGGCTCCAATTCCCTGGTAACCGTAATTTTCGCCGTCATCATGTGTCCGATGAAGGCCGTGTACGAATGCGCCGACCCGGTTAAGCTGGGGTATCTCTCCGTGAGCCTGCTGCCCCTGCTGGGTCTGCCTCTTCTGACCCGGCGCTATGAGCGTTACCTGCTGCTGATTCCCTATATTCTGGTCAATCTGATGTCCGACTACACCTATCAGCACAACATTTTCTTCCAGTACAGCTTTGGCTCCGCTGCGTTTTTGCTCTATCTCACCCTGGTAAACGCATCCGATTGGAAAAAGGCCGTCCCCCGGCGGCTGATCTGCCTGGCTGCGGCGGCAGCCTGCGCGATTGCGCTTTGCGTCCAGGTCGTGCCCACCGCCCTGTACTATCCCCGGCGCTGTCAGCAGAACCGGCAGGAATATCAGCTGACGGAGGCGGCTCTGGACAAAATCCCCGCAGATGCCTCCGTCGCCGCCACGGGCTTTTATACGCCCTACCTTTCTCAGCGCGACGTCCTGTACGATGTGCGCTACACGACCCCCGCCCATCTATTGAGCTGCCGCTATGTGGTCCTGAGCCTGCGGGCGCAGGATAAGGAATACCAGACCTACGGCGGCTTCGACAGTCTGGTCTCCCTTCTGGAACGGGAGGGCTATCAGATGGTCGAAACGCTTCCAAATGTCCTCGTCATTTATTGCCGGGACTGATTCATAAAGCAGGCTGCCCAAGATGTGCAGCCTGCTTTTTTGTGCGTTCCTGATTTACTTCATAATGGTGATGGAGCCTTCTCCCCGCTGGACAGCCTCCACGTTCAGATAAACCGGCTTGAGGATCACGTTTTTCAGGTAAACCACTACGCTGAAGCCCACAATCACCCAGAAAATCAACGTCATGACAAAGGTCATCGGTGCAAAAAACAGCAGCAGCACCGGCAGCAGCGTCAGCAGGCACAGCAGCAGCGTCCGCGGAAGCTTGCACACCGCCAGAATCACGGCGTTGCATACATGCTCCTTCACCGTGTTGCTGTAGCGCACCATCAGGGGGAAGAGATAATTCAGCGTCCCGATCACCACCACCGCCAGAACGATCAGCAGCGCATACAGGATGCCTGCCAACGCTCCCCGGAAGTACAGATGAATCAGGATGGCATCCGCGGCCAGCGCGGCACACACCACCAGCGTCCCCAGCCAGACCGCCGTCGCCTGCTTGAAATTCTCCTTAAAAGCGGAGAAAAAGCGGCTGCACACCCGGTTATCCGCGTCAAACACCACGTCCTGCATCACCTTATGCAGCGCCGCAATGGATGCCCCCATGGTAACCACCGGCAGGCTGCACAGCAGAAACAGAAGGTTCAGCAGAATAAAATCCGCCACATGGCTGAGCATCTGCATAAAGGGATTGTCCAGACTAAATAGATTTTTCATCAGTTTTGCTCCTTTGATTCCGGATTTGCCTGTGCCGCCTTATTCGCCAGCCAGCTATCCACCTGGTTTTGCATGATGGCGCACAGGCTCTGGATTCCGGCCCTGTCCAGCTCATCCCCGAGCTGCTCCAGATAGGCGTCCGGGTCCACCGAGCCTGTCATCAGCGCCACATAATATTTTGCATAGATCTGAGAAACGTTGGAATACAGCGTCTCGCAGGCATAATAGTCCGCATTAAAACCCAGAAGCGGCGAAGAAACCGCCTGCGCATTGAACGCCCGGTAATTGTCCCATTTGTTCGGGTCCTCTCCCACGCAGGTCTTCAGAATGAACCAATTCCCCTGGGTATAGGGAACGCCCCGATAGGCGTCCGAAATAATCTGGACCTGATCCTGGTCCGTCAGGGTATAATGTACCCCCTCTATCCCGAATTTAAGCAGGTTCCGCACATCCGGGTCCGTATTCACCGCCGCCAGGAATGCCATGGATTCCTCCGGGTGCTTGGTGGAAGCATTGACCACCATAACGCCGCCCTGGGTAGAGTCCGACGTCACCACGGCATTGGAAACCTGAACCGCGACGATGGGGTAGCCGAAGTCCGTGGAGAAGCTGGCCTCGGAATCCGGTCCGCCGCTGGAAATACGGCAGAAAACCTGCTCATCCGTAAAGCGGGAAACCGCCGTGCGGATGGGCGCATCCTGGTTGATATAGCCCAGCTTATAGTACTTGTGGAGCGTGCGCAGCATCTGCTTGGCGTAGGGTGTGTCAAACAGATTCACAACGGTACACGACGGATCGTCATTTTTTACCACCAGGGGCACCGTCTCACTGGTCAGGTAGGTATAGTCCCCCATATTCATCAGATTCAGACGGCTTGTGTCGAAAAACAGCGGAATGCAGTCCGGCTCCTTCTGAGATATCAGCTCCAGCAGCGGCTCCAGAGATTCCAGGGTGGTATAGCGGCTCACGTCGATCTGATATTTCTCCACCAGCTCCTTGGAAAAAAGGAACTGAATCGGAGACGTCAGCTCCTTATTGGTGGGAATGCCCCAGATCCGGTCCCGGACGGTAACGCCCTCCCAGAAGCGAGAGTCCACCGCATCGTACAGCTTCTGCCCATCCGTGCGCAGATAATCCGTCATATCCAGCAGATACCCGGACTGGGCGTTGCGCACGTACAGGTCGGTCCAGGTGAAGGCGATGTCATAGTCCTCTCCCGTCCGCATCAGCGCGTTGAGCTGATCGGTATAATCGTTCCAGCCGATTTTATTGTACTCCACCCGGAAGCCGTAGCGCGGGAGGAGAATATCATTGAGCGCCTGATTGACCAGCTTCAAATCCGCATCCGGCGTACCGATGGTGTAGTAAACCAGAGTCACCGGGTCCTCCGGGAGCGTTTCTCCCCGCAGCCCGGCCGAATTTCCGCAGCCGGACAGCAGCACCATCGCCAGCAGCAGCGGAAGCATTCTTCTCAGCATGGCGGCACCTCCTCCTGTTCCTCCTCGGGCATCGCCTCAGACGGCTCCGCGCCGCCCTGCGCACCGAAATTGCGCATGGTGCTGGGAGACGTACCGAAATAGTTTTTGAAGTGGGTGTAAAAATTATTGAGCTGAGAATAGCCCACCATACCGGCGATGACCGATATTTTCTCGTGGGTGTTCTCCAGCAGCCGCTTGGCCTCCAGCATTCGGTAGGCCGTCAGATAATCGGTGAACTTCATCCCTGTATCCTTCAGGAAAATCCGGCCGATGTACTTGCTGCTCATGTTGAACATTTCCGCGATTCGGGTAAGGGACTGGGCGCCGCGGCAGTCGCCCTTTACGATCAGAATGATCTTGTTGGTGACCTTGGAGAAGCGGGAATACTCCATATGCAGCACGGGGTCCACCTCCTGGGGCGTTTCCTCCCGCTCCGGCAGGGTCCCGTGGAGATCCCGGACGATGGTCCGCTCCACAAAAGCCTGCAGCTCCTTCACGTTCAGGGGCTTGAGAAGGTAATCCTGCGCACTTGCCTGCATGGACCGGCGGATGTACTCATAGTCGTCATAGCCGGAGATCATACAGAACACCGTCTTCAGCCCGGCGGAACGCAGGTGATTGGCCAGGTCGTAGCCCCAATGATCCCCCAGCTTAATGTCCACCAGCGCCACATGGGGCGAAAAATCCATGGCCTTGGAAACCGCCTCGCTATACGACGCCGCCGTCAGAATGCTGGTAAAGCCATAGCGCGGCCAATCCAGCAGGTATTTGATATTATCGCAGATGTCCTTCTCGTCATCCACAATCAGCAGCCGGTACATATGCTCCGTCCTTTCCCTTTTCTTGAATTTGCACCTCGATGCACACACCGGCCCGCACACAGTTGTGTACAGACATTTTCAGGCTCTCGCCGTAAAACAGCCGGAGACGGTGATAGACATTTTGCAGCCCGATGCCGCTGCTCTCCGTCTCCTTGTCGGAAAGCTGGGCATTCAGCTCCTGCAGCTTTTCCGGCTCCATATTGCCCTGGTTATCGAAAATCCGGAACCGGGCCGTCCCGTCCGACAGCTCTCCGGCCAGGACAATGACCTTCATGCTGTCGTCGTTGTGAAAATTATGCTTGAAGAAGTTCTCCACAATGGGCTGAATCCAGATCTTGGGCGTGGGAATTTTTTCCATTTCCTCGGGTATATCGCAGTGATACAGGAAATGGTCCCCATACAGAAAGCCCATCAGATCCAGATACTGCCGGGTGATCTCCATCTCCCGGCCGATTGTAATGATCGGCTCGGTCTTGACAATGTTGCGGTAAAGCTGGCCCAGATCCGCCGTAGCCTCCGCCACCTCCGATGCGCCGGACAGAATGGCCCGCATACGGATTCGCTCCAGGGTGTTGTAGAGAAAGTGGGGGTTCAGCTGGGCGCTGAGCATATCCATCTGCGCCTGCTGCTGCCGGATGGTCAGCTCATACTTCTGCTGAATCAGCACCTCCAGGTGATGATACAGCGCATTCAGGTGCTGGGCAATGTCGGAAAATTCATCGTCCCGCCCCTGGGTATCCACCGGCACAAAGTGGTTGCTGCGGGCCGCCTCCATGCTCTGGAGAATCGTCCCCAGATAATCGGAGTCTCTGGAAAACTGCCGCATCAAAATCCCGGTAATCAGGCCGAACACCAGCAAAACCGCCACCAGAACCAGGAAAAACTGGCTCATGGGCTTTTGCAGGTAGGGCATGGCGGGCGCCATATAGATCGCCGTATAGCCGAATTGCTCGGAGGTATGGGCGCAGTAGTAGATCGGCGTGCCCCCGGCGCGGACCATTCCCATTTCCGCCCCGTTCACCTGGCTGATATCCAGCGGGATATCCCCCAGCGCAATGCTGTTGCCCCGGATATTCAGCCAAACGCCGTAGTTCCTGCTGCCGCAGAAGGACGCCGCTATCGGGCTGCCCACATCCAGGATAAAGTTCACCTTTCCGGCGTAGGCGGAATCCCGGTGGATATCCTTGGAATAGACACAGCCGGTCTTTGCAAGCGCCTCCGCCGTATCCATATCGATGATTTTCTGCCGGCACGAGCCGGCTCCGCCGTATTCCATCTCCACCAGATTGCGCGTAGAGTAATACACGATATACCGGATAGAATAGTTGCTGGTATACGCCAGGGAATCGCACAGATCCAGATAGCTCTCATTGGTGTTGTAGGGGCTGAGCAAACGCCCGCGGGCATACTCCGCCGGTGTGGCGCCAAAAAACTTGAAAAAGTCATACAGTATGGCCGGATTGGCATACAGGCGGGTGATAAACGCGTCTATGTCCCGCGTCACGCCCTGAATCTTTGTCTCCGCCTCCCGGAACGCCATTGCGCTGTCCGCCTCAAAGCTTGCCATGGCATTTGCCTGGCCGTTGCGCCAGAAAAAGGACAGCAGCACGACCGAGAAAATCAGCACGATCACAAGATAAAAGCAGAACGTGCGGCGGTAAATCCGCAGATGCAGGAAAACCGACGGCTTTGCCACAAGACCCCTCCTCTCCGGCTTTGCTTCCTATCTGTATATAATACCTTTTTTCCCGCCGGAGCGCAAGGTCAAATCCGCTTTTTTTCCATTTTCCCCGGGGAATTTCAAAAAACACGGCTTTATGGGAAAAGCGGCGGCAGGCGTTGACTTTTCCGGGGGAATGGGTTACAATAAGCGAGTATCGGGCGGGCACTTTTTGTGCCTGCGCCCAATTTCTGATATGCAAAGGAGGAAACATCATGGACGCGGGAAGCAGCAGCAACATACCCGGCCGAAGTAGCGGCTTATACCGGTCCATGACGGTCCGGTAGCCGTCTGCGGCGGTGTGTTGGCTTCCAATATCGTAAAAACGAAAAGGAGGAAAACACCTATGGCAGAACGCTTTGAGATTGTAGAAAAGGCCCTCCTGGCAATGCTGGCGGACAAAAAGTATGCCTCTGCCCGGGACATACTGGTAACCATGAACCCCAGCGATGTGGCCGCCATTTTTGACGGTCTGGAGGAGACGCAGATTCCCCTTCTGTTTCGCCTGCTTCCCAAGGAGCTGGCGGCGGAAACCTTTGTAGAGATGGAGCCGGATGCCCAGGAGCTGCTCATCCGGGGCTTCTCGGACAACGAGCTGAAGGAAGTCATCGACGAGCTTTACGTGGACGACGCGGCCGACCTGGTGGAAGAAATGCCCGCCAACGTCGTCAAGCGTATTCTCCGTCAGGCGGACCCGGAGATGCGGCGCAGCATCAATCAGATTCTCCGCTACCCGGAAAATTCCGCCGGCTCCATCATGACCACGGAATATGTTTCCCTGCGGCCCTCCATGACCGTGGGAGAAAGCATCCTGCGCATACGGCGGCAGGGTGTGGATAAGGAAACCATCTACACCTGCTACGTCACCCGGGACCGGACCCTGGTCGGTCTGGTTACCGTGAAGGATCTGCTCCTGGCGGAGGATGACGACACCAAAATTGAAGACATTATGCTCACCAACCTGATCAGCGTCAATACCCAGACCGATCAGGAAGAGGTCGCCCGGATGTTCAGCAAGTACAACTTCCTGGCGCTTCCCGTTGTGGACGGAGAAAACCGGATGGTGGGTATCGTAACCTTTGACGACGCCATGGACGTCATGGAGGACGAGGCCACCGAGGATATGGAGATCATGGCCGGTATGACGCCGTCCGAAAAAACCTACCTCAAAAGCTCCCCCTTTGAGCTTTTCCGCCACCGGATTCCCTGGCTGATGCTGCTGATGGTTTCGGCCACCTTTACCGGCATGATCATCACCTCCTTTGAGGGCGCTCTGGGGGCGCTGCCTGCCCTGACTGCCTTCATCCCCATGCTGATGGACACCGGCGGTAACTGCGGCTCTCAGTCCTCCGTCACCGTGATCCGCGCCCTGAGCCTGGGCGAGCTGAAATTCGGGAATCTGCTGGAGGTCATCTGGAAAGAGATCCGGACCGCCGTGCTGTGCGGCATTGCTCTGGCTGCCGTCTGTTTCCTGAAAATTCTGCTGGTGGACCGCCTGATCATGGGCAACACCAGTATCAACCTGCTGGTAGACGGGGTGGTCTGCTTTGCCCTGGCCGTCACCGTTGTCATTGCAAAAATTGTAGGATGCAGCCTGCCCATGCTGGCCAAGAAGCTGGGCTTCGACCCCGCCGTCATGGCAAGCCCCTTCATCACGACCATTGTGGACGCCCTGTCTCTTCTGGTATACTTCATGTTTGCCAAGGCAATGCTGCCCCTGTGATGCTTTTCCCCCGCCGCACCTTCCGCGGCGGGGGATTCTTAATAAAGCTTTAAGCGTGTTTTGGGCGTTTTTTCGTTGCATCCCTCCCCGGTCTGTGATACAATAAGGAAAAATTTTGGCAGGTGATTCCATGCTTTCTCAATACCTTTCCGTCTTTTTCCTCTCTATGGTGCCCCTTATTGAGCTTCGGGGCGGCGTTGCCCTGGCCGTAGGGATGAGTTTACCCTATCTCCCCGCGCTGGCCGTATGTGTGCTGGGAAATATGCTTCCCGTGCCTTTGATCTACTTTTTTGCGAGAAAAATCCTGTACTGGGGAGAAAATAAGCGTTATATCGGAAAGTTCTGTCGTTTCTGCCTGGTAAAGGGCGAACGGGCCGGACAAAAGCTCGTGGCCCGCACCGGCCGGTACGGGGCGCTTCTGGCCCTGATGCTCTTTGTGGGCATTCCCCTGCCCGGCACCGGCGCCTGGACCGGCACCCTCGCGGCCAGCTTCCTGGACATGGGCTTCAAAACCACTGTGATTGCCGTCTGCCTGGGCGTGATTCTGGCCGGCTTCATCATGGGCGCGGCCAGCACGGCAGTGTTTCATTTTATCGGATTTTAAGGAGGTCTGTCATTATGTCTGATTGTCTTTTCTGCAAAATTCTTTCCGGGGATATTCCCTCCAACAAGGTGTATGAGGACGCGTCCGTCCTCGCCTTCCGGGACATCCAGCCCCAGGCGCCTACCCACATCCTGGTGATTCCTAAGACGCACATTGCCTCCGTAGCGGACATCACGCCGGAGAACAGCGCCCTGATCGCCCACATTTTTGAGGTCATCCCCCAGATCGCCCGCCAGGAAAATCTGGCGGACGGATACCGCGTCGTGTCCAACTGCGGCCCCGATGCCGGGCAGACCGTTCCCCATCTGCATTTCCACATCCTCGGCGGGAAGCCCCTGGCGCTGGAAATGGCTTGACATTGGGAAAATCTGTGCTATCATAGTTCCAGATCGCATAACAAATGAGTCTTCGGGGGGCCGGACGTTCCGGCTGAGATTGGGTGGAGCCGCACCCTGACCCGCGAACCTGATACGGTTAGCACCGTCGTAGGGAAAGATGCATCGAAAGCGCCGCTTTTGTGTCGCATTGCACCTTGGACGGGTTTGCAATGCGATACTTTTTTGGGAGGTCCAAGTGTTATGTCAACAAAAACAAAACGCCTGACCGAGAGCGCCATGCTTTTGGCTCTGGCAATCGTTTTGGAGCTGGTCTCTAAAATGATCATTCCCGAGATGCCCTTTGGCGGGCAGGTCACGCTGGTCAGTATGCTGCCCGTAGTCCTCATTTCCTACCGCCACGGGATGAAGTGGGGCTTTGTCTCCGCCTTTGCCTATGCGCTGCTGGAGATGGTTCTGGGCGCCAAGACCGTAGCCGCCGCCTTCCAGCCGGGCTACTTTGGCGACGGCACCATGATCGGCAAGGCCATCCTGATGTGCCTGCTGGATTACCTGGTCGCCTTCACGGTCCTGGGTCTGGGCGGCTGCTTCCGTAACAAGATCCGTAACCCCGGCGTGGCTCTGATGACCGGCTCCGTGGTTGCCCTTGCCTGCCGCTACCTGAGCCACATTGCCTCCGGCTTCATCCTTTTCTCCGGCTGGGCCGAGTGGTTCTTCACCCAGGACGGCTTCCCCGCCTGGGGTGCCAAGCTGGTCAGCTCCCTCAGCCCGACGCTCCTGGGCCTGACCTACAGCGTGGTCTATAACGGCATTTACATGATCCCCGAGATCGTGTTCACCGCCATCGCCGCCCTCCTCATCGCCCGTATTCCCAAGGTCGTCTGCAAGGCAGACTGACCTCCCCTGCGGCACGCCGCCGCGAAATACCTCCTACCTTCTGCCGCATACCGCCCTCTAAGGACGTGTGCGGCAGATTTTTTGCAAAAGAAGGGCACAATGCCTTCGGCCGCCCCGAGGGGCGGCCGTTTTTGCACGTATTTTATGGCTTCACCTGAAAATCTCCGCTGAGGTGCGTTACGCCGCTGTCGCAAAGATACCAGCAGATCTTGCCGGGCGGGCACACCGGGTGCATTCCGCTGTCCCACTGCATCAGCGCGTCCTCCGGGATCGGTATCTCCACCCGGGCGCTCTGTCCCGGCTCCAGACGAACCTTCCGGAAGCCGCAGAGCTGGCGCACCCGGGCGCTGGAAACGCCCTGAGTCCGGTGGATGTAGAGCTGGGGCACCGCGTATCCCGGGCGGCCGCCCACATTTTCCACCTTGGCAATCAAGGCCCCGCCATCGGCATCCGGCGCCTTTTCCAGAGTGAACGCAAACTCCGTGTAGCCAAGTCCGTCTCCGAAGCGGTAGCGCGGCGGCTTCTGGGAATTGTAGTAGGTCACGCTCCGGTAGGAGTCCTTGGCATTGTAATACACCGGCAGCTGGCCAACCTGGTCCGGCAGGGAAACACTCAAACGTCCGGCAGGCTCTATCTCGCCGAACAGCAGCTCCGCCAGAGCCGTTCCGCCCTCAGGCCCGGGGTAGAAGCTGCACACCAAGGCATCCGAGCAAGCGTCCAGCTCCGCCATCTCATAGGGCCGACCTGCCAGCAGGATCACGACCATCGGCTTTCCCGTCTCTTTCAGTCTGTGCAGCAGGCGCAGCTGATCTCCGGGCAGCCTCAGATAGGCGTCGTCAATATTTTCGCCGCAGTCCATCGTGACCTCGTCCTGCTTTTTCATGGCGCCGTTGGTGTCGAATTCTCCCTGGCCGGAGAAGCGGCTGGAGCTGCCGCCTACAACGGCGACAATGGCGTCACAGCCGGCCATGGCCTCCACAGCCTCGGTCAGCTCCGCCTCGTCCCGGGTAAACATCGGGCAGCCCCGGCGATACACCAGCTCCACGGGGCTATTCTTGTCCCGGAGCAGCTTCTCCATCCCCGTCTTGACGGTCACGACCGTACCCGGGCGCATGGGCGGCGTGTAGTCTCCCAGCTGGTGATACACGTCGTCGGCGTTCGGTCCGATCAGGCCCAGCCGCATGGGCTTACCGGAATCCATAGGCAGGAGCGCACCGGTATTCTTCAGCAAAACCGGTGTCTGCTCCGTGAGCTTTCTCCGGGCGTCGGAGTCTTTGCCGGGATTCTGCCAGGCCAGCGTCTGGGGAACATAAGGCGACTCAAACAGTCCCCGTCTGAATTTCACCACGAGAATCCGCTTCACCGCCCGGTCAATGACGGTTTCCTCCACCAGCCCCGCGGCGACTGCCTCCTCCAGCTTCTCAAAGCCCGTATCCCACAGGCCCATATCCACGCCCGCATTCAGAGCCAAAGCGCCGGAGGCCATCCGATCGCCGGTGACGGCATCCAGCTGGTCAATGGCGCAGCCGTCGGACATCACAAAGCCCTCAAAGCCGTACTCTCCCCGCAGGAGGTCCGTCAGGAGCCAGTGGTTTCCATGGCAGTAGATTCCGTCAATTTCGTTGTATGCGGCCATAAATGAGCTGACGCCCGCCTCGACGCACCGTTTCACCGGCGGCAGATGGATTTCCCGCAGCTCTCTTTCTCCGATACGGGCCGCGCTGGCATTCACGCCTCCGGTCGTCTCTCCCTGGGCGCACATGTGCTTGGCAACCACGTCCATGCCCATGCCCTGCATGGCCTGCACGACGGCCCCGGCCATTTCCGACGCCAGATAGGGATCCTCTCCGAAGCACTCCTCACTGCGGCCCCACCGGGGGTCCCGCAGCACATCCAACAGGGACACCAGCGCCAGGTCCACGCCCATCTGCTTGAGCTGCGAAGCGCTGACC
>CAKTKB010000016.1 GCA_934569195.1 uncultured Oscillospiraceae bacterium
CGGGAAGGAGTGGTTCGCCTATGGATTTTAAGGTTCTTACGGTGGGAGACGTGGTCGGCAAGCCCGGAATGGACCGGATTGCCCGTTCTCTGCGGCGTCTGATCCGCGAAACCGGGGCAAACTTTGTCGTCGTGAACGGAGAAAACGCTAGCGTTGTGGGCATGACGCCCCAGCAGGGGCGCGATATTCTCGATGCCGGTGCGGATGTCGTTACGCTGGGAAACCATGCGTTCCGAAAACAGGAAATTCTCCCCTGGCTGGACGATTGCAGCCGGGTCCTCCGTCCTGCGAACTTTGCCCCCCAGACACCCGGGCGAGGGTGGGGTATTTTTGAAACCGCTTATGCAGACGTGGCCGTTATCAACCTGATCGGCCGCTGTGGGATGGACTACGGTCCGGACAATCCTTTTTTGCTGGTGGAAAAAATTCTCCCAAAAATCCGCACCCGCCTGATTCTGGTGGAAATACACGCTGAGGCCACCTCGGAAAAGCTTGCCATGGGCTACATGCTCGACGGCCGGGTCAGCGCCGTGTGGGGCACCCACACCCATGTTCCCACCGCAGACGCCGGTCTTCTGCCGAAGGGCACCGGATTTGTAACGGATCTGGGCATGACCGGCCCGCAGAATTCCGTACTGGGCATTCGCCCGGAGCTTTCTATCGCCAAATTCCGGGGAGACATTCCCGGCCGCTATCAGTGGGCCGAGGGGCCGACGAAGCTGGAGGGCGTATTGTTTACCATTGACACCGGCACCGGTCTTTGCCGCAAAGCAGAAAGGGTGGATATTCGAGATGAAATTCCTGCACAGCGCTGACCTGCATCTGGACAGTCCCTTTGCCTCCCAACCCTCCGAACAGGCGGAGCAGCTCAAGCGTGCGCAATTGCAAATCCCGGGCAGATTGGCAGAGCTTTGCAGGCAGGAGGCATGCTCCATGCTCCTGCTGTCCGGCGACATCTTCGACGGCCCATACACCCTCCGCACGCTGGACGCCTTACGCGGCGCATTGGAGGAAATCCGGGTTCCCGTATTTATTTCCCCGGGAAATCATGACTTTTGCTCTGGGGATTCTCCCTGGCAGCGGGAGCTTTGGCCAAAAAACGTACACATTTTTAAGCGCAGCAGCATAGACTCCGTCAGCATCCCGGAGCTGGACTGCCGTGTCTACGGCGCGGGCTTTTCCTCCATGGACTGCCCCGGACTGCTCAGCGGCTTTCAGGCCAGCTGCCCGGAGCGTTACGCCATCGCCGTCCTGCACGGGGATCCGACCCAGATAGATTCTCCCTATTGCCCCGTCACGGCCGCTCAGGTAAAGGAATCCCAGCTGGACTATCTGGCCCTGGGCCACATTCACAAGAGCGGCGCATATCGGGCAGGCCGCACGCTGTGTGCCTGGCCCGGCTGTCCCATGGGCCGGGGCTTCGACGAAACAGGCGTGAAGGGCGCCTTGGTCGTTACACTGGAGGATACGGCGCAGACCCGTTTCGTCCCGCTGGATACCCCCCGTTTCTTCGACTACACCCTATCCGCCGGGAACGATCCGGCTGCCGCCTTGGCTACCGTCCTTCCGCCGACCCAAAGCCAGAATTTTTACCGTGTTACCCTGGTGGGCGAATCGGCGCCCTTCCAAATACCCCAGCTGCTTTCTCACTTTCCGGCGCTGCAAAATCTGCAGATCCTGGACAAGACCGTTCCGCCTGTAGACCCCTGGAGCCGCACCGGAGAGGACAGTCTGGAGGGTATGCTCTTCCGCATCCTGCAGGACTCCCTTGCGGGGCAGGATATCGCCATGCAGCAGAAAATTACCCTTGCCGCAAAGATTTCCCGGCAAATTCTCGACGGTCAGGAGGTTGATTTGTCATGATCCTTTACGCCATGACGGCGACCTTCGGCAAGCTGGAACACCAGACGCTTTCCCTGCGGCCCGGTCTGAACATACTGCAGGCCCCTAACGAATGGGGGAAGAGCACCTGGTGCGCGTTTCTCACTGCCATGCTCTACGGTCTGGAAACCCGGGCAAAATCCACCAAAACCGCTCTGGCGGATAAGGAAAAATATGCCCCCTGGTCCGGTCATCCCATGGAGGGACGCATAGAGCTGAACTGGAACGGCCGGGACATCACCATTGAGCGGCGCACGGTCGGCCGAACCCCGCTGGGCCGCTTCCGCGCCTTTGAAACGCAGACAGGGATGGATGTTCCCGAGCTGGACGGCAGCAACTGCGGCCAAATGCTTCTGGGCATCGAGCGAAGCGTATTTGTGCGAAGCTGCTTCATCCGTCAGGCCGACCTGCCGGTCACGCAGGATGAAAATCTGCGTCACCGGCTCAACGCCCTGGTAACCACCGGCGACGACAGCGGCACGGCCGAGCAGCTCAGCAAGAAGCTGCGGGACCTGAAGAACCAGTGCCGCAGCAGACAGCGCGGTCTGCTGCCCCAGGCCGAGGAGGAGCTGCGCCGCCTGGAAGAGACGATGGGCAAGCTGCTGGCCCTGAACGCGGAGCAGAAAAGGATTCAAATCCGGCTTCAGGAGCTGAGTGACCGCAGCGACGCATTGGCAAATCATCAGGCTGCCCTCTCCTACGCTCGCTTCCAGGCGGATACCGCGCGCATTCAGCAGGCGGAATCCGAGCTGCACCATGCCCGCCAGCAGGAGGAGGCCCTGGAATTCTCCTGCCGGGACATTCCATCCGAAGAGGATGCCGAGAAGCAGGTTGCGCTGCTGAGCAAACTGTACGCCCAGCAGCAGGCCCTCAGCTCCCAGAGCCGTTCCCTTCCGCCCATGCCCCAAAAGCCGGACACTCCCGCGCCGTTTCTGAATATTCCCCCCGAGAAGGCACCCGAAAAAGCGGAGGCCGACCGTGCGCGCAGTCTCTGGCTGTCCCGCCGGATTCGTCAAAAGCTTCTGCTTCCCTGGGCGCTGACCCTGATCCTTTTGCTGGCCGGAGCCGGTATGGCGGCAGCGAAGCTGCCCGGCGCCATGCAGGCTCTCATCGGCGGTGCCGGAATGGGCATCGTAGCGTTGGTGCTTCAGCTGGTTCACAATCGGAGGGTTGCCGTCTGCCGTAAGGAGCTGTCCGCTCTTGTGCAGGATTACGGCTCCGTCCCCTCCCAGGACTGGCCTGCCGTCGCTCAGGATTATATGCGCCGCTCGGCCGACTATCAGCGCACCTGCACTCAGCAGGCTGCCGTTGAAAAGGACCTGGAGCAGCGGACTGCCGCGCTGGATGCAGAGGCCGAAAAAATAACCGGTGGGCAGGCGCTTTCCGCCTACCTTGGGCAGTGGCAGCAGGTCCTGCAAGCCTGGCAGTCCTGCCGGGAAACCCGTCAGAACCGCATTCGCCTGGAAAACCAGGTCGCGCAGCTTTCCGCCGTCGTCCGCGCCGTCCCCGCCCCGCAGCTTGCCGACACCCTGACGCTCAGCGAGGAGGAAACCCAGCGCATGCTTCAGGAATGTACCGCTCAGCGTCAGCAGTATCAGCTTTTGCTGGGCCAATGCCAGGGAAAAATGGAAGCCCTCGGAGACCCGGCTTCCCTGAGCAAGCAAATTGAGACGCTGAAGGGCCGCATTGCCCATCTGGAGCAAATCTATGACGCCACGGAAATTGCCCAGCAGGCTCTCACGCAGGCCACCACGGAATTGCAGCGCCGGTTTTCCCCCCGCATTTCTTCCCGCGCGCAGGCTCTGTTCCGGGAGCTGACCGGCGGCCGATATCAGCAGATACGCTTGGGAGAGGACCTTTCTCTCAGCGCAGCCGCGCAGGAAGAAGGAACCCTGCATTCTATTTTGTGGCGCAGCGACGGAACGGCCGACCAGCTCTATCTGGCCCTGCGTCTGGCTGTCTGCGAGGCTCTGGCCCCTGATGCGCCGCTGATCCTGGACGATGCGCTGATTCGCTTTGACGATGCCCGTCTCGCTTCCGCCATGACCATTTTGCAGCAGGAAGCCCGCAGCCGTCAGGTGCTGCTCTTCACCTGCCAGGGGCGGGAAAGCAAATCCGTCTGACATGCCTCCGGCGCAAAGCCTCCCTCAATTTTCAAGAATACCCCCAATGCCATGTCACCGGCATTGGGGGTCAGATTTTCCTTCTTATACTGCGCTCATCCCAGCGCCACATCCAGAACCATCATCACGCTGAAGCCCACCGCGAAAAAAACGGTTCCGATATTGGAATGCTCTCCTTGTGACATTTCGGGAATCAACTCCTCAACCACCACATAGAGCATGGCGCCTGCCGCAAAGCTGAGAAGGTATGGCAGTCCCGGAATGATGTAGCGGGCCGCCAGAATGGTCAGGACCGCACTGATCGGCTCCACCACGCCGGACAGCACGCCGCCGCCGAAGGCCCTGGTCTTTCCGACCCCTTCCGCCCGCAGCGGCATGGAAATAATAGCCCCCTCCGGAAAATTCTGGATGGCAATTCCCACGGACAGCGCCAATGCCCCTGCCGCTGTAATGCCTGTACTGCCGGACAGGTATCCGGCATATACCACGCCCACAGCCATGCCCTCCGGGATGTTGTGCAGCGTAACCGCCAGAACCATCATCGTCGTGCGCTGCAATCGGCTCTTCGGTCCCTCGGCCTGCCCGCTTTGGGGATGGAGGTGGGGAATCAAGTGATCGAGCACCAGCAAAAACAGAATCCCCAGCCAGAAGCCCACAGCCGCCGGTACAAACGCAAACCGCCCCATTCGCTCCGACTGCTCAATGGCCGGGATAAGCAGACTCCATACGGAGGCCGCCACCATCACACCGGCGGCAAACCCCGTCAAGGCCCGCTGCACCGTGTCGCGCAGGACGTCCTTCATAAAAAACACGCATGCAGCGCCCAGGGTCGTCCCCAGGAACGGAATCAAAATGCCGTAAAAAGTTTCCATATGTATCTTGTGCCTCTTTCTCCGCCGCTCCCCGCCTTACGTGAACGAAAGGCGGATGATTTGCATCTTCATGAACCGGTCTCCAACCCGCGCCAGGAACCGGAAAAAGGCCGGAACAGACGGATCCCGCAAATCCGAATATCCGAGCATATATCCCCGGCTGGAGACGCGGAGCCGGTCATCCCAGGCCGACAGCTCCTTTACCCCATCGGAAACGGCAAAATACGCCCCCACATTCTGAATCTCTGCGGTGCGTATCCACGTCCTGAGCATCAGCTTGACCGCCTTCTTGCAGGCCGCGTCAAAGACCAGCCTGGCTCCCGGAAAGGCCCCGGCCATGGCCTGCACCAGACGTTTTACCTGCTCCGTAAGGAAGTAATAAAACACACCGGCGGCAAAAAATACCGCGCCGCCGGAGGCGTCAATTTTATCAAACCAGGCCGTATCGTTGATGTCACAAGCAATGTTTTCTTCCCTGTCCCCTGCCGGGAGCAGCGCGTTGCGCACGGCGATCACGTCCGGCAGGTCCAGGTTGTAAATTTTACAGGAACCGTTGTCGCAGCTCCGGCCTGTATTGTCCAGCCCGCAGCCCAGATTCACCACCGCAGCCTGGGGATGATCCTTCAAATAGTCCCGCACCTCCCAGGCTAGGTCGTTCTGGCGCATGGCGACCTCCAGGAAGCCAAACTGCTGCATAGGGCTGTTGGCTCCGGCAGCCAGGGCCGAAAAATCATAGGAAATTTCATTCATCAGCCGGATAGCCGTCTCATCCCGGTATAGATTGGGAAATCGCTCTGAGCAAACCTTCCGCCCATACAGGGGAATGACCAGCGTCTCCTGAACCGTATTTTTCTCAATTTTGTATTGCATACATGGCCCTCCATGTGCCCGCTCTCCCGGGCCGTCTGTCTCTCTTTTTAATTAGCATATGCTAACCAAGTGCATTGTATCAACCTAAGGGAGAATTGTCAAGAAGGGACACTTCCGTGGCCGGACATTCTTTTCCATACACAAAAAGGCTCCGCCTGCCGGCCGCACAAATCCTGCAGCCTGCAAGCGGAGCGTATACGTTTTGGGAATGTTCTCAAGCCTCAGCCGTCAGCGGTGCGCCTTTCCGCCCCCGCTGCCGCAAGTCATGAAAGCCTCTGCCTTTTATTACTTCATCAGCTTGCAGACCAGCGCCGTGTAAGCCGCCGGATCCTCCAGAGGAAGCTCCGCAAGCAGCAGCGCCTGACCGCACAGCAGGCGGGCATAATCTCTGGCCTTCTCCGGGTCCTCCGTAACCGCCTGCTCCATAGCCTTGACCGCCGGGTGCTCCGGATTCAGCTCCAAAATACGGCCCACACTGTAGGCGTACTCCGGATTGGCCCGCTTCATATATTTCTCCATTTCAAAGCTCATTCCGGCATCCGGCGTCATGCAGGCAGGATGGTCCGCCAGGTTGGCGGAAAGCCGCACGTCCTTGACCTGATCGCCCAGAGTTTCCTTCACAAAGCTCAGCACGTCCTTCAGGTCCTCCGCCTTGGCGTCCAGGTCCTTCTTCTCCTCCTCCGTCTGGAGGCCCAAATCCTCGGAGGTCACATTGCAGAAGGATTTTTCCTCATAGCGCATCAGCGTCTGCGGGACGAATTCATCCACATCCTCCGTAAACAGCAGCACATCGTATCCGCGGCCCAGCAGCATCTGCACCTGGGGCAGCTTAGCCAGACGGTCCCGGTTTTCACCGGGTGCGAAATAGATCTTCTCCTGTCCCTCCGCCATAGCCTGCGTATATTCCTTCAGGGTAACAAGCTTCGACTCCTTGGCCGACCAGAACAGCAACAGATCCTGACAGGCATCCTTGTGTGCGCCGTAGTCCGCCACAGCGCCAAACTTCAGCTGGCGGCCGAATACGGCGTAGAAAGTTTCATACTTCTCCCGTTCCTGCGTCAGCATTTCCGTAAGCTCCGCCTTGATCTTCTTTTCGATGTTGCGGGCGATAATCGTCAGCTGACGGTTGTGCTGGAGCATCTCACGACTGATGTTCAAAGACAGGTCCTGAGAATCCACAACGCCCCGGACAAAACGGAAATGCTCCGGCAGCAGCTCCTCGCAGTTCTCCATAATCAAAACGCCGGAGGAATACAGCTGCAGGCCGCGCTTATAGTCCTTGGTATAGAAATCAAACGGAGCCTTTCCGGGGATATAGAGCAAAGCGCGGAAGGAAACGCTGCCCTCTGCATTCATCGTGATCGTCCGCAGAGGCTTGTTGTAATCAAAGAATTTCTCCCGATAGAACGCGTCGTACTCCTCCTGCGTCACGTCCTTAGCGGCGCGCTGCCAGATGGGAATCATGGAATTGAGGGTATCCGTCTCGGTATACTCCTCATACTCCGGCTCCTTGCCCTCCTTAGCCTCCTCCTCGGACTGCTCCACGGGCCGGGACTTCGTGACCTCCATGCGGATGGGATAGCGAATGTAGTCCGAATACTTCCGAACCAGGCTGCGCAGCTCATACTCCTCCAGGAAGCGGCTGTACTTTTCGTCCTCCGAATCCTCCTTGAGCGTCATGATGACATCGGTACCGGCGCAGTCCCGCTCTGCCGGCTCGATGGTATACCCGTCCGCCCCGTCAGAGGTCCACTTCCACGCCTGCTCCTGTCCATACTTCCGGGATACCACCGTAACAGAGGAGGCGACCATGAACGCAGAATAGAAGCCCACGCCGAACTGGCCGATGATGTCAATGTCCTCCTGCTTTTCCATAGCCTGCTTAAAGCCGAGAGAGCCGGACTTGCAGATCGTACCCAGGTTATCCTCCATCTCCTCCCGGCTCATGCCGATGCCGTTATCCGAAACCGTAAGGGTTCGGTTCTCCGGATCCCGGACCAGGGTAATGGCCAGATCGGAACGGGACACACCAACCTTGTCGTCCGTCAGCGCCGTATAGGCCAGCTTATCCAGCGCATCCGACGCGTTGGAAATGATTTCCCGGAGAAAAATCTCCTGGTGCGTATAAATAGAATGAATCATCAGGTCCAGCAGACGCTGAGACTCTGCTCGAAACTGTTTCTTTTCCATGACTTTTCACATCCTCCAAGTTTTAGCACTCGTCCTTTTTGAGTGCTAAATTATTATAGCGCGATTTTGAAAAAAAGCAAGTCCCGGAAAAAAAGTTCTTTAATTATTCATAATTCTATGGTAAGATTAGCATGTATTGATATGCGCTCGCGGTTCTCGGGCGTAATTTTTTCTGAATAAACCGCAAAGGAGCTTTCCATGATTACAGTAAACAATTTAGGGATGCAGTTCGGCGGCCAGTGGCTGTTCCAGCATGTGGATCTGCAATTTCTCCCCGGCAATTGCTACGGCATTATCGGCGCAAACGGCGCGGGAAAATCCACATTCCTGCGCATTCTCACCGGTGAGCTGGACTCTACCAGCGGCTCCGTCAGCGTTGATCCCAAGGCCCGTGTCTCTGTCCTGAAGCAGAACCAGAACGCCTACGACGATTACACCGTCATGGACACGGTCATCATGGGCAACCGTCACCTGTACGACATCATGAAGGAAAAGGACGCCATCTATGAAAAGCCGGACTTTACCGACGAGGACGGCATCCGCGCCGCCGAGCTGGAGGCAGAATTTGCCGAATTGGGCGGCTGGGAGGCCGAGTCCGATGCCTCCCGGATCCTGCAGGGTCTGGGCGTCCCCACGGAAAATCACGCCGATCTGATGGGTGACACCGATCCCCGTCTGAAGGTGAAGGTTCTGCTTGCCCAGGCGCTGTTCGGCAATCCCGATATCGTCATGCTCGACGAGCCGACCAACAACCTGGATATCGAATCCATCAACTGGCTGGAGGATTTCCTCCTGGACTTCCCGGGAATGGTGATTGCCGTCTCCCATGACCGCCATTTCCTGAACACCGTCTGCACCCACACCGTGGACATCGATTACGGCAAGATCAAGATGTATGTGGGCAACTATGATTTCTGGTATGAATCCAGTCAGATGGTGCAGGCCATGCTGCGCAACAAGAACAAGCGCAACCAGGAAAAGATCGAGGAGCTTCAGCTTTTTATCCAGCGCTTCTCTGCAAACAAGGCCAAGGCCAAGCAGGCTACCGCCCGCCGGAAGCTTCTGGACAAGCTGACGGTAGAGGAAATGCCCTGCTCCACCCGCCGCTATCCCTTTGTCGGCTTCCAGCCGGAGCGGGAGCTGGGAAAGGACGTTCTGACGGTGAAGGACATTTCCGTAACCGTGGACGGCGTCAAGCTGCTTGACAAGGTCTATTTCTCGGTAAACCGTACGGATAAGATCGCTTTTGTAGGCGAAAACGAGCTGGCGCAGACCGCTCTGTTCCAGGTTCTTTGCGGAGAGCTTGAGCCGGACGAGGGAAGCATCAAATGGGGTGTTTCCACCTCCAGAAGCTATTTGCCGAAGGACAACTCTCCCTATTTCGACGGCGTTAAGACCGAGCTGGTAGACTGGCTGCGGCAATATTCCGCAAAGAAAGACGACGTATATCTGCGGGGCTTCCTGGGCCGGATGCTCTTCTCCGGCGAGGATGTGTTCAAGAGCGTAGAGGTCCTCTCCGGCGGTGAAAAGGTGCGGTGTATGCTCTCCAAGATGATGCTCAGCGGCGCGAATGTAATCCTGCTGGATCAGCCCACAAACCATCTGGACATGGAGTCCATCCAGGCCGTAAACAAGGGTCTGGAATCCTTCCCCGGCGTCGTTCTTCTGGCCAGCCACGACCACGAGATGCTCTCCTCCGTCTGTAACCGCGTGATCGCATTCCAGCCGGACGGAACCATTGTGGATCGCTATGGCACCTACGACGATTACCTCAACTGGGTCGAGCAGCAGAAAGGAAACAAATAATGGAAAAGATACTGGACCTGATTTCTGAAAAAATGCACAGTGCCTTTGCCGCTGCCGGCTACGACGCAAGCTTCGGAAGAGTAGCCGTCTCCAGCCGGCCGGACCTGTGCGAATACCAGTGCAACGGCGCACTGTCCGCAGCCAAGCAGTACAAGTGCGCTCCCATCCAGATCGCCAAGGCCGTGGCGGAAAAGCTGGATACCGCAGATTTTGATCTGGTAGAGGCTGTCATGCCGGGCTTTATCAACCTGAAGCTCTCCGGTAAATTCCTGCAGGATTACCTGGAGCAGATGCGCACCGCTCCCGACTTTGGCGTATCCAAGCCCGGCGAGGGAAAAACCGTCGTGGTGGATTACGGCGGCGCCAATGTGGCAAAGCCCCTGCACATCGGGCATCTTCGCCCGGCCATCATCGGTGAATCCCTCAAGCGCCTGCACAGCTTCATGGGCTATCAGGCAATTGGGGATGTCCATCTGGGAGACTGGGGTCTGCAAATGGGCCTGATCATTGCGGAGCTTCAGCTTCGTCAGCCGGACCTGCCCTATTTTGATCCGGACTACACCGGTGACTATCCTGCGGAAGCCCCCTTCACCCTGAGTGAGCTGGAGGAAATCTACCCCTGCGCCTCCGCAAAGAAAAAGGTCGACCCGGAATTCGCCCAGCGCGCCCACGCAGCCACCTTTGAGCTGCAGCAGGGCCGCCGGGGCTACCGCGCGATCTGGCAGCACATTATGCGGATTTCTCTGGCGGATCTCCACCGGATTTACGACTCCCTGGATGTCCATTTTGAAAAGTGGCTGGGCGAAAGCGACGCCGACCCCTACATTCCGGATATGATCGCAGACCTGAAAAAGCGGGGACTGGCTGTAGAAAGCGAGGGTGCCTGGGTGATTCCCGTTGCCGAGCCCGGCGATACCAAGGAGGTTCCCCCCTGCATTCTGGTCAAATCCGACGGTGCGGCCATCTATGCCACCACCGACCTGGCTACGCTGGTGCAGCGGATGCAGGATTGGCACCCGGACAAGATTCTCTATGTCACGGACAAGCGGCAGAATTTGCATTTTGAGCAGGTTTTCCGCGCGGCCCGCAAGAGCGGAATCGTCACGCCGGACACCGTGCTGGAGCACATTGGTCACGGCACCATGAACGGCGCGGACGGGAAGCCCTTCAAGACCCGGGACGGCGGCGTACTGCGTCTGGAGACGCTTATCGGAGACATGACGGACTTTGTACGGGGCAAGGTGGTGGAGAACCAGATCGTGGATGCAAGCGAAGTGGAGGACACTACCCACAAGATCGCGCTGGCCGCGCTCAAATATGGCGACCTGTCCAACCAGCCCACAAAGGACTACAATTTTGATCTGGAACGTTTCGCCGCGTTTGAGGGCAACACAGGCCCGTACATTCTTTACACCATTGTGCGCATCAAATCCATTCTGTCCAAATACGGCCAGTGGAGCCACCTTCCCATCCAGGCCCCTGCCAACGCCTACGCCAAGGACTTGATGCTCGCCATCACCAAGCTCTCCCCCACCCTTGAGGCAGCTCTTAAAACGTCCTCTCCGAATCTGATCTGTGCCTATATTTATGAGCTTTCCGGCTGCGTCAATAAATTCTACCACGAGACCAGAATTCTGGGTGAGGAGGATGCCACGCTGAAAAGCGGCTATGTGGCGCTCATCGGCCTGGCAAAGCGCATTCTGGAAACCTGCATTTCCCTGCTGGGCTTCAGCGCTCCGGAAAAAATGTAATACACACTCTCTGCCGCATTCGGTTCAAAACCCGGATGCGGCAGAATTTTTGCATAAGAAAGCGCCATGTCCGGACAAGATGCCCGGACACGGCGCTTTTTGCAACCCTCCCGAATCCCCCGCCGAGGGCAGCGGTCTGTCAGCGCTGCCCAACGGCAAGGGAATGGGTCATTGCAAAGCTCTTAAAGGAAAGGAGGGATTACTTCAGAATGGTGAAGAAGCGGAACACTTCAACTGCGCCCTGCGCACGGTTTGCAGCCTGCTTGGGAGCCAGCTCCGTATCGCTTACACCGTAGATCATGCCGCTGGCAACTGCCCACTGCATAGCCTCCACAGCATAGCCGGAAATCTGGTCCTTGTCAGCGAACTTGCTCAGGTCGCTGCTTGCGGAGACATCCTTGCCCTGGAACTTGGCAAACCGGTACAGGAATGTCACCATATCCTGGCGGCTCAGCGTCTCATTGGCGCCGAAGGTACCGTCGGTATGTCCGCTTACGATACCGTTGGCGCTTGCCCACGCCACCGCCTTAGCATAGTAGGCATTGGCGGGAATATCGGAGAAGCTTGCCTTGGCATCGGTCTCGGGAGAACCTGCCATACGGTACAGGATGCTCACCAGCTGACCGCGGGTCAGGTTCGCATTGGGCGCAAAGGTCGTGTCGGAGGTGCCTACCATGTAGCTGCCGCGCAGGACGAAGTCAATTGCCTCATGGGCATAGCTTCCGGAGTCCACATCTGCAAACTTGGCAGAGGGACAGGCCGTCGTTCCGGCAGGAATCACAGCTGTCTCCACAGTCTCGCAGGCTGCGCAGGTGCGGCTCTTCAGGCCGTCATGGAAGCAATCGTCCGCATTCACAACCGTCCACTCGCCCCACTTGTGGCCCGTCGCCTTTACGACATGATCCGTGTAAGCATCCGCACAGACGGAGCAGACATGGGCCGTGTAGCCATCGGTGGTGCAGGTTGCGGGAACAACCTTCTCCTCGTACTTGTGTCCGGCAGCCGCAACGAAGTTATCCCGGTAGCTGTAGCCGCATACGGAGCATTCGTACTGATCGTAGCCATCCGCCGTGCAGGTGGGGGCAACGGTGGTCTTGGTAAAGCTGTGACCGGAAGCGGGGATGATTTCCGTCTCCTTCTCGTCGCAGCTCTTGCAGGAGCGGGTTCTGGAGCCGTCCTCGGTGCAGCTTGCATCGACCACGGTCCACTCGGTCCAGTCATGGCCGGTGGCGGGAATCACCTTGCCGCTCTCCAGGAGCTTGCCGCAGGTCTTGCAGTAGGTATCGCCGGTGTAGCCGTCGGTGGTGCAGGTTGCTGCAACCGCGCCGCGAATCTCCGTATCGGTGTGGCCGTAGACAATCGCTACATCCTCCTGATAGCCGGAAGCACCGTCGTTGACCTGGCTGTAGGTAACGTGTACCTTCTCGGTATCCGTATCGTTGACGGTAAACACGAGCTTTGCAATCGTCTCACCGGCGGCGATGCCGCTGAGGGAAACATAGCCAAAGGTCACGGAACCGTCCGCCTTGTTGATGGAGGTATAGTCGCCGCTGATCTGAACATCCTGCAGCGTAAGTGCCGCGGAATCGTAGGAAACCGTCGCCACGCCGTTCGTGGAAGCCGCGTCCATACCGGCAGCATCCTTCGCCGTAACGTTGACCGTTACCGTCTTTTCGTCGCTGCTGGTTTCAGACAGAGACATGGGCCGGATGGTCTGATTGCCGGTAGAAACGGTGGCGTTCAGGCTGCCGGTAGCTGCCTTCTCGCCGGTCAGGCTCATATCCATGGGGATGGCAGCGGAACCGGTGACATCGTCACTCTGCTCCGTCTCAACCGTTACCACATCCGCAGCACTGGCCACGGAAGCCGCATCCTCTACATCCTGCATGGTCGCCGCAATGCTTTGCAGCGTGTTGGAGCCGCTGATTGCATCGTCCGTATACAGGCCGGCAATGGCGGTCGCACCCTTCAGAGTACCGATCTTGCCGCTGACCATCTCATCGCCGCTGATGTCCACATAGTACAGCTCTGCGCTGTCTGCGGAAGCGTCCGCAATGATCAGGCCCGTACCGTCATAGGTCATGGACAATGCCTGATAATCGTTAAACTTGAAGCCAATATTGCCGTAGGTGCCCCGTCTCAGGCCGTAGTCAACCAGGTTTTCGGCTTCGTCGTATTCGGCAGTCAGCTGGAAGATATACAGCGTGCCGTCCGCACCCAGTGCAAGGAACAGCTCAACGGGGTTGCCGTCGTCGTCCGTCGTGGAGCCGACGAAGGCGAGCGCAGCCAGATCGGTAAAGTAATTGTTCAGGTTCCAGCCGCTCAGCGTGCCTTCCACCGGATCCTCCAGGAACACCAGCGCCTGGCAATTTGCAATGTAGAGCGGTTCGCCAAAGGCCTGCAGCTGCAGCGTTTCACCGGCTGCATTGGTCGTCTCAAAGGACATGGCAGGGGTCTGCGTCATATCCAGAATGGCGTAGCTCGTGGAGCATGCGCTGCCCTTCGTCTCGGCATAGCCGTTCGCGGGGTCAACCACGTACATATTGCACTTGTTGGTAAAATCGCTGTTGGTGCCGTAGATCTTGCCGCTGTTGGCGCCTGCGCCCGTAAGCGCAGTCTTGGCGTTGGCATTGACCGTCGCCTTCATCTCGGCTGTATCAATGCTCACCCACTGCGGACCATCGGCCGTCGTAATCTGAGCATTGACCTTCGTGGAAACGGACATCAGGCCCTTCACATTCACGTCGATGGATGCGGAAGCCGTCTGGCCATCCTGATTTGTGTCCACAGTGGTAGCCGTGATCGTTGCGCTGCCCTCGCTCACTGCGGTAACCAGACCATTCTGGTCAACGGTCGCCACCTGCTCGTTGCTGCTGCTCCAGGTGATCTGGTTTGTCGTGCCATTGAGAACACGGGCAGTCAGCTGGGTCGTATCGCCCTGATACAGGTCCGTGGAACCCGCTGTCAGACGAACCGTCAGGTCCGTAGCCCGATCATACTGGTACAGGGAAACGACGGGCCAGGTTGCATCGCCGAAGTCGCTGACCAGCGCCGGGATCAGGCCTTCGGGACTGACCGCCCACAGGTCGGCAGTATCGCCGTCCAGGTAGCGGGCAATCAGCAGATACCCGGTCTGTGCGTCATACAGCATGGAGGCGTACTGGCCGCCGGTCACGGAGGAAACGCCGGACAGGTTCAGGCCGGTCTCACCGAGCTTCTGGCGGGCGATGCTGTAAGAGTTGCCGTTGCTGGCGGTGTAAACAACTATATTGTAGAGTACGCCGCTCTCCGTCATCATGTAGAAGAACTCAGCGGGGTAACCCAGATAGGTATCCGTACCGGCATAGGCCAGGACCGCCATAGGATCGCTGCTGAAGTAGGATGCCAGGCTGAAATAGCTCAGGGACCCTTCTGCCGGATTCACCAATTCAAAGTACGTACCGCTGTTGCACAGGCCCGCGATTCGGCCAAACAGCCCATCGGCCGTGGCAGGTGCAGGCGCTGCATCAGACCAGGTCCAGCTCGATGCAATGCTGCCGAAGCTGGTGATCTCAAAGGTATCCGCATCCACGCCATACAGGGCAGAGCCATCGTGTACGTAGAGCATGCTATCCATCAGCGCACCGGCGATGTATGCGCCGCTCTTATCGCTGTCGGCCGTCCACTCAGGCAGGGTGTCCGTGTGGAAGGTGGACCAATAGGTTTCGCTGTCCGGGCCGTAGATCAGGCCGTTCAGCTTGACATCGTCCAGCTTGCTGACCGTAATCGTGCAGTCCGCGCTGATGGCCGGTGTAGCGTTGGTCGTTGCGGTGATGACAGCGGTGCCGACTCCTACGGAGCTGACATTGCCGTATGCATCCACCGTGGCGACCGTGTCATCGGAGGACTTCCACGTCACGCTGGTGTCGTCCAGAACCCAGGGGTAAACCTCTGCGCTCAGGCTGATCGTAGCGCCCTTCAGCATGGAGGCCTCTGTACGATTCAGCACAATCTTGGTGGGCGACGTCGTGCTGCCGATGTTCTTGTTGGCGGAAGGAACGATATACAGGCCGCTCAGCGCCATCCGCAGCTGAGCTGCGCAGGCTGCACCGTGACCGCCGTCGTAATCGGTGACCTTGGTGCCCTTGCCGGTGGTCGTATCCAGCGTCACCAGAATGTTGTTGGAGGAGCCGGACAGGGAGGAAATTGCCGCCATGTACAGCACATCCTGATCGTGATCCCACGCCAGCGTGGAATAGTTGCCGTAGAATCCGGTTGCACCGGACTGAGTATCGTTGATGGGGTGCAGGTCCGCGATCTTGCCATCCTGCGCGTCGGAATTCTTCCAGGTATACAGGAAGGAATTGGAACTGTTGCCGTAGTTTACGGAATAGAAGTTGCCGTCGTCGTCGATGGCCAGGCCGGACAAGCGCGTGCGCGTCTTGTTGGTTTCTTCGTAGGCGTTCACCACGACTACATCGTACAGGTCCTGGAATGCGCCGCTGACGGTATCCACGCTGGAAATGGTCATCGCATAGGCGCTGGCATCACCGTTGCCTCTGCTGAGGGTGTACAGCTTGCCGTCGGCATAATTAAACGCCATGCCTACAATTTCCCGACCATCGCAGGAACCAACCTTCTTATAAGAGGAGAGCTCATCCTGCGGCGCTGCGTACAGGTTGCCGTCGTCGGCAGCCATGAACACGTAGCCGTCCACATATTCAGCCGCCAGGACCTCCAGATCGGTCGCACAGAAATCCTCGATGCCATCGAACTGGCTGCCGCCGAGAACATAGTAGAAATACAGATTCTCGGGCGTGACCTCGACCCAGCGATTGCCGGTTCCCTGATAGGAGGTGCCGGTGGTAAAGCCGAAGATCTTGCCGGTGTAATCCACAGGCTCGCCAATCTGCATATCGATCTTATAGGTCGTAACGTTCATGGCGTAGTCAAAGACCTGCAGCAGGAACTTGCTGCCGTTGATGCCGTCCAGAGACATCCGGTAAGCGAAGGTATCGCCGGCCTCTGCATCCTGTGCAGCGCCGCAGTAGGTCAGGGCCTTCGTACCGCTGCCGTTATACAGGACCACGGCGGCAATGTACTGGTTATCGGAGGCAACTGCCGTCAGGGTGTTGCCGGTCAGGCTCATGGACAGGTCCTTCAGCTCAGGGGCCGTGTTGTCCACGGTCATGGAAATGCCGTAGGTAGCACCGTCGCCCAGAGCGTCCCAATCCACATTGCCCTCTGCATCCTGATAGTACTCAGGAGCCAGCGTCAGCTTCAGGTCGATCTGATCGCCTTCCGCAGCGCCCTTGGGAGAGAAGGCCGTGTTCAGAGAGTAACCGGTCTGACGCCAGGTGCTGCCGTTCGTATAATAGTAAGCGGAGGATACCGCGCCGGGGTGTCCCTCTTTCATGACCACATTCTTGGTGGCATTGGTTGCGGTAAAGCGGGAATCGGCTGCGTTCCGGATAACCGCAAACTGAACCTTGCTGATCTGGTCGCCATTCTGGCTGTTGATCGCATTCCGCTCAGGCATGTAGGTGTCGTCAGGGACCAAGGGGTTGCCGCCAAATGCGTAGGACTTAGACGCGTCGTTTGCGTAGGTAATCAGCCATGCATTGCTCTGGGTATTTCCCAGATAGGGCAGCCGGTACTCTTCCCCGCTGCTGTACTCCAGATAGCTGCCCACGTCGAACATGGAAGCATCGGACCACTTGCCGTAGAAGCCCAGCACCGGGATGGAGTGGGTCGTTCCGGCAACGCCCTCAGAGGTGGAGACGCCTTCTGCGTACACATAGCCCTCGATGTATGTTCCGTTGGTGAAAACTGCATCCAGATCGGCCTTGGCCTCTGCGCTCAGCTTCACGGAAACCTTCACTTCCACAGAGCTTCCGGCAGGAACCGTTGCGACCTGCTTCAGGCTGGAGAAGAACAGATAAGCATCATAGGAATCCACGTCGCCGTCGCCGTCCATATCCGCCGCCTTGGCATCCGCCAGCTCGGTGATCGTACCGGCTGCGTAGTCCAGGATGGCCTGGCCGTCCAGGGAGTTCACGGCGCCGTCGCCGTTGACGTCGCGGCCCTTGAGCGCGTCGGAGCTTGCCAGCTCCACACCGTCAATCGTAAAGACCGTGGATGCCTCCAGCGCAGTCGTCAGCGTATCCATATAGTAGGCCAGCTGATCCATGCTCTGGTTGCCGTTGGCATAGTACAGGAACGCATCCTGGGTAAAGAAGTCTGCGTACAGGTTATAGGTCTGATCCTGATCGGTCAGGTTGTGGATGGAGAAGGTGAAATCGTACGCGCCGCTGCGGGTAGGATCGTCACCCAGCTCAGCCTTTACCTTACCGTCGGCGTAGGACTTGGTTGCGTCCTCGCCCATGAGGATGTAGCTGTCAGCCGTAATGGCATCCCCAACGTTTGCAAGACCGGCGCCCTGCTGGAGCAGGGGG
>CAKTKB010000017.1 GCA_934569195.1 uncultured Oscillospiraceae bacterium
AGTGGGAGCGGTATTATTTCGTCAAGAATCTGCAAGGCGACGTCCTGAAGGTCTACCGGGTGGCCGACAACGCCCTGGTCGCCTCCTACGAGTACGGCCCTTACGGCAATATCCGCTCCGCCACCGGCGAAATGGCCGAGGAGAATCCTTTCCGGTATCGCAGTTACTACTATGACACCGAAACCGGCTTCTACTACCTCCAAAGCCGCTATTATGACCCCCAAACTTGCCGGTTTATCAATGCGGACGATAATGGGAGGAGGCGAGGCACAGTATTACGGGGGACGTGCAAATGTATCCCAGACGCTTTGCAAATCTACCGCAATATGGTCCGAATTTGAGGACAACCTTGCAGACTTCCGCCAAAGCGGGGCAGAAGTCGAAAGTTATTCCGGAAGCTTTAGCACATACGACGGCTGCAACAGATATGACTATGACTTATCTTTATCTGTCGGGGCCGCCGGCTACACCATGGAAATCAGAAAGGAAACCAGGACATCCGTTTTCCTGTTCTGGAAAAAGGAACAGACCCGTTATGTGGCCAATGTCACGGTGACGGATACATACGATTTTGACGCATGGAGAACGGATAACTCCTTCGGATCCGTCATGAATAATTTGGGACTTGCCCTGCAATATTCTAATGTTGTTGTCCCGTACAAATGGGAAGCAACATTTACAATCAGTACGAAATGGGAGTGATTAAATGTATATGCCGAAGTTTTTGAAGATAATCATCCTTGTCCTCGCCTGCATACTATGTGTGTGCATTTTATTTCACGCATGCGTGAACGCTCTGCTACAAGTTGTTGTCCCGGATAACCCGGGCAACCGCGATTGGCGGTATGTATTGCAGAATGGGTATGAAATTTCGCATTTAAGTGGCAACCACATTGTGCTGGTTAATCGCCCTGGCGCAACAGGCTGCGATCCCGTTTAGCGATAATTTTTGTGTAGAAGGTCTTTCTTTCTAAAACAATTTTTGTATACAGGCGTGGATTCGATGAATTGTGCCCAAGTGTAGTGAATGTACATGGTTGGAAATATACCGTTAGAGTATTTCGCTGGATAGACGCGGCACACAAGCTTCGCAGAAAGCGATTCGATGGGATATATCGCAACTTTGCAAGCAGATTTTTGGGGCCCTAACGGTAATTGGGTTGAGGTTGATGAGAACGTATGCGCATTTTTGAAAACATAACATTCCAGGAGTCGGCGTAGGGGTAGACGCACACTTTAGGCAAACGCAAACGCAAACTTTGTGGTCAATAAAGTGGTAAAGGGGTGGAATTATGAAGAAAATCCTTCGTATGCAGCTGCAATCCATCTGCCTCCTTTTTTTCGGCATAGAGGGCAGCATTGGACTGGCACTGATTTCCGGAAAAGTTTTCGGACTGACGTTGCCGGTGTGGATTTTGGAGCTGGCAATCATTCTATGGTTTGTGTTAGATGCCGGAATCCGCATTTCGCGTTGGAGCAAAAGAAAAGCATTTCTCAGCGCGGAGGAACTGGAGCGACTTGGGACAAAGCTTTATTTTGTAACGGCATGGGGTGAACTCTTTTTTGTGTGCATTTTTGCAGGATTTGCTCGTGCATCGTGACAGGCAAATGGAATGTCCCGAAAGACAGGCCAACAAAAGCCGTGAAAACCCGAGAGAAATTTCGGATTTTCACGGCTTTTCTAACTTATAAGGAGGTCATCCCCAAACAATCCGCTTTTTAAGACAGCCCCCTATACGCTGCTCTATCCGGGCTGCTTTTCGGCCCGCTCGTGCAAATAAGCCTCCCGGCCGGTGGTATACAGGTTATTCCCCTGGGAATCCACAATCACCACCAGGGGCATATCCTCCACATAGAGCTTTCGCAGAGCCTCCGCGCCCAGGTCCTCATAGGCGATCAGCTCGCACTTCTTTACGCATTTCGCCAGCAGCGCCCCGGCGCCGCCGATCGCGCCGAAATACACGCCCCCGTACTGCTTCATGGCTTCCACCACCTCCGGCAGACGGGCGCCCTTTCCGATCATGCCCCGCGCACCCACCGACATCATCGTGGGCGCATAGGCATCCATCCGCCCGGAGGTAGTCGGTCCGGCAGAGCCGATGATCTGTCCCGGTTTGGCCGGGGTGGGGCCGACGTAATAAATGGTGGCGTTCATGGGATCAAAGGGCAGCTTTTCGCCCCGGGCCAGTGCCTCGCACATCCGCTTATGCCCCGCGTCCCGGGAGGTGTAAATGGTCCCCGTGAGATAAACCGTATCCCCGGCATGGAGGCTACGGGCCAGCTCCTCCGTCAAAGGCAGCGTAATCCGTCTCTCCATATCACAGCACCTCCGTCTTATGCCGGGTCACATGGCAATTGATGTTGATCGCGCAGGGCATCCCCGCAATGTGGGTAGGCAGGGTTTCAATGTTCAGGCCGATGGCCGTCGTTCTGCCGCCGAAGCCCTGGGGGCCAATCCCCAATGCATTGACCTTTTCCAGCATTTCCTTTTCCAGATCCGCATAGAAGGGATCCGGATTGGGCACATCCAGAGGCCGCATGATGGCCTTCTTTGCCAGCAGCGCCGCCTTATCAAAGGTGCCGCCGATTCCCACGCCGATCACCATCGGCGGGCAGGGGTTCGGCCCCGCCGCCTCCACCGTCTCCAGGATAAAATCCTTGATGCCCTGCAGCCCGGCAGAGGGCTTGAACATACGGATCGCGCTCATATTCTCGCTGCCAAAGCCCTTAGGCCCCACGGTGATTTTGACCTGCTCCCCGGGGACGATCTCCGTATAGAGCATAGCCGGGGTGTTGTCGCCGGTGTTTCCCCGGCGGATCGGGTCCGCCACCACGCTTTTGCGCAGATAGCCCCTCTCGTACCCTCTGCGGACGCCCTCGTCCACGGCCTCCCGGAGATCGCCGTCCACCAGGTGGACATCCTGGCCGATCTCCAGAAACACGCAGGCCATGCCCGTATCCTGGCAAATGGGAACCGATTCCTTCCGGGCAATGGTATAATTTTCTATAATCTGATCCAACACACCCTGGGCAATTCCCCAGTCCTCCTGTGCCCGGGATGCTTCGATCGCGCACTGCACATCCTCCGGCAGGCGGGTATTGGCCTCGATACACAGACGCTCTACCGCGTCGGTAATCCGGCTGACGGATAGCTCTCTCATAATGCCTCCTTTACCGCTCGTGACGGGCATACTGAGGCAGCAGCAGCGGAGACACGCCCTCCTCGGTGCATCCGGCCTCCTTCAGCATTTCCGCGTATTGATAAATGTGCTCCAGGCCCGGCGTGCCCAGGGAAACGGTCCCGGCCTTGGCCGCAGCCGCCTTACCGGCATTCCGGCCAAAGACGATGATATCCAGCAGGCTGTTGCCCATCAGACGGTTCCGGCCATGGATTCCGCCGACGGCCTCGCCGGCCACCAGCAGATTGGGAATCGTCTTGGTAAAGCCGTCGCCGCCGATCTCCAGTCCGCCATTCTGGTAGTGCAGCGTGGGATACACCAGGATCGGCTGCTTGCGCATATCGATCCCGTAGTTCAGATACATCCGCAGCATAGCCGGGATGCGCTTTTCAATGGTTCCTTCCCCGTGCAGCAGCTCGATCATAGGGGTATCCAGCCAAACACCGGTTCCCAGAGGCGTCTGGACGCCCTCCCCCCGGGTCGAGCACTCCCGAATGATAGAAGCTGCGGAAACATCCCGCGTCTCCAGGGGGTGCATAAAGGCTACGCCGTCCTTATTGACCAGCATTGCTCCCAGGGAACGGACCTTCTCCGTCACCAGCGCGCCGAAAATCTGGCTGGGATACGCCACGCCGGTGGGGTGATACTGGATGGTATCCTGATACAGAAGGGGCGCGCCCGCCCGGTAGCCCAAAATCAGGCCGTCCGCCGTGGCGCCATAATGATTGGAGGTGGGGAAATGCTGGTAGTGCAGTCGCCCCGCGCCGCCGGTAGCAATGACGACGGTCTTTGCCCGGGCAACCAGATAATCTCCGGTCTCCATATTCAGCAGCACGGCTCCGGCTGTCTGTCCCTTCTCGTCCTTCAGAAGCTCCACTGCGGAGGTAAACTCCACCACAGGGATCTTCCGGTTCAGCACCTCGTCCCGCAGGGTCCGCATGATCTCCGCGCCGGAATAGTCCTTACAGGCGTGCATACGCTTGCGGGACGTTCCGCCGCCATGGGTGGTGATCATACGGCCGTCCTTGTCCTTGTCGAACATAACGCCCAGATCGTTCAGCCAGCGGATCGCATCCGGGGCCTCCATGACCAACCGCCGCAGCAGCTCCGGCCGGGCGGCAAAATGGCCGCCGCCAAAGGCATCCAGGTAATGCTGCACCGGAGAATCGTTTTCCTTATCCGCCGCCTGAATGCCGCCCTCCGCCATCATGGTATTGGCGTCGCCGATCCGCAGCTTTGTAACGATCATCACATTGGCGCCGGCCGCATGGGCCTCAATGGCAGCAGATGCTCCCGCTCCGCCTCCGCCGATGATCAGCACATCCACATCATAGTCGATCTTACTCAGATCGACGGATGCATGGAGCAGGCGGCTGTTGGAGTGAAGCAGCCGCGTCAGCTCCACCGGGGCCTTCTGCCCCTTATTGGGTCCGACCTGAATCTCCAGAAAGCCATCCGGGCGATAGTCGGGGTGATAGGCCCGGAGCAGCTCGTCCTTCTCCTGTGCGCTCATACGCCGCGGCTCCATGCCCAGTCTTTCCCCGCGGGTCGCCTCTACTTTTTTTATGGATTCCAGCATGGATTCTGTAAACATGCGCTTCCCTCCTTACTTTTCAATTTCCCGATGGTTGTACAGCTCCTCCATCTGCGTAAGCGGCTTGGCCATGATCTGCTCGATGAGCGCATCATAGTCGCCGTGACGGATCTCCGCCACCCGCTTTTCCAGATGCTCGGACTTGGGCGCGATGTATTTACCCGTAAGGCGCCGGGCCAGCAGGCCCACCATGGGATGACTGATACCGGCCGGGCAGCGCACGGAACAGCAGCCGCAGCCCACGCAGTCGAAGCTCTCCTGCGCACATTTTTCAAACTCGCCCCGCTGGGCGTAGGCAATGTACTGCATCACATTCAACCCCTGGGTGCAGGCCTTGGTGCAGGCGTTGCAGCCGATGCAGGCATAGATCTCGGGGTACAGCTCCATCATGACACGCTGATCTACCTTCAGGTCATCCAGCACATAGGTGCGCTTGTCCGTGGGGAAAAAGGGAATGGAGGCCACATACATTCCCTCCTGCACCTGCGTCTGGCAGGCCAGGCAGGTTTTCAGCTCATTTTTTCCCTTAATGCGGTAGATCGTGGCGCAGGCGCCGCAGAAGCCGTGACGGCAGCCGCAGCCCCGGGTCAGGGTATAGCCTGCGTACTCCATAGCCGTCATAATGGTGAGGTCCCCGGGAACCGTATATTTCTTTCCGAAAAAGTAGACATTTACCATAGAATTCACGGGTTTGTCCTCCTTAATATTCGTTTGGCATGGCATCCACCTGGTCAAAGCGGAACACCGGGCCATCCTTGCACACATACTTGGTGCCAATGTTGCAGCGTCCGCACTTGCCCACGCCGCACTTCATGCGCAGCTCCAGGGTGGTATAAACCTGCTCCTTGGAAAAGCCCATCTCCTCCAGCGCCTGCAGACAGAACTTAATCATAATGGGGGGACCGCAGAGAAGGGCTACCTTGTTGGTATCAAAGCCAACCTCCTTGAGGTAGGACGGGACAAAGCCCACATGGCCCTCCCAGCCGTCCTGCGGCCGGTCGATGGTCAGGTAGACGTTTACCCCGGGGGCATGGCTCCAGACCTGCTCGATCTCTTTGCGCTGAACCAGGTCGTCCGCGGAACGGGAGCCATACAGGATGTCCACCGAGCCGTAAGCCTCCCGGTTGTCCAGCACATAATTGATGACCGAACGCAGAGGGGCCAGGCCGATACCGCCCGCCACAAACAGGAGATTCTTTCCCTTCAGCTCCGTCTCCACCGGGAAATGATTTCCATAAGGGCCGCGCACCAGAATTTCGTCTCCCACCTGGAGACTGTGCAGGCAGTCGGTCAGCTCGCCGCAGCGCTTGATGGAAAACTCCTGATAGGACAGGTTCGTAGGAGAGGAGGTAATGGAGAACATGGCCTCCCCTACCCCGGGAACACAGACCATGGCGCACTGGCCGGGCATATGGTCAAAAAGCTTGCCGCCGCCGGGGGCGTTGACCCGGAAGGTCTTGACGTCCGGTGTTTCGGTCCGGATGTCCGTAATGACGCCCACCTGGGGAATCAGCGTATCATGGGAAAAGCCGGGAAAACAGGTACACGCGTGCATCATTCTCCCTCCTTTCCGAAGGCTTTGACGACCTTCACAATGTTCAGATGGCTGGGGCATTTGTCCACACACCGTCCGCAGCCGACGCAGGAGAACATTCCGTCGTTATTGGCCGGGAAATAGGCCAGCTTGTGCATAAAACGCTGACGAAAGCGCTGCATCTGGCTGTTGCGGTTGTTTCCGTGGGCCATCATGGTAAAGTCGGAATACATACAGCTGTCCCAGCAGCGATAGCGCTGCACGCCATGGCCCGTGTCAAAATCCTTTATATCGTAGCACTGGCAGGTGGGACACACAAAGGTGCAGGTCCCACAGGCCAGACACGGCCGGTACAGCTGCTCCCACAGAGGAGAATCAAACCGCTTCTGTGCCGCCTCTGCCCCCCACCCGGACAGGTCCAGGTCTTTCAGGGGCAGCCGCCGGCGAATGCTTTCAATATCCGCCTGGCACCGGGCTACAGCCCCATCGTCCCCCGGCCCCAGCAGCGCCTGGACCCGGTGGGTCAGCGCCTCGCCCTTCTCCGTCCGGGGCTGCCAATAGAGAAAATCCTCCGTCTGCCAGGCTGCAACGTCCCCCTCCGGGGCAGCGCAGTCAATTCCGAAGGCCGTGCAGAAGCAAGAAGCCGCGGGTCGATTGCAGGCCAGGCTGACGATGGTCCCCTGCTGCCGCCGGGCAGCATAATAGGTATCCACCGGCTCGGCCAGGAACACCCGGTCCAGCACGTTCAGCGCCCGCACATCGCAGGCCCGCATACCGAAGGCTACGAAGGGACGGTCCCGGAGCGCCTGCGGCTCCACGACGATCTGCCCCTCCCTGCGGCCGCAGGTATAAAGAACCTCGCTCTGAGGGAAAAACAGGTCCTTGGGCGACTTGACCGTTTTGAGGGTATCCAGGTCCACCGAAGCACCCTCGTGCCAGAGGGCGAAATTGGTCTTACCCGCAGCGCTTATGGGCGCAAACAGGTCGCAGCTCTCTCCAATCGCCCGGTACAGGTCCTGCCATTTCTTTTTTTCAATCCGATACATGCCCTCACCCCCTGCCTACGCCCGGTTCGGCATCCTCTGTGCGGTAGCTGGTCAGGGGCGCGGGGGTCTCCAGGTCGCTGCCCGCCTGATAGTCGCCGTACAGGACGTTGATATCCTTGATAAACTTTCGGTTAAACAGGTGCAGAGGGATGCCCTGGGGGCAAACCCGGCTGCACTCGCCGCAATCCGTGCAGCGGCCCGCCACATGGAAGGCCCGGATGATATGGAACATCTTCTCCTCAAAGGAAGTGGTATTCGCCTTCTGGGCCGAGTCAAAGGCATTGCTGTCAAAGACACACTTGCGGCAGGAGCAGGCCGGGCATACATTCCGGCAGGCGTTGCAGCGGATGCACTTGCTCAGCTCCTGCTGGAAAAAGGCAAACTTATCCTCCGGAGACATGGCCTCCACCTTCGCCACACCGGCAAAGCGGTCCGCGTCTACGGTATCCCGGGATTCTCCCAGCAGCTCGTCGTAAATCACATGGGTCTTACCCTTGCAGACGTGGCAGCGCTCCAGCATGGCCTCCCGGTAAGGGATAGTCTGCGTGCCGTAGAGCGTCTGCACCGTGAGCTGCTCTGCGGGGGCCGGGTATTCGCAGCCCCGGACGGAAAGAATTCCGTCAAAGGGGAGCTTATTGGGGGAAAGCTTGCCCATGCAGCCGACGCCCACCAGGTAGGCGCGCTCCCGCTCCACCCGGTGCTCCCGGAGGAGCTGCTGATAGCTGTAGCTGTCGCAGGGCTTGAGAAAGACCAGGGTCTTTCCCTCCTTCTTCCCGGCTTCGATCATATATTTGCTGAGATTCGCCCCGCAGAAGCCATTATAAACAAAATTCTTCAGGTCCCGGGGGTCCTCAAAGAAGGCCGGCTCCGGGTCCATCTCCGTCTCTCCTCTGCGCCAGCCCAGAACCCGGGTCACCTCTCCGGAAGAGAGCAGGGCCGCCGCCCGTTCCATTAATTCCTGCATCTCAGGTCCCCCAATCTCACGCTGGGACCCAGCGTGCGTACTTTCTCCACGAAGGTATTCATCGTCTCCGAGAACTTTACGCCCTCTGCTGCGGATACCCACTCCACACGGGTGCGGCCGCTCTCCACGCCCAGATAGTCCAGCATGGAAAACAGCAGCGTCATCCGCCGCCGGGCATAATAGTTGCCCGTCGTGTAGTGGCAGTCACCGGGGTGGCAGCCGCAGAGAATGACCCCGTCCGCTCCTCTTTCAAAGGCACGGAGAATGAACATGGGGTTTACCCGGCAGGAGCAGGGAACCTTGATGATTTTCACGTCTGCGGGATAGGCCAGCCGGCTGGAACCGGCCAGGTCCGCTCCGGCATAGCTGCACCAGTTGCAGCAGAAGGCCACAATGGTGGGTCTCCAGGCTTCGTTTACCGGCATATGGCATCCACCTCCGCAAGAATCTGTCTGTTGCTGAAGCCCTGAAGGTCCATAGCACCGCTGGGGCAGGTCACCGTACAGGCGCCGCAGCCCTGGCACAGGGCGGAATTCACCGACGCAATGCGCCGCTCCTCCCGGATGCCATGGTCATTGACCAGCTTCGTCTCATAAGAAATGGCGCCATAAGGACACACGTTGGCGCACTGGGAGCAGCCGTTGCACCGCAGCTCGTCGGCCTTAGCGGTACAGGGGTTCGTTTTGAGCTTGTCCTTGGCAAGCAGGCCGATCACCTTCACCGCAGCGGCTCCCGCCTGGGCCACGGTCTCGGGAATATCCTTCGGCCCCTGGCACACGCCGGACAGGAACACACCGGCCGTGGGCGATTCCACCGGGCGAAGCTTGGGATGAGCCTCGGTAAGGAAATTGTTGGTATCGATGGACGCCGTCAGCATCGATGCAATTTTGCGCACGCCCGAATTCGGCTCAATGGCGGCGGCCAGGACGACCATATCCGCCTTCTTCACGATCTGCTTATTCTCCAGCAGGTCCACACCGTGGACAAGCAGGCTCCCGTCGGGCTGGGGCGCGACCTTGCCCACCTGGCCCTTTATGTACTGCACGCCGTAATCCTCCACCGCCCGGCGGTAGAATTCGTCGAAATTCTTTCCGGGGGTCCGGACATCGATGTAAAACACCGTCACATGGGTATCCGGATATTTGTCCCGGATCAGCATGGCGTGCTTTGCGGTATACATACAGCAGATCTTTGAGCAGTAGGACTTGCCCCGATGATCGGCGCAGCGGCTCCCCACGCACTGGATAAAGACGATCTCCTTCGGCGCTCTGCCGTCGGAGAGCCGCTCCAGGTGTCCCTTGGTCGGCCCGGCGGCGTTCATGATCCGCTCCAGCTCCAGGGAGGTAATGACATCCTTGCTCTGCCGGTAGGCATACTCTCCATAGGCATCCAGCGGGATGATGTCAAAGCCCGTAGCCACCACGATCGCGCCGTACTGCCGGGTGAGAATCTCATCGCTCTGGGTGTAATCAATGGCGCCCGCCTGGCAAACCTTCTGGCACACGCCGCACTTTCCCGTCTTGAGCTTGATGCAGGCATTGGGGTCGATGACCGGCACATTGGGAATCGCCTGGGCAAAGGGCGTATAGATCGCGCTGCGGGTATTCAGGCCCCGGTTAAATTCGTTGGGAGTCTTTCGGGAGGGGCATTTCTCCTGGCAGACGCCGCAGCCGGTACACTTGTTCAGGTCCACGTAGCGGGCCTTCTTCCGGATGTCCACCGTGAAATTCCCCACAAAGCCGGAAACCTTCTCCACCTCGCTGTAGGTATACAGGGTAATCTTCTCATGTGCCGCCGCATCCACCATTTTCGGCGTCAGAATACAGGCGGAGCAGTCCAGGGTGGGGAAGGTTTTATCCAGCTGGGACATTCTGCCGCCGATAGACGGCTCCTTCTCCACGATATCCACGGGATATCCCGCCTCCGCAATGTCCAGGGCCGTCTGGATTCCGGCGATACCGCCGCCGATAACCAGCGCCCGCTTGACCACGGCGCTCTCCCCCGCCTGCAGGGGCGTATTGAGATGCACCTTGGCAACGGCGGCGCGCATAAGGATGATGGCCTTCCGGGTCGCCTCTTCCTTATCCTTGTGAATCCAGGAGCAGTGCTCCCGGATGTTGGCAATCTCCACGAGATAAGGGTTCAGTCCGTTCTTTTCCGCGCACTTCCGGAAGGTCGCCTCATGCATCCGGGGCGAGCAGGAGCAGACCACCAGCCCGTCCAGCTTCTTTTCCCGGATGGCTTCGGCAATGCGGGACTGACCTGCCTCAGAGCACATATAGGGGTAATCCTCCGCGTGGACGACCATCGGCTCCCGCGCCGCCGCCTCCACGACCATTTTCACATCTACCGTAGCTGCGATATTGCTGCCGCAGTGGCAGACAAATACTCCGATTCTTCGCATCCGCTACCTCCGATACTTTCTGAACGCACTCATCAGCAGCTGCTGGGGGGTATCTGCATCCACCAGGGGGGGAATCTCATCCGGAGACAGTCCCTCCTGGCCGCGCCGCCGCAGGCAGATCTGCCGGGCGGCATCAATCAGCCTGCCGGGCTGAACATCCCGGGGGCAGCGCTCGATGCAGGCAAAGCAGCTCAGGCATTTCCAGGCGGACCGAGACTGGGCCAGCGCCTCCACGTTATCCTCAATGACGTAAGTAACAAACTGATGGGGCTTGATGTCCATCTCATCAAAGGACGGGCAGGATGCGGAACACTTGCCGCACTTCATGCACTTGAGCGGCTGAACGCCGCTGATCAAACGGATTTCTTCTGCGGTACGCACGCCTCGTCCTCCTTCAGTCCCAGAGCCTCCGCCAGAAGCTCCGTGAAATAGAAAACGGGCATTGCAGCGCCCGTTTCCAGATTATATTTGCACAGCGGGCAGGCCGTCATCAGGCAGTCCGCCCGGTAATCCGCAGCGCTGGAGGCAATCTTGCGGCAAAGCTCTTCCGCCCTTTCCGGCTCCCTGAGGCGGGCATAGCCGCCGCAGCATTCGTTCCGGTAGGGATAGAGGACCGGCTCCGCGCCCAACGCCCGGATAAAATCCTCCATAATGGAGGGATCCTCCGGGTCGTCAAAGGCCATCACACGGCTGGGGCGCAGAAGCAGGCAGCCGTAGTAAGCGCCGATCCGCCGCCCGGTCAGGGGATGCACGACGTGCTTCTTCACATTCTCGAAGCCCACCACGTCCCGCAGAATCTCCAGATAATGCCAGACCTTCGTCTCACCCCCGTACGGCTCGGGCAGCTGCATATAGTTGTTGGCCCGGGTCCGGATATCCTCCACGCTTGCCATATCGTCATTCACCCGCTTGAGCACATGGTAGCAAGCCGAGCAGACCGCAACCAGGTCCTGCTTCCGCTCCTTAGCCCCATGGAGCGCCCGCACCGACGGGAGCTTGCTTCCGATCTCGTCCGCGCCCAGGGGATACACACCGCCGCAGCACTGCCAGTCGGGCAGCTCCTCCAGCGTAAATCCCAGCGCCTGGGCGCAGCTCCGGGCATAGCGGTCCAGAGCCTGCGCCTTATTTTTCAGCGTACAGCCGGGAAAATAGCTAAATTTCATGGCATCCACGCTCTTAAATGTGGAGGCTGGCGATGACTTCCTTCAACGCATTTGCACTGGCGCGAAGCTTTGCCGTCTCCTCGTCCGTCAGCTCAACAGGCACCTTGCCCTTCGCTCCGTTCGGTCCGATGATCGTCATGGTGCTGATGCACACATCCTCAATGCCATACTCGCCGTGCATCATGGTGGAAACCGTCGTCACACTGTCGCAGGCCGCTACCAGAGCGCCCAGAATCTTATTGACGGAGGCGGAAACGGCATAGAAGGTCGCGCCCTTCTTCGCAATGATCTCACCGCCGGACTTCTGCACATACCGAAGCGTCTCCTCCGGATCCAGGCGGGTCTCAATTTCCTTTCTCTGCAGCATCAGGTCCTCGTACTCCCGGAGATGGCAGCCGGAAATCTCCGCCAGGGACCAGGGAATAAAGGACGTATCGCCATGCTCGCCGTAAACATAGGCATGGATATTCTTCTGGGCGATCTTGAAGTGATCGGACAGGTCGTAGCGCAGCCGGGCCGTATCCAGAATCGTACCGGAACCGATGATCTGCCGCTCCGGAATGCCGGAAATCTTGGTGAACACATAGGTCATGATATCCACAGGGTTGCTGACGATCACATACAGCGCATTCGGCGCCACGGCCGTGATCTTGGGCGCAATGTCCTTCATAATGTTCACGTTGGTCTGGGCCAGGTCGATCCGGCTCTGTCCGGGCTTACGGCCGACGCCGGAGGTAATGACCACGATATCCGAATTCGCCGCATCGGCATAGTCGCCGGCGATGATGGAAATCGGCTCCCGGAAGCTGGTGCCCTGGACAATGTCCATGACCTCGCCCTCCACCTTCTCCTTGTTGATGTCGACCAGCACAAGCTCGGACGCAATGTCTCCCAGAGACAGGGTATAGGCGATGGTTGCACCCACATTGCCTGCTCCGATAACGGTAACCTTTCTGCTCATAACGATACTCCTTTCAAATGCCAAACCTTTTTTACTTTCTTTATGCCATGCCGGAATCGCCAGGGGTACCCGTCCGGCCCCGGCAGGTCCGGACGGTATCGTATCCATATTAAATGGTACTTTATCGATATAATTCTACCAAATAGGCGTCCAAATTTCCAATTGAAATCCTGCATATTTCTCCCCGGGATTTGCATAGGAACGGCCCGTCCCATGGGGGAAGGTCTGTTTCCTCCTCTGCCGGTTCCATTCCGGTCTCCATTCGCTCCTGCTGTTGCCGGGAGAAAGACAGGTATCTCTCCCCCTGTTTTTGAGGCTGCTGCGGCAAAATTCCCGCAAAATCATGCCGGAATAATATTCCAATTCGGAATAATAGTATGCCTATCCGGAATGGCTAGCCGCTGAACGCGATCCTGTTGCGCTGCAGGCAGAGCCTGTCAATAAACTCCCGATCCAGCTTGCTGAACCGGTAGCCCTGACGGCTGATCAGCACATCCTTGAATTGTCCGTTCTGGCTGCACTTTTTCTGGACAAAGGGGAACTGCGCCAGCATCTCCTCCGGCAGAGGCGACACCCAGGCGTAAGCGAAGGGATTGGACCGGAGGAGGTCAAACTGCATGGCCCGGTCGTACACCAGGATTCGCTTGGTATTCCGCTGCGAACCGGGGCCGGTCTCCGTCTCGCTGACCCGGATATAGGGAACCTCCGCATCTCCGAAGGTAATCTCTACATACGCGCCCAGGTCCGCCGCAGACAGCTGCTCCTGCTGCGCCAGCGGATGGTCCTCCCGCATCAGCGCCACATAGCCGGAACGCCACAGCAGCTCATATTGCAGCCCCGCCTCCGACAGGCTCTTCAGGAAATAGTCTTCATCCTCCACATGGTAGCGGATGATCCCCAGTACATAATGCCCATAAGCAACGGAATCAATTACGCGCATGGAGCTGGTTTCCAGAATATCCACCTCCATATCCCGCTGGTTGTCAAAGGAGCTGAAAAACGTCGACGCCGCCTGGGCGATATACCCCACCCGTGGGATCGCCAGGCTGAAAAGCTGATGGGCCAGATCCTGCGCGTGGAGCGCCGCGTCCATCTTTTGCAGCTGGGCGGCGATTTTCTTGGCGTACACCAAAAATTCCGACCCTCTCTGGGTGGGAATCACGCCCTTTGAGGTCCTCTTAAAAACGGAAAAGCCCAGGGATGTTTCCAAATCCCGGATTGCCTTGCTCAGGGTAGGCTGGCTCATAAACAGATTGTTGGCGGCCTGGGTAATGGAGCCAGCCTTCTCCACCTCGATCGCGTAAACAAAATACTGTGTGTTCATACCGGATTCTCCTGTCCTGCGGCAAAAAAGCCGCGGTAAATATCTTTTTCCGGGCAGCGGGCGCGGCCAAACGGCAGCCCCCCGGGATTTCCTACAGCAGCAGCTCTATACAGCGCAGCACCTTGGTCTTTACCCGCAGGCGCTGGGCATATTGCATCAGCTTGTGCATATCTCTGTTTTCGGAAGCCGCGTAGCGCCGCATGGCGGCCTCCACGGCCCGGACATCGCCGCCGCTGCCCCGGAGCAGATCGCACAGCGTCCGCTCCAGCTCATAAACCCGAAGCGGATTGCCCTGGGGAGAGGAAATCTGAATCAGTCCGAAGTCGTAATTCTCCGGCACGACCCGCTTGACGGTCAGCCCCTCCTGCTTCAAGGACGGGGCGTTATACCCCTTAGGGAAGGTCATCGTATATTTTCCGGGGGGCAAATCTCCGTAGCCCAGCAGGAACAGAGCCGTCTCGTGGGAGTAAATACCGCGCCCGTATTTCCGCTGCAAAAGGTAAAAATCATCCTCCCCCGCCTGGCTCTGCACATACAGGCCGCGGCCGAAGCGGTGCATTTCGCCGCTGTCCACCAGCTCCCGGAGCAAGCCGCGATGCAGCCCGGCCTGGGTCACCTGCGCCGCAGTAAGCGTGCCGTCCGCCGACGTCCGCAGCAGCGCCTCCAGCTTTTCTCTGTCTGACATACCTTCCACCTCTTTTCATTCACACATTACATTATACAGAACTAATGTGCGGTTGTCAACCATTCGTCATTTCCCGCCCTCTTCCGCCAAGCATATTCCACGACCCAGGGTGCTGCGGACGGCACACCCTCGGGAAACTCCTAACCAATGGTTAGTGGTTATAGAGCACCGCATCCTGTATAATAAAAAAACACCCCATCCTGTCCGGGCTGGGGACGGATACGCTCCGTCTCCTGCTCGCGGCAGCAAACGAAACCCCGTCTCAAAGCATCCGCATCCAAAGGAGGTCTTTCCCCATGAGAAATCGGAAAAAATACGGAAGCCTTGCGCTGGCCCTGGCTCTGTGCGCCGGTCTGGCCGCCTGCAGCGGCGTGGAGGAGCTCGCCGACGATGTTGCAGGCAATGACTGGCGCACCACCGGTATCGTCCGGGACAGCGGCTCCATTACCCGCGACGGCACGGACACCGATATACTGGTCTGCATTTATGACGACAGTGCCGGGTTTTACTACGACAGTCCGGATCACGTTCTGTACGATTCCGTAGACTACCCCGTCACCCTTTCCGGCGATCCCTGGGCCAGCTTCCAGAGCATTGACTTTGCCGACCGGAACGAGGACAGCAACGGGGACGTAGCCATGCTGTTTGACATAAACGGTGAAACCGCCCTGATGGTCTGGTACTGGGACACCGGCGCCGACGCTTTTGTATTTCAGGCGGAGGAATCCTATCTCCCGGCCGGTGCAGGCGAAGCGGCCCAGGGATAATCCGGACCGTGCACATCCGGACATTTCCATAGAACGGAGGCAGCATAAAAATGGAAAGCAAAAATGGGACCGTTTCCCGCGGGGCGGAGCCGTCGGACAAAATGCTGTCCAAGGGGTTTGGCCGGTATCAGTTTCTGGAAACTGTCTGTACCGCCGCGGCCATAATCGGTGTGCTCGGCTGCATGGTCGCCGCACTGTTTTTCCGGCAGATTCTCCTGGCCAGCGCATTTTTCGCCCTGGCCGCAGTCGGGATTCTGGTGGGGCATCAGGTGCAGAAGCGAAAAAAGGAACGCATTCACCTCCTCCTGGGGGATTTTTTCCGCACGAAGCTGGAGCGGGTCTTTGGCCCGGAATTGCAGCTGCCGGAGCTTGCCATCGACGAGCGCTTTCTTCGCAGCAGCCGGCTCACCGGCCGCGTATGGGAAAAATGTGAAATACACAGCGATTATCAGGGCACACGCCGGGGCGTACCCTTTTCTGCGGCCAACGTCACCCTTACGCACACCTATCAGCGGCATATCAGCGGGCAGGAGGGGACGACGACCTGCACCACCGAAATGCTGCGCGGCGTGGTAATTCGGTGCAAAACCACCCACAGCACCCCGGCGCGCGTCAGCGTCCGTGGGCGCATCGACCCGGAAGAGCCGGACGAAATACGCACGTCCGACCCCACCTTTAACCGGCGCTTTATCACGGAATCCGATTCCCTGGCATCGGCCCTGTCCCTCCTGACGCCTCTGTTTCTCGGCGCTCTGCGGACGCTGGAGGAAAGCTTCCGGGACGAAATGGTTGGGCTGATCTGGGAGTCCGACACCCTTACGCTGGCCTTCAACACCCGGTATATTTTTGCCGATGTTCCGGTCGAGCTGGATGCGCGCAACATCGACGCCCTGCGCCGGTGGTACACCGCCTCCCTGGAGGGTATGGGCGGCGTACTGGATATTTTGATAGACAACAGCGCTCTATTGCAGGCGGAGACATAGAAATACCGGGCAGTTCACTTCCGAACCGCCCGGTATTTTCATGTGCTTTTCCGTTAAAATCGGTAAAATTCCGTCTGATTGGTATCGGGACGATAAACGGAAACGTAGCTTCCGTCCTGGCTGGCGTAAGCAAACACCTCGGATGCGTCCACACCGGGCAGGCGAATCCGTTCGCCGCCGTCCAGGCCGTAGATCACGGCATCCTCGCCATCGGCGGCCACCTGCAGCACCGTTTCCTGGCCCTCGACGCTGCTGCCGCCAAATTCCTCCACAACCGCCTCCATGGCCGGAAGCACCAGCGTAAAATAGGGATCCTCTTCCGTCTGCGTCCAGCTTAAAAGCTCCCGCTCCTCCTGCATCTGACCATCCAGGTCATAAATCTGGGCATAGAGCGTATAGGTCTGGGGTTCTCCCTCCATGAAATAGACGGTATCTGCCGCCGTTTCCCGGCCCTCAGCGTCCTTCCAGACGAAGCGAATCAGCGCCCTTCCGCAGAGAACCACCGGCGCGCCCTCTTCCCCCTCAAGGATCTGTCCCGTGCGGGAATGGATCGCGTAGTAGGGTGTGCCATAGCCCTTGGCCAGCATAGAAGCGACAAACCAGCCGCTCTCACCGCTGCCGGCAAGGATGCCCTGATCGTAGTCCAGCGTGTACACCAGCTCCCCGTCCGTTACGGCCGCGTTAGCGACGATGGGCTGCGTCCCCTGCGTGTCGGGCTGTGTGGGTGCTTCGGTTTCCGGCTCGGTCACGATCGCGCCCACAGTCTGCTCCGGTTGAAGCGTCGTTTCCGGCGGGACGCTCTGTCCCGTCTCCCCGTCCCCATTGCCGCAGGCGCTGAACATCAGAGCGCACAGCAGCAGGCAGGGGAAAATTTTCCTCCAGTTCATGGCATGTCCTCCTGTTTCGGATATGGAATCCTTTTCCCCTTTATTTTAGTATCGTTACAGTAAAATTGCAAGTCATATTCACCGTTTCCCATAGGACTTGTCCGGCGGAAGCCTTTCGACCTCGCGATTTACATCTCGGATGAGGTCGCCAGTCTGCCAGGTCCTCAATTGCAAAAGAAAAGCCCATCCACACGGATGAGCTTTTCTTTTGGAGCTGCTAGCCAGATTTGAACTGGCCACCCGGTTTCCGCCGGACTTGTCCGGCGGAAGCCTTTTGACCTCGCGATTTACATCTCGGATGAGGTCGCCAGTCTGCCAGGTCCTCAATTGCAAAAGAAAAGCCCATCCACACG
>CAKTKB010000018.1 GCA_934569195.1 uncultured Oscillospiraceae bacterium
GGGGTAATAGCTGCCGCTCTCCGCATCGATGATGGGAACAGCCGTAGACATGAGCAGGCTCTGGGTGAGCTGACGGTTGGTCAGACCGGTCTTTTCAGCCAAGTCGTTTTCGCGGATATACTGAGCAACCAGCGCCGCCATACCGGCAACCTGAGGAGATGCCATAGACGTGCCGCTCATGGACTCATACTGATCCGTTGCGCCGGGGTTATTCACGGGGTTGCTGCCCCACACGGAGTAAATACCGCCGCCGGGGGCCGTAATCTCAGGCTTCAGCTCCAGGCTGCCGGGAACACCCCAGGAGCTGAAATCGCTCATGGTGTAGTGGGTGCTGTTATACTGCATGGAACCCACGCCGTCGGAGACGGTCATCTTTCCGGTATAGTACAGCACCTTTCCGTCGTCATCGGTCACAGGGGTAGAGGCCGCCTTGATTGCGGCGCCCGCATCCTGGGTAATGGAGACGAAGGGCTGGGTATGACCGTAGTCGCTCAGGTCCATGTTGATGACGCCGGTCGTATTGTTGTAGACGATGGTTGCAATTGCACCGGCCTCTACGGCGAAGTCGCCCTTCTGATAGAAAGAGATGCTGCCGCGGGAGCAAATTGCAATCTTACCGGTGAGGGCATCTCCCACAGCCGCCCATTCCTCGGCCGTGCCGAAGCCATCGATGTACACATACTCGTGCTCGCCTGCGATGGTCGCCATGGGCTGGTTGGAATAGCTGCTCTGGTTGTAGATGTACACGTCGCCGTCTACGGAAACGTATGCACCGGTGGCGCCGTCGTTATTGACGGATGCAACTGCCAGGGAGTTGGTAAAGGATCCGGGAGAGCCGTCGGTCTGCATGCTCACATCGGTGCTGTACAGGTAGCCGATGTTCTTCGCATTTTCGACCCAGCTTCCGGAGTTGCCCGCAGACATGCAAACCACCGCGCCCGCCTTGGTCAGGCTATCCATAATTGCCTGGTAGGTAGCATTGGAGTTGCGGGACATACCGGGGTTGCCGGAGCCAAGGGAAAGGTTGATGGAGTCCGCGCCCAGAACGATTGCGTCCTCGATTGCGACCATGTAGTCGGAATCATAAGCGCCGCCGCCGGTGCCGAAAACCTTCATGGTGATGATCTGTGCATCGGGGGCCACGCCCTGCACCTTCACGCTGTCCAGCGCCCGGGAGAAGGTCCCGTCCCCGTTGGGGATGAATGCGTTGGCTGCGGCGATGCCTTCTACGTGGGAGCCGTGCTCCTCCTGCTGATCGTTATCATGGGTGATATCATAATTCTCATCCACGTAGTTGTACGCAAAAGGAATCTTGCTGTTTATGTAGGTCTTTTCGGGATCGATATCCGCATTGAGCAGTCCCTTGCGCACGTACTCAGCCGTCTCGCTTGCGTCCAGAAGATGCAGGCTATCGAGGTAATCCTCAATGCTCATGTCCTTCAGGCCTGCCTGATACGCCAGAGAATACTGGAAAGCCTCGGAATTGAAGGACTGATGGTCGCTGTCGATACCGGTATCGATGACCGCAATCCGGGAACCGGCTCCGGTGTATCCGGAGGCCCAGGCTGCGGCAGAACCGATCTGCGCGCCGGAGGTCGCCATATCCGGACTGGCTGCGGTATTGACCTCAGTCACGTCCGGCTCATAGCGCGTCTCGATCAGGACACTCTTGACGCCGGGCACCTTCTCGATCTGCTCGATCTGGCCATATTCCACATTCGCGGAAATAATGTTTGCCGCCAGTGTCATGTTCCAGACCACATCGAGGGATTCGCCGGTGGCCTTCTCGATGGAGGCGGTCACCTTATCCTGATCGCTGGCCAGTCCTGCGCGATACCGCATTGCCTGTGCGTTATCTGCGATGTTCTCCACAGGATATCCGGCCTCAATGGTGGAATCCCCATCCAGGACGATGGAGACACGAACCCTATCCGTATCGGCATAGTCCGGGTCCTGCTTCACTTCCTCCACCGACTGATTCGGCAGAGAAGCGGAGACTTCGCTGTTGTCAACTTTCTCAAACCGGATACCGCCCGTACCGGCAGCATGCGCCGGAAGGGCGTAGGCCGTCAGCATGGTGAGAACCAGGACAAGAGAAAGGATGCGCTTGAACAACTGCTCTCTTTTCATACTCATTCTCCTTTTGGAATATTTATATTACACGCACACGCGCAATATACCAGAGTATGCGGACACTTGTCCGCGTCGTGTGGATTCAACTTGCGAAAAATTATAGCATATCCACACCACGAAAGCAAGTGTTTTTGAGCAGTGAAATATTCACAAATTTTTAACGAATTTACCCTTCAATTCTACCATTTTGTGTAGTATACAGGTCCGCGTACACGCCGCCCTTTTCCAGCAGCTCCTGATGGGTCCCGCACTCGGTAATCACGCCGTCGGCAATGGAGATAATTCTCCCGGCCGAGCGGATGGTGGAGAGCCGGTGGGCAATAATCAGGGTCGTCCGTCCCTTGGCCAGAGCATCGAAGGCCCGCTGAATTTTTGCCTCCGTGACGGAATCCAGGGCGGAGGTCGCCTCATCCAGAATCAGCACCGGCGGGTTCTTCAGGAAGATTCGGGCAATGGCAATCCGCTGCTTCTGTCCGCCGGACAGAAGCGTGCCCCGCTCTCCTACATAGGTGTCAAATCCATTGGGCATTGCCATAATGTCGTCGTAGATCTCCGCCTTTTTTGCAGCCTCTACGACCTCCTCCCGGCTTGCTCCGGGTTTTCCGTATCGGATATTTTCAAAAACCGTATCCGCAAACAGGAACACATCCTGCTGCACAATTCCGATGGACAGGTGAAGGGACCGCTGGGTCACATCCCGTACGTCCTGTCCGTCAATGGATATGGAGCCGCTGGTCACGTCGTAAAATCTGGGAATCAGCTGGCACAGCGTGCTTTTACCGCCGCCGGAGGGGCCCACAATCGCCACCGTCTCTCCCGGCGCAACATGCAGGCTTACGTCCCGCAGCACAGCCAGGTCCCCGTCATAGGCAAAGCTCACCCGGTCGACTACAATGTCTCCCTTGACATTGGCCAACTCCCGTGCGCCGGGCTTGTCCTGCACCGTCGGCTCTGTGCGCATAATGGCGACGAAACGATTGAGTCCGGCAAAGCCGTTGGCGAACATCTCGGAAAAATTGGCCAGTCTGCGCATTGGGCTTACAAAGCTGGCAATATACAGCGTAAATGTGACCAGGTCCCGGGTGTCCATCCGCCCCTTCATGACAAAGAAGCCTCCGAACGCGATGACCAGCACATTCAGGCTGCACAGAAAAAATTCCATGGAGCTGTTGAACAGGCCCATGCCCTTGTGGAATTCCCGTTTGGAGGTCTTATATACCTCATTGGCCGCGTTGAAGCGGGCAATCTCCACCGGCTCGTTAGCAAAGGCCCGGGCCGTGCGAATACCGGAAAGGCTGGACTCAATCTCCGTGTTGATGTGTCCCGTCTTTTGCTTGACCGCAGCAGAAACCCTGGACAGATTCCTGCGCATGGATACCACCACCAGCAGGAAAATCGGAATCACCGACGCGACCACCAGCGCCAGCCGCCACTGGATCGTGGACATGATGACCAGCGCGCCCACAATCGTCATCAGAGACGTCAGCAAATCCTCCGGCCCGTGATGCGCCAGCTCCGTCAGCTCAAACAGATCGGAAGTCAGCCGGGACATGAGCTGGCCGGTACGATTCTGGTCGTAAAAATCATAGCTCATTTCCTGCATATGCCGGAAAAGGTCCCGGCGAATGTCCGCCTCCACCCGGATGCCGAAGGTGTGTCCGAAATAGCATACGATAAAATTCAGCCCCGAACGCAGCACATAAAATCCCAGAACCACCGCCATTACCACAAAAAAGGTATGGTACATTTTGTTAGGCAGCATGTTATACAGGGCATTGCGCGTCACCAGCGGGAATGTCAGATCGATCATGGCAATTACCACTGCGCAAAGAATATCCACTGCGAACAGCCTCTTATGGTTTGCAAAATAGCTCAAGAAAATGGCCAGCGGCCTCTTGCGCTGATAGTCCTTTGTCGTCATTTGAAACCTCCGTCTATTTTTTCTCCCATTATACAACGAATTTCCCCGGTTGCAATCGCAACCTTTCTCCCGGTGAAAAAATTTTTTGAAAACCCGATCCGGGTATGCTACAATAACACCATTCAATTTCTACCGGAGGATGTGCCATGCCGTCTGTTTCCCTGCTGCATCTGGACAGTCAATTTCTTGTGTGCCTGAAGCCCGTCGGATTGGATTCCGAGCACCGGCTGCCTGACGAACTGAAGCAGGCGGTGGGCGGCGATATTTACCCTCTCCATCGACTCGATACAAACGTGGGCGGCGTTATGGTGTTTGCCCGCACGCAGCGCGCCGCGGCGGAGCTATCTGCCGCCATCGCCCGGGGAGACATGGTCAAGGAATACCGCGCCATGGTCCACGGCACGCCGCCGGAAAGCGGAGTCTGGGAGGACCTTCTATGGAAGGATTCCCGGCAAAACAAGGTTTTTGTCGTGCGGCGGATGCGCAAGGGTGTCCGGCAGGCAAAGCTCTCCTTTACCCGCCTGTCCTCCGGCCCGACCTCTGCGGTTCATATCCGTCTGTATACCGGCCGGTCCCATCAAATCCGCGTGCAGTTTGCCAGCCGGGGCTTTCCCCTGGTCGGCGACCACAAATACGGCGCACGGGATCGCACCGACCTTCCCATGCTCTGGTGCTGCCGCATCCGTTTCCCGTGGCATGGGGAAATGTTGCAATTTACGTCCATGCCGGACTGGTGTCCGGAAGTATAAAAACTGCCATGCAGCCGCAGGATACGCGGTTTGCATGGCAATTTTCATAGAAAAACGTTTTTGCGTCAGCTCTGTGTTGCCTGGGCCAGATTCTGAATCCATGCGCCGCGATGGATCATAATGGCGCCGATTGCGCACTTCAGCAAATCCAGTCCCTGGCAGATGGCATAGAGCGGGACAATGGGAAGGGTCGTAAACCGGCTCAGGCAAAATGCCACCGGGACACAGCAGACCCAGACAAAGCAGCTGTCAAACAGAAATGTGACCAGTGTCTGTCCGCCGGAGCGCAAGGTGAAATATGCCGCATTGGTATATGCGTTAAAGGGCATCATGATCGCGCAAATACAGATCATCTTAGTTGCCAAATGGCGCACCGCGGCGGTTGTGTTGTATATCTGCGGGAACAATCCGGAAACCGCTGCCATCAGTCCGCCAAACAGCAGGCAGGACACCACGGACAAGGCCATCAGCTTCCTGTCCGAATCGCGGACCGATTCCTCCGTCTCTCCCGCGCCCAGCATCTGCCCGATGACAATCCCCACCGCATTTCCCATGGAAAGAAACACAACGCTCGCCAGGTTATACAATGTGCTGGATATATTCTGCGCCGCCACAACGTCCAGGCTGCGGGTGCTGTAGCACTGGTTCAGGATGGCCATGCCGCTGGCCCACAGGAATTCGTTGATCATCAGGGGCATACCCTTCACCAGGATTCCCTTCAGCAGCTTCCCGGGAATCCGCATGGAGCGGTACGCCTGTGAAATAAAGGGATTTTTCTGCGGATTCAGGTGTGTCCACCCGGCCACGATTGCCAGCTCCGCGTAGCGGGAAACAACCGTCGCAGCCGCCGCGCCTCGCACGCCCATGGCGGGCGCGCCGAAATGGCCGAAAATCAGCACATAATTCAGTCCCAGATTCACAACCACCGCCGCAACGCCGGCAATCATCGGCACCACCGTCTGTCCGGTCTCTCGCAGAGTGCTGGAGTAAGCATTTGCCAGAGCAAAGGGCAGCAGGCCGATCAGCATGACGCCCAGGTATTCCCGCCCGCGTATCAGCGCCATGGCGGCATCCGCCGGGTCTCCCTCCCCGCGCAAAAACAGAAGAATCAGGGGTTCCCCCGCCCCGCTGAACAGGAGCATGCCGATCACACCGATTGCCAGACTGATCAGGACCTTGAATCGGAAGGTGCTGCGCACACCCTCGTGATCCCGAGAGCCGAAAAACTGCGCCGTAAAGATGCCCGCGCCGGACACGGCGCCAAAAATACACAGGTTGAACACGAACAAAAGCTGGTTGACAATGGCCACTCCGTTCATTTCCACGGTTCCGATCTGGCCGACCATGATATTATCCAGCATAGAGACGAAATTGGTGATTCCGTTCTGAATGATAATCGGGATTGCAATCCCCAAGACATGCCGGTAAAAGGCTCTGTCTCCAACGTATCTCTTTAACATGAAAACCTCTTGTATAAGACTCCAAAAGGCCCCGGCAGCAGCGCCGGGGCCAGTTTTGTAAATTCAGTCCGTCAGATCACTTCGCGTCCGTTCAGGAAAACACGCTTGCTGGAATAATCCGGCGTACAAATCAGGAAATCGGCCATCTTTCCCGTCTCGATGGAACCGATCCGGTCCAAGGCTCCTACCGCCTTTGCCGGGTTCCAGGTTGCGGAGCGGACCGCCTCCTCCTCCGGGATGCCGAAGGCAATTGCATTTCTCATGCAGTCATAAAGATTAGTGGCGGACCCCGCAATGGTGCCGTCCGCAAGCCGGGCCACACCGCCCTTCAGGAATACCTGCTGCCCGCCCAGCTCATACTGGCCGTCCGGCATACCGCAGCAGCGCAGTGCGTCGGAAATCAGCACAATCCGGTGGGGGAACATGGCAAACGCCAGACGGACGCAGGCCGGGTGGGAATGCAGGCCGTCGCAAATCAACTCCGCCTGCACGCCGGCGTTCTCCACGGCTGCCGGAATAACCCCGGGCTTACGGTGGTGAATGGCAGGCATGGCATTGTACAGATGGGTCAGATGGCTGGCCCCTGCCGCAAACGCCGCCTTTGCGTGATCATAGTCCGAATCCGTATGCGCCACGGACACTGTACACAGCGCCTTCGCCTGCTCGACAAAAGCCTCTGCGCCGGGCAGCTCCGGAGCCACATCCACGATCCGCACCAGTCCCCCGCAATCCTCGTACAGCTTGCGGAAGCCCTCAAAATCCGGGTCCTTCAGGTAGGCGGCGTTCTGCGCGCCCTTCTTCTTCTCGGAGAAATAGGGTCCCTCCATATGAATTCCCACCAGACGGGCGCAGCCCTTCGGCGCCTGATCCCGGAGCATTTTTCCGGTGGCAAAAGCCTTTTCCAGCACGTCGTACGGCAGCGTCATAGACGCAGGGGCAAAGGAGGTGATGCCGCTTTTAAGCAAGTAACGCGCCATGGTCTTGAGGCCCTCGTAATCTCCGTCGGAGAAATCCGCGCCGGAATTGCCATGGTTATGAACGTCAATCAGGCCGGGAATGACCACGGCGCCGTCCAGGTCCACCGCGTCGCCGGGAACCTGCGCAGGGAAAATCTCCCCGAAAACGCCGTCCTTCACCTCAAATGCACCCACCTTAAAGGTGAAATCCGGTGTAAATATCCGAGCATTTTTGTAAAACATACTGTTTTCTCCTCTCTTGCCGGGCAGCCGGCGCATCCGATAAAGCTTATTTCACTTCCGGCAGGCTGGCCGCAGCCACAGACTGGCCGACGCGGCGCGTCTTTTCATCCGGGAGCATCACCTCGACCCGGGCCGCCAGCTCCGGATATTCATCAGCCAGGACAGCCTTGCAGGTGCCGAGGATCGTGTCGCCGCCCTTGCCGGACATCACGCGTCCCAGCAGCATCAGGTGACGGATATCGTAAAACTGAGAATACTGCACAACCGTGTATGCCAGGTACACGCCGATGTCCCGGAAAACAGCCTGCGCTCTGGCGTCATCCTGCTCCATGAGCTTCTGGACGACCTTCAGCTTTTCCGCAGGAGACAGCTCCGGGTCCAGGGCAATCCCGGCTCTGGGAGCCAGCTTAATGACCGCGTCCTGAGAGAAGTACTTGCAGCCTACGCCCACATCCGTCGACCACTCATCGACCATGGCGTTCTCATTCAAATCCACAGGGGCAAATGCCAGCTCGCTGATCCACCCCAGCACATTCTGATCCTTGTCAACATAGCCGACCGCCTCGCTGGTACCCATGGCCAGGCCCATAATGGAGCCGACGCCCAGGCCCATGGCGCCCGCCAGCGCGGACACGTCGCCGTCGTTGGCGACCACGATGGGAACATTGCCGATCTCCGCCGCCGCCCGGTCAAAAACGGTCTTTACCTCATCCCAGCGCTCTCTGGGAACACAGTAGAAAATGCTGGAGATCATCGGCGCGTTTCCGATAAAGACACCCGCCGAGGAAACGCCGATACCGTCCACCCGGGGCATTTTGGAAGCAGCCGTGCGGAAGGAATCCAGGATGCCCGCATACTGATAGGCCGGATCCGGGTTCTTCTTGGGATGCCAGACCACCTCTTCGGAATAGACGCACTCGCCGTCCACAACTGCGGAAACCTTCCGATCGGACCCGCCTGCGTCAAAGCCGATCCGGCAGCCGTTCAGATGCCCGCCAATAGGTCTCGGCGTCTCGTTGGCGGCAGGGCACTGCTCCAGAGGCAGATCCACGATTTCCAGCGGCCGTTCATAAAGCTTCTGGAAGAAGTCATAGTCGAACTCCCGGGCGCCGCCCGGCACATAGGCGCTCTTTAGACGCTGGGCCAGCGCGGAGCACCCGCAAATATAGACCCGGAACCCGCCGATGGACCACAGCAGGAACTTTACATAGCGCTCTACATAGCGGTAATCCGCCTCGGCCATCTCCGGCGTGCCGTGAATAAAGGTATGGCGCACCGAAATCTGCCCTTTGTCCCGCTCGACCGCAATTGCCAGCGGCTGCTTCGCATTTCGGCCATAGGCCGCAGCCCACACACCGAAGGGAATAAAATCCGGATCCAACTCCGGAGAATGCTTCATGTCAAAGGAAATCCCCAAATACTTCACTTTAATATTCTCCCCTTTATCTTTTTATCCGCGCACCTGAGCGGCTACCTGCGCCACAATGCGCTTCATGTCCTCCCACTTGCTCTCCATATCGGAAACCAGCTTCATCTGTGTCCGCGCGCGCACAAGGTTGTGCTCCGGATAGGCCACCCGGAAGTAGTGATCTCCATCCAGATAGTCCTTCAGGAAGCGTGTCGCAACCTCCAGCGTCATCGTCCATGCGCCCATGGGCAGCATCTCCACCTCTTTATCCGTCAGTGCGGTGGCCGCCTCCAGGAAGCCCCGGGTATACACCTCAAACAGATGCAGGTCCATGCTGACCTTGCTCAGGTCCTTTTCATCCTCCTCGGCCGTCGCCGCGCCGAAGCGGATAGAGTCGCCAAAATCGTTGACGCTCAGCCCCGGCATGACCGTATCCAAATCCAGGACACAGACGGCCTTGCGGGTATCCCGGTCCAGCAGGACATTGTTCAGCTTGGTGTCGTTATGCGTCACACGCAGAGGAAGCTCCCCCTGCTGCCGCATTCTTTGCAGCGTACCGCCGGACTCCTCCCGGGCGAGCAGGAAACGCACATCCTCCTGCACCTCTGCCAGGCGCCCCATGGGGTCTGCCTGGATCGACTCCCGGAGCTGGCGGTAGCGGTCGATGGTATTGTGAAACTCCGGAATGGTTTCCACCAGGGTCTGAGCCGGGAAATCCGAGAGCTGCCGCTGGAACCAGCCGAAGGCCAGGGCGCTCTGGTAGAAGTCGTTCTCCGTCTCCGGAATATCCAGGCACACACCTCCGACAAAATCATACATCCGCCAGTACGCATTGTCCGGGTCGTTGTATATGTACCCGCCCGCATGCGTCTCGACAAAATGCAGCGCCATCCGGGAATCTGCGGATTTCTTCCGGATAAAGTCCGTCACAGCCCCTGCATTCGCCATCAGGCCGACGGGATCCCGAAACACATAAGTATTAATGCGCTGCAGCACATACTCAGCGCCTGTATCCGTATCAATTTTCAATGTATAGTTGATATGCCCATGACCAAACTCCTGGCAGGAAATCGGATTCCCGTCCATTCGGAAGGCATAGGCCGCTTTTTCAATTTGCATGGAACCACCTCAGCATAGAATCTATGCACCTAAGCGACGAAGTTTGCCCCAGGCAACAACATCGCATGGAATGTTTTCAATTCTACCACGGAGTCCCCGAAAAAGCAAACCATTTCTGTCCGCCGAAAAAGGCCGCAGCGGTATCCGCTGCGGCCTTTTCCGTTATACTGTCCCCACTCGGGTCATGACCGCCTGAACGCTTCCGTCCAGGGAGAAAACGCCGCTGTCGGCCGGCAGGAACAGGCTGTCTCCCTTCCGGATGGGCATTGTTTCCTCGCCGCAGGTAATGCTGCCTTCGCCATCCACCACCAGAATGGAGGTAAAGGACTCGTCGTCACAGTTCCCGCTGTAGGGCGCATCCACCTTATCCACCGTGAAATAAGCGCTGCGGGCAAGATGGCCGCCGAAGTTATAATCCGTGCGGGCAGGCTCCAGGCGGGTAACCTTGACGGCCTTGTCCACATGAAGCTGACGCGGCTTTCCATCCGCTCCCACCCGGTTAAAATCGAAGACCCGGTAGGTAGAGTTGGAGTTCTGCTGAATTTCCGCAATCAGCAGACCCTTGCCGATGGCATGGATCGTACCGGCGGGAATATAAAACAGGTCGCCCTTATGTACGGGCACCGCGTTGAGGACCTCCAGCAGCGTGCCGTTCTCGATCCGGCTGCGGAATTCCTCCTTGGTGATCTTCTTGGTAAAACCGTAATACAGGAAGGCCCCGGGCTGCGCCTCCAGCACATACCACATTTCCGTCTTTCCGTATTCGTGCTCCATCTCCAGCGCGTCGGTATTGTTAGGATGCACCTGGATAGACAGGTTGTCCCGCGCGTCGATGAACTTGATCATAATGGGGAAATTCCCGAAAATCTGGCAGTTGCTGCCCAGGACCCGCCGTCCGGCCGCTTCCAGATACTCCGGCAGCGTCTTACCGGCGTACGGCCCGTTGACAATGGTGGAGGGTCCGTCCGGATGGCAGGAAAGCTCCCAGGTCTCCGCCAGGCGTTCGCCGTCAAACTGCTTGTTGTATTCCTCTTTCAGCCGGGTCCCGCCCCAGATATAGTCCTTGCAGGCGGGTTTTAATTTCAAAATTGCCATAAATTGCCTCCGCAAATTTCTAAAATCTTTTTTGACACGAACCGAGCCTCAGCCCTGCATCATCTTATCCGCGGCCTGACCCAGGCGCTCAATGATGGCCACAGACGCCTCCTCCGTCTTGCCCACGGCAGACAGATAGGTCTTGATCTTCGGCTCCGTTCCGGAAGGACGAACCATAAACTTCGCGCCGCCCTCCAGCTGATACTCCAGCACGTTCGCCTTGGGAAGTCCGGTTCCCTCGGCCTGGTAGTCCACAACCTTTACCACTTGCAGACCGGCGATCTGCTCCGGCGGCGTCTGGCGCAGACCGCTCATCAGAGCGTTCATCGTCCGCATACCGCTCTCGCCCTCAAAGGTGAAGCTGCGCAGCCCGTTGCGGTAGTAGCCATACTCCCCATAGAGCGCCTCAATCGCGTCAGCCAGCGTCATGCCCTGCCGTGCATACCATGCGGCGGCCTCACACACCAGCAGCGTGGCATTCACCGCGTCCTTATCCCGCACATGGCTGCCGGAAAGGTAGCCGTAGCTCTCTTCAAATCCGAAAATATACCGCTCCGGATGGCCCTGCGCCTCCAGAAGGCCGATCTGTTCTCCGATAAACTTAAAGCCGGTCAGGGTGCGCCGCAGCTCCACACCGTATTTGGCGGCAACGGCCGTCGCCATATCGGTGGAAACAATGGTGGTCACCGCCACGGGCTTCTCCGGCATGGTCCCGCAGGCCAGGCGGGAACGGCAGATGAAGTCCAGCAGGATCACGCCCATCTCATTGCCGGTAATCAGGCGATATCCGCCCTTCCCGTCGGGAACGGCTGTACCGCAGCGGTCGCAGTCCGGGTCGGTGCCCAGCAGCAGATCTGGCTTCACCCGGTCGCACAGCTCCAGGCCCTTCTCCATTGCCTCACGGATCTCCGGATTGGGATAGGGGCAGGTGGGGAAATTCCCGTCGGGCTTCTCCTGCTCCGGAACCACCGTCACATGGGTAACCCCCAGCTTCTCCAGGATTTTCTTCACGCATTCCAGTCCGCTGCCGTTGAGCGGCGTGTAGACCATCTTCAGCGCATCCATGCCGGTACCGTCTCCCACGCGCTGGGCATACACCGCGTCCACAAAAGCATCCAGCACCGCATCGGGAATGTAGCAAATCGTTCCGGATGCCAGAGCCGCGTCAAAATCCGCCACCTTCACGTCCCGGAAGCAGTCCACCTTCTCGATCGTGCCGAGGATGCGGTCTGCCATCTCCAGGGTGATCTGGCATCCATCCGGCCCATAAGCCTTATAGCCGTTGTATTTTGCCGGATTGTGGCTGGCCGTTACGCAGACGCCCGCGCCGCAGCCCAGCGCCCGGACCGCCCAGCTCAGGGCCGGCGTAGGCTCCAGCCGGGGATACAGGTAAGCCGTAATTCCGTTGGCCGCCAGAACCCGGGCCGTCTCCCGGGCAAACAGGTCGCTGTTGATCCGGCTGTCATGCCCGATGGCGACTTTCTTGGGCAGGTCCGTCGTATTCAGATAATCCGCCAGGCCCTGGGTCGCCTTACGGACGGTGTAGATATTCATCCGGTTCGTTCCTGCGCCCAGCACACCGCGCAGACCGCCGGTGCCGAACTCCAGGTCCCGGTAAAACCGGTCATTAATCGCTGCCTCGTCGCCCTCTACGGCCTGCAATTCCGCCGCAATGGCAGGATCCAGATCTTGAGCGCGCCACAGTTGGTATTGTTCCTCCGCAAAAGTCATAAACATTTCCTCCAGTCTTCATTTTCAAAGACGCCGTCATAACAAGCATATGGCGGCAGAACTCGCCATGCTCAGTATAACAACTCAAACAGAATTCGTCAAGTACCACCTGGACCATTCCGTGATTTTGACGAATTTCCCCATCCGTCCGAAAAAAAGCCCGCAGAACGGTCAACCGTCCCGCGGGTCTTTTCACGCCGCGCCTGACACTCTCCGGCGCGCCGTCAAATTTCCGGAATCTGAAGCTCTATCTCTCTGCCTGCCTTTGCCGAACGCACCACGCCGTCAATAATGGCCTGGTTATAGAGGATCTGGCTGGTGGGAACCGTCGCCTTGCCTCCGTTTTCCACGGCCGTAATGAAGGAGCGCAGCTTTTTATAGAACAGTTCTCCCATAGGTGCAAGGGGAATCTGGAAGCTGACCTCTTGCCCGGCCACGGTTTTGTACACCGTCAGCGGCTTATCAAATTCGCCGTTCCAGCAGTCCGTGGACGGAATGCGCAGGCCGCCCTTTGTACCCAGAATCAGCGCGTCGCCGGTGGTATCCATGTGCATCGCCCAGGAAATCCGGAAATCCAGAATGATTCCGCCCTCCAGGCGAATAAATGCGGCGGCAAAATCGTCCACGCCAAAAGCTTCGGCGTACTCCGGATGTCCCGGATACGTGTCGGGGTTTTTCCCGAAATAGTCAGTCGTATAGCCGGAAACCGTCAGCGGCCGGGGGTATCCCACAGCATTGAGCAGCATATCCAGCGAATAAGATCCGATATCGCCCAGAGCGCCCACGCCACCGGTATCCTTCGCAATGAAAGACGTTCCATAGGGCGTAGGGATTCCGCTGCGCCGTCCACCGCCTGCCTGGAGATAATAAATCTTTCCCAGCTCACCGGATTCCACAATCTTCTTGATCATCTGCATATTTTCACTCATGCGGGGCTGGAAACCGATGGTAAGAATCTTTCCGCTCTTCTTCTCGGCGCGCATCACCGCCACTGCCTCATCCAGCGTAACGGTAAAGGGCTTTTCCAGCAGCACATGCACACCGTGCTCCAGCGCGTCAATGGCGCAGGGAGCATGCTGGCAGTTATAGGTGCAGATGCTGACGGCATCGAGCTTTTCCGCCTCCAGCATGGCATGGCCGCTCTCATAGCAGCGCACGTCCTTCACGCCGAGCCGCTCAAAAAAGGCTGCCGCCTTTCCCGGCACCAGATCCGCACCCGCAACGATCTGCACATCCGGCATTTTCAGATACTCCAGCACATGGGCTTCCGCAATCCAGCCCGTGCCGATAATGCCCACCCGCACAGTCCTTCCGGATGCGGCTCCGGTATCCTCCGTACCGGCAGTCTTGTAGCGATCGAGAATGTTTTCTTCCATTTTCTGTTCCTCCCGTTATCAAAGAGAATGCAAATAATCTACGCTCATCTTGGCGCATTCCATGCTGGATTTTCCCATACTGGGGGCATCCTGCTCCACCACAAGCCACTGCGCCCCCGCTTCCTCCGCTGCCCAAACCAGCTCGGGAACATTTTGCCGGCCATAGCCCAGGGGACGGAACTCAAATGCTTCGTCCGGCGCTTCCTTCGCCGCATCCGATCCGATCAGCGCATACATATGGTCTGTCTTGCTGCCGAAGAAATCCTTCAGATGTACGATGGGCGCCCGGTCCCGGTACTTGCGGACAAACGCCGCCGGCTCCTCTCCGCCTACGTTTACCCAGCAGGTATCCAGCTCCGTCTTAAGCAGGTCGGCAGGGATTGCGTCATAATACGCATCCAGAATATACTTTCCGCCGATCTTATGGAATTCAAAATCATGGTTGTGATACAGCAGGCACATGTCCCGTTCCCGGCAGCGCAGCGCAATTGCCCGAATGCGCGCCTGAGCCGCAGCAAGCGCCGCCTCATCCGCAGGCGCCTCCATCCAGGGGATGGCTATGTAGCGCATACCCGCAGCGGCATAGGCATCCAGGACCCCATTGTCCTCCAGCTGATCCATCGGCACATGGGCGCAAACCAGCGCCAGCCCCAATTCGTCCAGAATTTCTTTGCAGCGGGATACACTCAGGCCGTACGTACCGGCCAGCTCTACCCCGTCGTAGCCCATTTCCCGCACCCGGGCCATCGTCCCGGCGAAATCCTGCTCCGCCTGGTCCCTGACGGAATAAACCTGCAATGCAATCGGAAGCTTTCCCATAACAACATCTCCTTATTTTGTACATGAGGAATCTGCATACAAGCATTATACATGTGCGAATTCCGGAATGCAATCCCCTAAGCGAACCATTCCGTCTGCGGCGAAACAGCCGTGAAAAGGTTCCCGTATTCCCCCGGGAGCGTCTGTCCATCCAGGATGACCCGCACCTTCTCTACCTCCGGCAGACTGCACACACTGGCCACCACCGAGCGGATTGCCGTCTCCATGCGCTCCCGGCTATTGAGAAGGTTTCCCGCGAGCGTAACCGTACACACGCCGTCCTCCATCGACGTTCTTGTCAGCGTAATGCCCGAAGGAATCGTGCGGAGGTATCCGTTATGGTTGTGGAAATCCAGCAGGGCCTGCACCACCTGTGCCGCAGGCTGCTGGTCGTTTTCCGGCAGACGGATGGGAATGCCAACCAGTCCGCTGCCGGTCCCGCAGTTTACATAGAGCACCGCCGGATAAGAATCCGCCTCCTCCAGGTCCGATACGCCGATCCGGCTTTCCACCCACGGCTCCCGGGTATCCAGGGCGCCATAGTGCAGCAGCCGTGTCCCCTCGCAGTAAAAATGGACGCCCGTCACCGTACTCAGCTGCGTCAGCGTATTGGCCACGCTCTGGAGCGCCAGCCGCTGCCGACAGGTGTCCGTACCGATTTTGTTCTCAAATTCGGCCGAGAAATTCACGGCGCAAAGTCCATCCTCCACGCTGACGCCAAGCAGACGTGTCCCTTCCGGCAGCGGGGAGGGATGCTCCTCGTCCCCCTGAAGCAGCAGCTCCAGCAGCATGGCGTAGGCGCCGTTGCCGGACGCCAGATTCACCGTCGCACGAACGCCCACCAGGCAGCTGCTCTCCCGGTCCCTCAAATAAACCGTCATGTTATCCCGCAGCTGCATCGCCGTATCATCTTCAAAAACCAGGTCCTCTTTGCGCAGTTGGACGGACGGCTCCCCGAACAGCGTCTGTCCGTCCGCAGATATCCGGACCGTACCGCACCCCGTCAGGTCCATACCGGTCAGGGCAAGGCAGGCGCAGGCAATGCTCAGATTCGCTCCGCTCAGCTGCGCCAGCTCCTCACTGACGGTAATAGACAGCACATCCGCCTCCGTGCTGACGCTGCAAAGGGTCAGCCCCTCCGGGAAGGGATTGACCCACTCCCCATCCGCCGGGCCGCGCAGATACGTTTCAAGCAGTAGCGCGTAATCCCGGTCCTGACCGGCCCCCTCCCGCACCTCTGCGGCAAGGAGTCCATTGGCCGCGGTGTAGTCGGGGTGCAAGCGTACATAGTAGAAATTGACCGGCTGCTCCACCGGATCCTTTTTGGCCGCGCAACCGCCCATTCCCAGCAAAAGGGCTGCCGCCAGCAGCAGGCTGATCCATCTGCTCATCCCGACATCTCCTCTTCCGAAGCGTCTCCCACATCAAACACCGGGAAGAACACGCGGAATGTGCTTCCCTGCCCCGCCGTACTGCGCACCTCGATCCTGCCATGGTTGCGCACAACCATATCGTGCACAATGGCCAGGCCCAGGCCGCTGCCGCCGGTGCTGCGGGAGCGGGCCTTATCCACCCGGTAAAAGCGCTCAAATATCTGCCCGATGGCATCCTCCGGAATCCCCACGCCCGTATCGCTGACCTCCAGGACGGCATCCTCCCCCTGTCTGCACAGGCGGACGGTCAGCGTTCCTCCGGGAACATTGTACTTTATGCCGTTTTCCACCAGATTGAAGGTGATTTGATACAAATCGTCCTCCAAAACCATTACCGGCGAATCTTGCTCCAGCTCCAGGGAAATCGTCACGCTGCTGGCCTGCGCAATCGCCTTGAGCACCCGGCTCACCCGCTCCACCGTGGGAGCCATATATACGATTTCAAACTCCCCCATTGCCTGGCTGTCCACTCGGGTCAGCGCCAGCAGCTTCTGCGTCATCCGGTTCAGCCGGTCCGCCTCGTCCCCGATATCTCCCACAAATTCCCGAATGGTGTCAATGTCCAGCTCATTTTGCAAAATGGAGTCGCTCAACAGCTTAATGGACGCCAGCGGCGTCTTCAGCTCATGGGAAGCATCCGAAACAAACTGCCTGCGCTTCTGCTCCGATGTCTGGAGCCGGTCCGTCAGGTCATTGAACTCCTCCCCCAGGTAGGTCAGCTCGTCGTGTCCGCCCATCGTCACCTTGTGGGAGTAATCTCCGCCGCGGATAATGCGGATGGAGGACAAAATACGCCGCAGGCGGCGGGAAAAGGCCGTAGAAAACAGCAGGGCAAACAGCGCGACGACACCCTCCAGCACCAGCGTAACCGTCAGAATATTTTTCTGCAAGGAAAAAATCAGCGCGCCCTGGGTCGTGTCATACTCCATCATGTACACGCAGCCTTCCAAAACGCCGTGGGACATAATGGGCGCCGCCGCCCGGGATTCCATCGCCCTGTCACGGTAATGCCATGTAAAAACGTCGTTTCCTTCCAGGGCCTGTATCACCTCCGGGAGAAGTATGAACTTCCCCAGGGTATTCTCTCCCTCCAGCGAGTCGTACACCGCCACTCCCGCCTGATCCGTTACAATCAGGCGCGTGACGCGCAGGCTGCCCATCTGCGCCACCGCAGACGTAACGGTAGAGGGATTGAGCACCTCCAGATCCTCCATCTCCGACGCGGTCAGGAGGGCTTTTTCAATCATGGACGTTTCCTTGCCCTGGTAAAACAGCTTCTGACTGGTCTGCGCGCAGTAAATATTCAGAAAAATCAGGACGACCATGGTGATCACCATGTAAATGAC
>CAKTKB010000019.1 GCA_934569195.1 uncultured Oscillospiraceae bacterium
GTGATCAGATTAAGATCCATAGCCCTCACTCCTTGTCCCAATACACCACCACGCAGCCGGGAGCGCCCTGCTTGCCTGCGGTGCCCTTGCCGGGGTAGGCCGATACTCTCCACCGGGTGGTGGTGGAGCCGTCCTCGTTCACCTTGGTCAACCATTTGCGCTGGTAGTAAATCACACCATCACCTCAATTTCGGCTGTGGTCAGGTTTGACAATGTAATTTTTGCAGATGTGAGGCTCCCGGTCATATCTTGGCCCCATGGAGTCGGGACGGTAATGTAGTCCAACATATCCTGATCTTCCCATACAATGCTGGTCTCCACAGTTTTTCGGCGCATCCAGTAGTCATACACCCGCTTTGCAACAGTCTGGGCATTGCTGGCATTGACCAGCGTAGCATCTTGCACGGTTTTGATGTTCTGTTTGTCGGACGTTGTTACATTTGGGTTGTCAATGCGTACCGTCCCCGTTGTGTGTACGTATTTCACACCATTTACAGTGATTACCTCATCCCCGGAGTTGCCGGTTCCTTGGGTATAAGTGTGGTATGTAACGATGACCGCAGTAACAATAGCTTCTTGCTTTACGCTTCCGCCCTCAAACACGTCCCGATCAGGCAACGCGGTAGGATTTTCGTATTTTGGGGCAAAGAAGCGGATTTTGTTTGTCTTACTGGTGTCTACCGCTGCGCCGACGATAAAAGCCGCCTGCTGAAGTGCTTCGCGCCTGGTTCCGTCTGGGATATAACCTTTGATTTTCACACTGGCAAGGGTGGTTTCAATGTCAACCTCAAATGCACCGCCCCCAATCTCATTGACCACAGATGAAAACGACGTGTCTGCGGTATACATTTTCCCGGGCCACTCGTAGTTATCCAGCACACCCAAAGCGTCCTGGCACTCTACGGAGTAGTCACCCACACCGGTACGCTCTGGGATGTTGTCAACGTAAAACACGCCGATCAGTTTGTTATTGTGGTATGCTTCTACCGGTTGCTTGAGCTGGAAAATGTACTCTGTTTCTGAATTGCTTTTCAGTTCCCAATCCAGGTAGTTGATGGCAAGTTCGGCAGAAATTGGGTTGACATCCTGCTGAATGGTTACGCTGCCAATTTCGCCGCCTTGAAATTCCCGGATGATGCCGAACACAATTTGATCCAGCCTTGCCCGGCGCTTCGGAAGGGATGTTTTGTCCAGCGAGATGTCAACTCGGTTAAAGGCGGATACCGTCTTTTCGCAGAAATAATTGGCGCTGTCAGGTGTAAATACTTGAGACGCAAGCTGCGTTTCCCCTTGATACCAAGCGACAGTCACCTGCTTGCAGTAGTCTCCTGTATCCAGAGAGAACTTCAGGGAAATGCCAAGCGTGGTGTAGTTGCTATCAAAATCGATCCGTATTTTGGGCGTTTTGGAGAATCCACAGTTTTCATTCGAAATCTCAGAGGATAGAAATGCAATGGCCTGCCCATCGTATACCATGTGGGTTCCGTTAAGCCGCCAGAAATTGTGCTCTAAGATGCACAGCGGCGGAGTGTTTGCCCCAGAAGGTAACAGAGCAACATCAGACAGATTGTGTGCGCCAGTTGCCGTTACCGCTGCATCCTCCGCCGCGCCAACGGCAACATCCCGATAAATCAGCTTACTGCTCATGTGGGTACCCTTTCAGGGGACATGGCAATGAAGTTAATCTCCAGGCCGTCCCACTTGCTGTAATCGTCCGTTTTCAGCATTAGGTTATCAGCGCCGCTCGTGACGTATGCCTTGAACTGTTTCCACCCCTGCCCATACGGGACTCTAATGGTATGGCTTGCAGCGGGGGAAGAAATAATCTCATACAGAGCATCATATTGTGCAATAGAGGCATTAGACTGGTCTGGCTCAATTTTAAGCGTGTAATTGTAGTATGTCCCGATGATATCCCTGCGCATCTCTCCCGTCTGGACGCGCCCTGTGTTCGGGCCGTCCAGCACGGAAAAAGAGCGTTTTAGGCTGACGATATGCACTCGGTCATACTCGACACCGTCAATAGAAATTCCGCTCATATCGTCCTCCTTATGTCAAAGATACGCCTACACGAACATTTTCCTGATTGCCAACATCAATAACGGCACGGCCAAGCTCTCGACGGTCGAGCATCAGGATGATAGGCCGGTTATTTCCGTTCCCTCCCTGTTCCGCCAAAGCCTGGCGGAACGCCTGAACGATGGTTTCAAGCGGAGCTTCAATGTTAGTCCCGGACTTCTGGTCGCCCAGCACCGCCAAGAACTCCCGGTTCGGCGGGATAACTGCACCCTGTGCAAGCTGAGGAATACCCCATTCAGCCGCGGGAGGAATGTTGGCGCTCCAGCTCTTTCCGCCGATTCCAGGGACCCAATCGGGAACGGAGAATGAAATGCTGTTGATTTTGTCGATCAGCCAGTTTAAACCCCGGATGATAAGGTTGATAACGCTGCCGACGATGGTCAAAACCGCGTTCAGCGCTCCTTTCACCATCTTTTTTAAGCCGTTCAGCATTTTATTAACATCCTGATGGATAAGACCGTCAATAAACTCAGCAGCCCTGGCAAAAATCTCCTTGAAGTTTTGCATCAGCTGGTCGCCATTGCCCACCAAAACAGTGATAGCATAAAGGACGGCCATAATACCGGCCACCAAAGCTGGGAGCGTACTGCCGGTCAGCATCCCGATTCCAAGGCCGGTAGCAATGATCCCGGCCAGAACAAGCAGGGTGTTCTTGAGGTTTACGCCGTTTTCCATTGCGTCCGAAAATCCAGTTACAAGCGCCGCTAAGCCTGCAACAACCAGTCCGATGGCCGTCCCGTTTTTGCCAAAAGCAAGGGTAAGGCCGCCCACAAGGGCCGTTGCACCTGCGATGATTTCCATTAGGCTTGTCCAGTCAAGCCCGTTTTCCCAGGCGTCCTTTAAGCCGTCAAACATCAGCATGAGTCCCCCGATGGCAATCGCCATTCCGGCCAACTTTGTGCCGATCTCTCCCAGCATACCGGGTAGCTTAGATGAAATCTTCCATAGAGCAAGCCCCGCTCCGATCAGAAGAACTGCATTCGCAATTTTGCGAAGTCGTTCATCCACTCCGTCAAGGAAACTGAAATCAGGAGCAATGTCAGTGGAGTTTGCCCCGCCTCCGGACGCAGACGAGCTGTTGTCGGACAGCTGATTGATCTCGTCAAAAGCTGCCAGAGATTTTCCCGCGTCTTTAGCCGCCTTTCCTGTTCCCTTCAATGCCTTTGTTTGGTCATTTAGGGCTTTTGCGGACTTCTTGGTAGCGTCGATACTCTTACCGGATATCATTGCCACCAGGCGGGCAATCTGCGTTACAACGGCAGTCAGGACTTGCACCAGCAGCGTAAACGCCGGGACAACCACACTGATCAGTGGTTGCGCCAAAGTGAGAAGTGCCCCCTTGAGCTGGGCAAACGCGGTGGTCGCCTGGGAATTGGTTTTGATGACGTCCCAGAGATAGGTTTTGATCTGACGCAGTACAGAAAGAATGACCGTAAAAACAAAGACGCGGCGGGCCATCGACTTTAGTTTTTTCCCTATTTTGTCAAAGCTGGGTGGCATATTTCCAGCTTCTTCCCCCGCATGGGAAAGTTGTTCCGTCAGCTCTGCAGCTCTATTTTCGGCGGTTTCAAGCGCAGTAGACTGTTTTATTACTTTATCGGTAATTCCGGCGTATTGCTTCCCGAGTTTCTCGGCGTCTTTGTTCTGGGTCTGTAAAAGGGCTTCCTGCTCTTTAAGGCTTGCGGTTATAGATGCCTGCTGCTCTTGGGCTGATAGAAATTCAAGCGGGCTTGCATTCGTCTTTCCGCTTGTGATTTGCTGCGTGTCAGAAAGTTCAGCTTTCAAGCGAGAAATTACCTTTTCAGTTTTCAGCGCCTCGTTGGTGGCTGCTTCCAGTTCGGCTTTGATGCCGCTTTGCTGGGTTTGCTTCTCGGACAATTCCCCGCGCATTTTGTCGATTTTTTTCGAGAGACTGTTCAGCTCTTTCTGCGCGTCAGCATCATCCAGTTTCGTTTCGATGACAATGGAGCCATCAGCTGCCATTTACTCACCCCCTTAGATCCATTGGGATAAGATGTCGTTGTCGGCGTCGGTGTATTTTCGCTTGATATCCACCAGACGCTTATTTTCTCTGTAAAATTCCTGATCCGTTTTATCCAGCCGCTTACCTTTGGCTTTCAAATTGCGGATCCGGACGATTTGAGCGAAGAGGCAATCCCCGATCTCGTAGTATGCCGCAATGAACGTCCACCAGTGGATATAAGGAAGCGCCCGGACATCTTGCCCAAAAACGCGGTTAATGGGGGCAACGATATATTGGAAATCTTGCTCCCAATCCATCAGTTTGGGCCGCTTGCGGTTGTCGCCCTCGTCCCCGCAGTTGATAAACCACATGCACTTGGTAAGTGCTTCTTGCAAAGCATCCCCAGGAATGTGGGCAAAATCAGGATAGAAGATATCAAGCGTTGCAAGCGCTTTTTCTTCGTTGTCCAGCTCCGGGGCGGAGAGCACGCCAAAAATGTCCAGAATGGCCCGATAGTCGGAGCGGATTTCATATTCCGTCCCCGCTATTTCCAGGCTCTTAGGAAGGTCATACATCATCGGTGGTACTTCTTCACATACTTGGCGATTTTCTCATTGGATAGCACCTTTTCCCTCTTGATGCCTTCATCAAATTGGTCAATGATCGTCAGAAGGAAATTAGCCCACACAGGCATACCGTCTCCGTATGCGTACAGATTCATGTCACCGAACACCGCATCGCATACTGTGGCTTCAAAGACACCATCAATGGCATCACGCATTTCTTTGTCGATCTTGCGCATTTGGTCGAAAATTTCCCGGCCTGTTGCATTTGCATCAGCAAGACTTTTTCTTGCTTTCTGCTTCTGTTCCAGTGTCTCGAACACATCATACAGTTTCCCGGCAAAGGCGGCGTCCGTTGGGTTGAAAGTGATTTCGCACTTTCCATTGACCATAAATGTCTTTTTGCCGTCAGAAAAATTTAGGTTTTCCATATTGCCCTCCCAAAAAGGGGGCGGGGAATCCCCGCCCCCTCTGTCTTTAAACATCTGCCGTAAAGGTCACGCCGCTTGTGCCCTTTGTGATGGTGCCAAGGGTCCGCGTACCGCCGTAAGTAATCTCACTGGCGATGTTCAATGTGCCGCCGCCATCGCCGCCGATGCTGGTCACGGCAATGGAGCAGCCGGAATACCTCTCCGCAAACTTTGCCTCGCCGGAAGTGACATAGAAGTGACCGATCATCATATCCTGGTTAGACAGGGCCTGCGCGTCGTGGTCTTTGACGGCAAGGTTCCACATCTTGACCGCCGCAGCATCACCCGCATCCAGAGGAATGGGGTCAAAAGTCTGCGTGATGGTAGGCTTTTTCATGGTCGTGAAAGTATTGCCGAGAATATCCTGGCTGCTTTCCTGGCCCCAGTCCATTTCAGCGGTGGAATCTTCCACGCGCTTGCCGATAGCGCTCCACTCGGGGGCGGAAGCAGTGCCGGTGTTCAGGTAAGCGATCAAAAGCTCTCGGTCAATGGTCTGGCCTTCAGGAGTCGTAAAAGTCAAATCTGCCATTATACATTCACCTCGTAAATCAATTTTAGCTGGACAATATAGTCCTCGTATTGGTCGTTTGTCACGCCAAGATACGACGCAAAGGCCGTAGTCTCAACGCGAAGGGCACGCCTACCCTCTCCGATGTCCGGGCGCTGTGTCTGCGCCCAATCTGCAAATTTGTTCAGCACCTCGACCGTTTTCAACCGCTTGTCGTCGCTCGTTCCTGGTGGTTCGATTTGGTAATGGATTTCAAACGAATACTCTGCTTGATATCCGCCGCAGATATATTTTTTGGTGATAACAGCGCCTTGAACGGAGGAAAGCGCCATACCTACCGTTTTCGCCGCGAAATACTCGTACTTAATCAGATCCACATTCTCTGGGATACCAGGAAAGCGGTTCGCCCAAATAAGCATCAGGCGGTCAAGGTCTGCCTTTTCATTGCTGGATGCCAGCATTACAGGTTTTTCTTTAGAGATCACGCTTCACCGCCTTTTCTGCCACACGAACCCACTTCCCCAAATTCTGCGCCTTAGATGCTTCAAACCAATGGGAGCATGTGCCCGGTCTGTGGAAAATCAAATCCTTTTCCGGCACTGCCGGAACCTTCGTAACGCCCTTTCGCGCATAAGAGCTTCCGGTCAGCGGATCAACGTACAGCTTGCCATAGTACAAATACCTGGCATACGGCCCGGGGTAAACAACCGTATTCCCTGTTACCCTTGTACGCGTCCTCAGAGAGCCTGTGAGCATAGGTACGAACGGGGTGGTATCTTTTGCGGCCTGCACTGCCAAAATGTGTTCTGCGTGATCACATCCCTTGGAAACAGCCTCTTTTACTGCATCCATGCCTTCCGTGTGAATTGAGAACCTAAGTGCCATATCACACGCCTCCGACCTGCCAGTGCCGCATGTCAACGCTGCCGAAATCCTTCTCGTCAACCTTGGTCACGGTGTAACAATTGTCCTGAGCCAGCGCCACGGTTTCGTCGTCCGTCGCAAACTCGCCTTTAATGAAAAACGTTGTCCCACCATTGCCTTTGACGGAAAGCGTCCACAGGTCGGCTTTGTCCTCTGCGGCGTAAAACCGCTGCGGACCGGCATAGGTTTTCACCTTGCCGGTAAAGCCGTCCACAGCTTCCACGCCAAATGGAATGTAAAGGTCAACCGCATCCGCTCCAACAAGGCCGCTCTCGCGCACGTTAACTGCCTTAGATGCTTGCAGCATCACGCCACGGAGTACGGTCACATACAGTTTTTGCGTTTCCTGAAACGTCTCCTTGTCGGTTTCTTTGACCGAATTGTAGATCGTTACAGTGTGGGGGGCGTACATGGCCAGCACCCCCTCCCTCTGTACAGCAAGCCGGTATGGGCGAGATACTCCATGCAGGTCTCTGCAAGCAGCTTTCTTGCTCCATCCGTAGCGTTCAGCGCAGCAGTGGCAGATTCGCCTCCGGTCGCCAGTGTGCGGGAATAACCGCCCACAGTCTCGCTTTTGACTTCTGCGTTATTAGCGGCAGCACTCGCAAGGTTCTTCGTGGCAAGCGCCTGCGCCGCCTCAATAACCGCATACTTGTCAACCAGCGCACAGCAGCACATCTTTACCGCATCAAGCTCCGCGTTGTCCTTGGATCGGTTCTGCGTGTAATAATCAAGGAAGGAGCTGGCTCGTACAGCCAGACGCAAAAAATTCTCTTCGCTCACGGAGCCCATATAGGTGCCGGAGTAGTATTCATAATTAGCGTATATCATTTGAGCCAGCTCCTTCTAACTTACTTTGCGGTGACGGTGGTGCTACCGCTCTTGATGGCGTGATAGTTTCCATCGCACTCCACCAGGGTCACGGTCTGCCCGGTCGCAATCGTCAAATCGCTCTTGCCGTCCCAGTCGCTCCACGCGGCCACATTGTCACCGTAAGAAACGCTCACAGCGCCGGTGCCGGCGGCGTATTTGTACTTATTCCCATGCGCGGCCTTGCCGGGAGAAACGCTCAACTTAGTGTCGCCGCTCTTAGTTCCAGCGGCGGAAGTCACGGTCAAGTTGCCAAGGGTTCCACCGTCGATGGTGCCCACCACAACGCCGTCAATGCGCTCGGCGAACAGCACCATGCCGTTGATAACGGTATCGGATGCGGTCATGTTGGTATAATCGGGCTCCTCATGGATGCCGATGTAGCCGGTGGCATCGGTGGTGAAGTCAAACACCTCTCCGAGGTCAGCGCCGTTCACGGGGATGTAGTACAGGACGATGTTGTCCTTGGCGGTGGCGTAAATCTTGCCTTTGGGAACGCTGGAGTTTAGGATTACAGTGCCCAGACCCAAGAAGTTCTCGACATAGGTCATGCCGAAAGCGGTCTGCAGGGTGATGTTGGCAGTTGCGAGATAGTCCGCAACATCCAGCGGGTTCATGAAATACACCGCACCGATCTCATCATCCTCAAACAGAACCTGCAGATTACCCCACGCCTGCGCCAAGGTCGCCTGGAAAGTCGCGCCGCTCACAGCACCGCTGCCAGTAGCGAGGAAGTCAAAGAACTCCTTGCGGATGCCTTTCTGTACATCCTTCAGCATTTCGTCGGTGGTCATTTCCACCGCCTGATCGTAGCCGCGATCAGTGATTGCCTCGGCAGAGGTGGCCTTGCGCCACTTCTTCAGGGTAATCTCCTTGTAATTTACGGCCTCGGTCTTGTACTTGCTCAGGGGGATGGTCTCGCCTTCAGCAACAGCGCCGCTCTCCAGAGTGCCGGTGGCCTTGTAGCTCTTCAGCACGGTGCCGGCCTGCTTTGCGATCTTACGGGTAACGCCCAGGGCTTCCATCAGCTTCTTGATGGAATAGCCGAACATTTCGGTGAACTCGATCTCGCGAACACGGGCAAGATCTTCCTTCTTAATCAGCTTAGGATCAACAGCCATTTTCATTCTTCCTTTCTAAATAAATCCATATTTGCAGCGATTGCAGCACGCCGCTCTGCTCTGTCGGAGATTTGCATAATCTCGTCTTTTGTCATGGGTTTCCCGCCATCAATAAGCCGTCCGCCCATATCAACGCGAATAGCAGGCTTAGATACAAGTCCCTTATAGGTGCCATCTACGAGAGCGTCAAGGCTCTTGGTATCCTTGATTTTCTCGCCGTCCAGCTCCAACGCGGCCATTTCTTCGCCACATCCACGCATGGCAAGGTCGAGATTTGCGCCGGTAATGTTTTTGCTCTCAAAGTAAGCACGGACAGCCTTTTCCTTTGCCGCCTTGCTTTCCTTTGCCGTGACGCCGGATTTATAAGCTTCAAAATCCGAATGTTCTTTTTCGTATTTCTCCTTATATCCGCCGTCACCTTCCGCCTTGAGGCCGTCCAACTCCTTCTGGACGCCGGGCAGCTTCTCCGCATCGGCCTTGTAGCGATCCACGTCCGCTTTCAGGCCGTCCACGGTATCGGTATGCGCTTCGATGATGGTATCCACCTGTTCGTCGGTAAGACCCATACCCTTCAGAAGTTTACGTGTAAGTGCCATTTTCTATCTTCCTTTCCCTTGTCCGCAGTCCGTCGCGGCGATAGATTGTATAAAAACCGCTGTACCTCGCGGGTTTTACCTAAAAATAATTGCGATTCTTTCTTGCTTTTTTCATGGAAGCGTGGTATAACCTAATCAAGAGAACCGGTCGTTGTCGGATTTATCCGCGCCCTGCGCGGTGTGATGGCGTGTCGGTTCTTTTTTCACGCCTTTTTTACGACAACAACAATATTCCCATTGCGAATAACGATAATCGTATCAACAAACGCCGTTTCTTTATCTTCGTAAATTCTTTGTATTTGAGATTTTAAAACTGAGTCAGTAATTTTCTTTGCGTTTGTTAGATCAAGAATAAAGTTTTTGCTTTGCTTCCTCGCTTTTTTAATTCTATTTATTATCGTGTTTTCTCCAGCTTCTTTGCTAAGAGCTTTTAGGTCATACCCTTTGCCTCGGAACAAGTAATCCGGAGTCGAAATGCCTTGTGGGTTGTTGACGCGCGGAACCATATACAGTTCACCGCCGAATTCTTTTTCTAAGAGTTCGGCAATTTCTTTTTCATGGGGGCTATAGTCAAGAACGATATTATGCCCGTCAACCGTATATGTAGCCCCGTTCCTTGTGAATGACCTTAGCCCTTGAACGGTGTGACTATTTGGCGTTGCGTCTTTTCGCCACAACTCCGTTACATCAATATATCTGGAATCAGAGAACCCGCCAGTTTTCGGCTGTGTTATTAGTCGATTGGTTGGTGGTTCATAAGGCTCTGGCTTTGTATGCAACACTTTCATTCTCTCCGGCTGCTCCGGAAGCCCAGCTTCCGCACTGAACGCCTTGTATTTAGCGTTTAAACGCCGTAGCCGTATGTTTACTGCAGTCTCATCTTCATGCAATCCTGCGGCCTTGTAGGCGGCTTTTTCGCGCTTTAGCTTTCTAACTGTCCGCTCAATACGGCGCTGCATCTGGGTTGCCTCGTATGCTGTGTAATCCTTGCCATCAAACGTGCAGCCGTGCCCATCATCGATGTGCTCCAGCTGTGCATCTGTGTAGGTGCGCTCGGACACACCTTCAACCCATGGGAACCGCCTGTGTCTGCAGTTGGCTCCCTCCAGACCATCAACAGCGCCCAGACCGCACACCTCATAAATGCTCGGGTAAATGTCCCCGGCACGGACGCTGTAAACACGGCCTTGCCAATCCTTATGGCTCGACCACGGTGAAGGCCCCGGCTTATCACGCGCGCCAGCATGGGCGGAAACCTCAAAATATGGTGTCTCAAGGTATTCCGCCGATTGCTCCGTGTACTTCGCGCATATTTGCGAAACGCCTGTCATAACCGCCCGCCGCGCCGCCACATCGATCTGATCTCGATGGCCGCTCTCGTAGTCAACCACCTTCAATCCGCTATCGGCCAGTTCCTTAACGCTGCGTTTGATTGCCTCGTTATAAGAAATTGCTCCGCTTTGTATCATCATCTCCGCCGCATCTAAGGCGTGCTGGTACGCCTTGGCAGGGGGTAGCATTGTGCGGCCAGCGTCCACTAAAAAGCCCATTGAGCGCGTTATGTTGCGCAGTGTTTGCTTCGTCTGCTCGTATATTGCCCAAGTATCTTCTACGCTTACCAGCGTTTCCGGCTGCGTGATGTGCGCAAGGTCAATCAACTCGGTGTAATACGTCTGGTTGCGCTCCACAACATCGTCAAGCAGCTTATTCAATTTTGTTTCGCTGATACCTGAAGTTTTGCGTATGGCTTTCTCAATTTCTTTCAGATCGATGCCGTGTGACCGCAGCGCCTTGATGTCCTGCATCGTGACCTCGTTCAGCTCGTCCCGCAGTTTCAGGCGGGAGCATATCTCCATCAGCAGCGTGTTTTCAAGTCCACGGTACAGCTCTGCCAGTTCTTCTGGGAAAGCGTCCAAAATGGCAGGGGTAAACGGGAACGAGTTCATTTCACAGTCCCCAAATACTTCCAATCTGGGTTTTCTTCTGTTCCGGCATTCACATAGCAATCCATCGGCTCACTTTCGGTTCCCATCACTATACCTCCTCGCTGTCTGTATCGGTAAACGCTCTCGCCAAATCGTCGATAATCTGGTGCATCAGTCTATCACTCACGTTGTATTCGTCCTGACACCAGAAGGAAAATTTCAAGTGCAATAACTCATGCACCAGCGTCTTTTCAAAACTGAACGGAACAATGCGGTCTCCGTAGAACTTGGGGTCAATAATTTCAATACAGGCTGTTTTGATGGACTCTTGCCATTCAGTACATCCAGAAACTTTTTCCACGCTCATATCATCGGGATTGCAATGAGTTACAAGATTGATTCGCCAGTCCTGCAAGCCGAGCTTCCGCTTCCACTTTTTCAGCAGAGCAACTTCTTCAACTGTTGCTGTCATCACTCTACCTCCTGTTGCTTCTCGTCCGTCATGTCCTGCATCTTCGGCAGCGCCGCCTTTGCGGTCGCTTCGTCCTCGTTCATCCACTTCATTCGGAACTCCCAGTCGTTCATGATGCCTGCGGTCAGAAGTTGCATATCGCGGGTAAAATCAGTCTGCTTGTCCTCAATGATAGAATCGTCAAAGTCGATAGAGATTTTGACTTCCTCATCAAGCCCTGCGTCCATGTAGCGATTGCCCATGCGAAGCAGTGCCCTGCACAGCTCCTTGATCGCTTGCTCGAGCAGAATTTCGTGCTTCTTGATCGTTCGGAACATAGTGCTATTTTCGCTGATGACTTGCGTTGCAGTCGCGATGCTGCCCTGATTGAACTTGTAATGGTTCTCGCCGAATCCGCACTTGCTGGACAGGATGTTCAACATATCTTGCATACCGGTGTTAAACTCCGCCGTCCGCAACGACATATCGACCTGCTGTAAGATGTTTCCGTTTCCGCCTCTGTCCTCCGGCAGCACATAATAAACGGTCTCACGCTTATCGAACACCGGTCGACCGTCAATGCTCTTGGTGGCCTCTGGCTGTACCACAATGCGCTTCTTGCCAAGGACAAATTCATTCACATAGCTGTCATAGGTAATATCCACGCTTTTAAGCTGGTCGATGGCGTGGGCAAACACAGCCACGCCAAGCGGGTTATTTTCGTCGGAGTTTGCAATGTTCAGCCGGTCGATCACAAACTGCGGCTTGTCGATGCCGGTATGGATTACCGGAGGAATTGTCTCAAACCCCTTCACGCTGGCCAGCGGGACTTCCTCTGCATCATACAGATGGTTCTCAATGTCATACTCGCCGTTGCGCAGCCTGTGCACTTGGATGTAAGTATATTCCGTGTCATCGACCTTCCGGGTGGATGCGAACGCACACTCGCGGATAACGCCGTTATCCCACGTCAGCGGGTAGATGTTCCCGGCGCTGACGTAGTTGATACGGATACGGCCAGAATCAACGATCTCTGCCGTGTCGGGGTTAATCCCCATACCTTCCATTACCGGCACATATGAAACGGTTCCTACTGCCGCCTTGCGCTCCTGAGATTCGTTGGACTTGACCTCCCAGTTATTGTCGGCAAAAACAGTATCAATAAATTCCTGTTCCTGTTTACCTTCAAGTGTGATGTTGACCCGCTCGTTCATTAAGAGGTTGGCCCAGTCCTCGCAGACCTTCTTCCCCATTCCCACCGAATACCGGTGACACTCCAACTCTTCAATGCCATTCCACACCGTATAGCTGTGGAAATCTTCAACGTTTCCCTTATACCATGCGTTCCACAGGTCGATCAGAGAGTAGAATTTGCTGTCGACCGTATCAAAACCAAGGTCTTTTAGTGCTCTGCGAATATTCACTTTTTCACCGTCCCATCATATGACCGGCACGCTCCAGGTCTTTGTAATAAGGCTCAATGCTGTACTCAAAGGCGTCAAGGCTGTCAATATCGGACGTTCCATCATCAAGGCGCTCGTCCTCAAACTTATCAGGATCATAGATCGCAGTTTGCAGCGCGTCGATCAGATGCGGGCAGTTGCGAGAAACCTTGAAACGACCCTGCTTCATCAGCAGCACCACCAGCCGGATTCTATCTGTGATTTGCAGTTTCATTGCGTTCTTGACCTGCGTGCCGAGTTGCATCTTCTGCGCGGTATGATCTAACCCGCGAATCAGCACTGTTTCCGCGCTGTCTGCTCGTGTCTGGCTGTACCCATACTTTGCCGTCACCATCTGGGCAAACGTAGCAAAGCGCCGGTTCAGCGCGTCAGGGTCAATCTCTTCGTTCTTGATGTATTCCTCTTCCAGTGCGACAACGCGAAAGTCCTTTGTAATGCCGGTCGCCTGAAACTTCGTCGCGGACTTTGTGCCGCCGAAGTCAACGCCAATAGAAATGATTGAGAATCTGGTCCCGTTCTGCTCGGCCCATTCCAAAGGATCCCCAATCAAGTATTTCTCGGTGTTGTTGGCGAAATCCTTGTATACGACGCCTTCCGCCGCCACCCACAGGCCGCGAACATAGCGGTCGTAAAAGATACCAGCATACATATTCGCGTAGCGCTCAAGCGTTCTTTCGCTCAGGCCGGGGTTGTCAGTCATCTCGAAATGTAGATACAGTGTGTTCCGCTCACGGTGCCGCTTAATCCATTCCTGATAAAACCAGTGGTGCGGGCTTCCGGGGTTGCAAGAGAACCACAGCTTTGCACCGTCTACAGAGCAACGTGCAAGCGCCTGCTCCACAAACGAGCGCGGCATCAGCACCACTTCGTCCAGCAGCACACCTGCCAGCGTGCGACCCTGTATCAGCGTATAGCTTGCCTCGTCCTTACCGCCGAACACCTCAAAGTAATTCGTCACGGCTCCGCGCCGCACTTCCATCACCTTGTCGCCACGCCGCCAGCGAATGATATAGCGTTCCTTCGCAAGGCTCATTGCTGTGAACGGCACGATGATATTCTTGGTGCAGCTGTCCACCGTGCGGCCACACACGCCAAAACGCTGACCGTTGAAATTCTCCATCGCCCATCGGACAAACGCCCACATCATGATGGAGGTTTTGCCGGAACGCACCGCGCCGTCACAGATCAAGGCATCATAGCGGCTGTATGGAAATGCAAGGATTTTTTTCTGCTTGTGGCTAATCATGGTCTGTCCGGATATTTCTGCTTAATCACAGAATAGCTTTTAATCTCCGCGTCAATTTCGAAGATGTCACTATAAATATCGTCATCTTCGTCATCACATAATGTCAACACCTGTTTTGCCGTCCCTTGTTTTTCAACCTCAATCCACCAAACGCCTAAGTCCTTTTTAGGATAGCCAATACGGATAATCGTCCCGTCAAAAAAACGGATACGAACATCATGGTCAAAACAGCCAATTTCGTCTTCTTTGTAAACGCTACCGTAAATTTCCACAAGGTCATCGCTGCAACCGTAAATCTTAATCATCGCTCTCAAGCTCCTTTGCCATTTCCTTTAAGCTCTGACTGAGCGCGTCTTCCCTCACCGTGTCGGCAGGGCTGCCGCCGATCATCGTCCACTTGTCGATCAGCGTCCCAATGGCCGTGGTGATCTGGCTGGGTGTGGCCTGGGCCAGCTTATCCTGGTCGTTCAGGGCCACCAGCCCCTTCTGGATGATCTGACACACCAAATCCTTCTGGCTCTCCATATAGGCCAAGATGTCCGCCGTATTCTGCTCTTTTTTCTCCGCGGCTTTTTGCTTAAAATCGCCGCTTGCCTCAACGATCCGTTTGACGGTAGACGCATTCACGCCGTTTTCCCTGGCCGTGGCGCGATAACTGCCGCTCTCCAGATAGTCCGCCAGTATTTTCTTTTTCTGCCGGTCTGTCAGCCTCGCAGCCATTGTCACCACTCCCGTTTTATCATTTCATCCTCAAACCACCATCTATACCCTCGCCCTATTCCCCCATCTTTTTGACACCATCTATATATTGTTTTTGAATCAATCTTATTTTTTCGCGCCGCATCCGCTATAGTTGCGTATCGCTTTTTTTCATTATTCTCTAACGACACCCTTACTACTGCGCGGCCCTTACTCCCATATGCGTTGTTATATGCCTTTGTGCACCATTCCAGATTTTCTGCTCGATTATCCATTTTGTTTTCATTCTTATGATTTACGACTGGACATAAGTTAGGGTTTGGAATAAATGCTTCAGCCACAAGCCGATGCACCTTGGGATACATATCTTCCCCATTTTTTGTAATATGAATTTGAAGATACCCATTTTTATCTTTTACAAGTTTTCTTTCCCTGTTTGTTTTAACGCTCCAAACTCTTCCGGTATTTGAAACCTTGTATTTTCCTTCTAATCCACAAATTTCTTTCCAAATTTCATTTTTCATGATTCGCAATCTCCTTTCTATAAGGAGATGTGGCGGGAGCATACCCCGCCATGCGTGACACCTCGTTTTTTGCTGCCGGCCCCCGCCCCTGGCTCCACTGCAGCAGATCTACCCAGCCCTAAAGGGCCTCAACAAAATATTCTTTACAAGCCGCCTTTTCCGCCGGACGAGCGGCACGCTCCCCGGCAACCGTGTTATTTCTCGCCGCTCCATACACGGATCAAGCAACTTTGCGCAGACAGCGGGACTCGAACCCGCGGCCCTTACTCCCGGTCCAATTAAACCGGCGGCTCTTGCCATCTGAGCTATGTCTGCGTATGACCCGGAGCGCGGAAGGAATGCACCCCGGGCGTAGGAGGTTGTATGGGCGGCATGGGCTACCGCCAGTTATATTGTCCCATGCTGGCCTCCGGAAAAATATGTGCAAACTTGTGTCATTTTTAAATTTTTTCAAAAACCCCTTGACAATGGGTATTACCCATGGTATGCTGATGACAACCAAAAACCGCATGAAATTACAGGAGGTTTCTTATGGACACTTTGATGGACGCCTACGAAAAGAAATACGGTTCCGCCGAAAAGGGCTATCTCTATTGCCTAAACGGGGATCCCTCCGCTCTGGCCAAAGAGATCGAAGCCCTCCCTTCCGATCCTCTCCCCTTCGGCCTTGCCCTTGGAGTAAACGCTCCGGAGGATGATCTCCATTTCGCTATCCTGCGGGAGATCCAGCGCCTTTACTTCCGCGCCATTTCCCGGGATCACGCTGTGGGCGTCTGCTGCGTCCTGGCCGATCTGGGTGAGCTCCGTCCCTTCCCTGGACTCCCGGACTTCTGCTTCAATTCCATCACCTTTATGCAGGCGTGGAACGAAGCGAACGACGATCAGCCCCCCATTCAGGTCAACGGCGCAGCATGGTTCTCGGTGTGAGCCTATGGAAAGTACGGCCCGCCGGGATTGGACCCGAAAAAACACTACAATGATCACCCTGAAGCTGAACAACAATACAGACTCCGACCTTTTGGCCGCCCTGAATGGGAAGTCCAAACAAACCGAAATCAAACGCCTGCTCCGGCTGGCCATCGAAGCAGAAAGAAAGAGCGTACCCTGACCGGGTACGCTCTTTTCTTATCTCTGCGTCAGGGGCGCGTCAAAGCCCCGCTTTTTTGCCTGCTTTAATGTCAGCCGGGAATAACACTTGTCCCCCTCCCTCACTCTGGCCAGCCCTGTGTCCAGCATGTAGTGGCAGGCCATGTCGATCTTAACCGAAGAAAACTGTTTGTAGTAGATGCAGCGTCGGCACTGTTCGCGGTTCATTCTCTCTATCTCCCTGTGTAGCGTTTTAATTCCGGGTAGCGCGTCTCAAAGGGGATCACCGTCATGTGGTGCTTGGCGATCTCCTGCAGCTCCCGGTCCATGTGCACCCGGTAGTAATCCTGCTCGTTGTCCCGGGTGATCGCCCCGGCGTACTCCCGCCGCACCTGCTGGGCCAGCTCCGTCAGCTCCATGATCCGCTGGTAGCCCAGCTCCAGCTTGTCATACCTGGCCAGTGCGATCTGCCAGCAGTCTATGTCATACTGCCGCGTGATCCGCTCCGCCGTGGCCATGGCCTCCTCCTGTATCCGGCGCTGCCGCTCCAAAAACCCGCTTGCCATCTCTCTCTTTGCTCCTTCCCAAAAGGTCATCGGTGGTGCAGCCAAATATGTCCGCCAGCCTGCACAGCATCACCAGGGAGGGCAGGACCTCCCGCCTCTCCCAGCGCTGCACATTGGTCCGGCTCACCCCCAGCCGATAGGCCAGCAGGGGCTGGCTGATCTCCGCCGCCGTCCTGCGCCTTAGGATCTGGCCGCTCACCACCTTCTTCAGCTCTGCCTTAGTCATACGGCTCTTTCTGGGGGGACAGCTCCCGGTATTTCTGCATGTACCAGTCGCTCTTAGCCAGGTCCTGCGCCCCGTTCTTGTCCGCCGCCCGGTAGCGGTACTTCCAGGCGTTCAGCAGGCAAAAGGTCCGCACCGCATTTGCCCCGAATACCAGCTCCATCTCCTCCAGACACTCCATACCGCCCTCCCGGCAGTAGTGCTTGGGGTGGTTGATAGGATCATATTCCTTCTTTTCCATGGTCAGCACCTCCGTCCATCTTTGCCCCGCAGTTGGGGCAGTAACCAAAATGGTTGATTACCTGTGCGTAGTATTCCTTGCCGCAATTCGAGCATTTCGCAAAGCCCTGCCTCCAATTACCTTTCTCGTCAAAACACGGCTCGAAGCACCCATGCACCACCGGGGCTACGTCGGCGGCGGGCATGGCCTCAATATACTGCGACGGCTCAAGTCCTTTTGCCCAC
>CAKTKB010000020.1 GCA_934569195.1 uncultured Oscillospiraceae bacterium
CAAAGAATACAACCCCTGCCGTTATTGAGTTTGTGTATATTGCCGGACTGGTAAAGGGGGCATCCAAGGGTGAGGGCCTCGGCAACAAGTTTCTGTCCAATATTCGTACCACCGATGCAATCGTCCATGTCGTCCGCTGCTTTGATGATGCAAATGTGACCCATGTAGAGGGCAGCACAGACCCGCTGCGGGACATTGACATCATCAATCTGGAGCTGGTAATGGCTGATATTGAGATGGTCGAGCGGCGCATAGATAAGTGCCAGAAGGCAGCCAAGGGAGGAGACAAGCGCTTCCTTCAGGAGGCGGACCTTTTCTCCCGGCTCCTGGAGCATCTGAACCAGGGAAAGCTGGCAAGAACGTTTGATTGCGATGAGGAGGAATATGGCGTAATTGCCACCTCCGATCTGCTGACGCTGAAAAAGACCATCTATGTGGCGAACATGTCGGAGGACCAGGTTAATACACCCGAGGAAAATACGTATTTCCAGGCGGTGCAGCGTCTGGCCCAGTCGGAAAACAGTCAGGTGATTCCTATTTGCGCGAAGCTGGAGGCGGATATTGCGGAGCTGGATGACCCGGATGAGCGCGCCATGTTCATGGAGGAGCTGGGTGTCCAAGAGTCCGGATTGGATAAGCTGATCCGCAGCTCCTATACGCTGCTTGGCCTGATTTCCTTCCTGACGGCCGGTTCTGATGAATGCCGTGCATGGACGATCAAGAAGGGAACCAAGGCGCCCCAAGCTGCCGGAAAGATTCACACCGATTTTGAGCGGGGCTTTATCCGCGCGGAGGTGATTTCTTTCGACGACATGAAGGCCTGCGGAACCATGGCTGCCGCCAAGGCTAAGGGCCTGGTCCGCAGCGAGGGTAAGGAATATGTTATGAAGGATGGAGACATCGTCAACTTCCTGTTCAACGTCTGATACGTACTTCAGGGATTGGAGGACAGTTCTATGCTGCAGATTCAACATTTGTGCAAGACCTACGGCAGTGTAAAAGCCGTCGACGATTTGTCCCTGCACATTGCTCCCGGCGAGATATATGGCTTTATTGGGCACAACGGCGCAGGTAAGACGACCACTTTGAAGTCTGTTGCCGGAATTCTCCACTTTGATTCCGGGGAAATTTTGATTCAGGGGCACTCTGTCCAGCGTGAGCCGCTGGTATGTAAACGCGCCCTTGCGTACATCCCGGACAATCCGGATCTGTACGAATTCATGACCGGTGTGCAATACCTGAATTTTATAAGCGATATTTTTGGTATACCGGCAGCAACCCGCCGGCAGCGTATGCATACTTACGCGGAACCGTTTGGCATGGAAGAGAATTTGGGGCAGGTCATTTCCTCTTATTCCCACGGCATGAAGCAGAAGCTGGCCGTCATAGCGGCGTGGATGCATGAGCCCAAGCTGATTTTAATGGATGAACCCTTTGTCGGGTTGGATCCGACGGCCTCTCACCAGCTCAAGGAGATGATGCGGCAGTTCTGCCGACAGGGCGGTGCCATCTTTTTCTCTACCCATGTGTTGGAGGTCGCGGAAAAGCTGTGCGACAAGGTTGCCATTATCAAGGGCGGCCGCCTGATCCGGGCCGGCACGATGGAAGAGGTGAAGGGAGACAGCTCCCTTGAGGACGTTTTCCTGGAGCTGGAGGACGCATCATGCTGAAAACATTGCTGCGAAAGCAGATGATGGAGATTTTCCGCAGCTATTTTTACGATCCCAAGAAAAACCAGAAGCGCTCCGGCGGCGCAATCGCCGGATATCTGGTCCTTTTTATCGGGTTGATGGTGATCGTGCTGGGCGGTATGTTTACCCTCCTCTCTCTGACCCTTTGCTCCGCCTTGGCAGGGACGCAGGCAAGCTGGACGTACTTTTCCATTTTGTCCCTTTTGGCAATTTTTCTTGGGACCTTTGGCAGCGTGTTCAATACGTATGCCGGATTGTATCTGGCGAAGGACAACGATCTGCTGCTGTCCATGCCGATTCCGGTTTCAACGATTTTGTGCGCCCGGCTGCTGGGCGTCTATCTCACCGGGCTGATGTACAGCGGCGTTGTTATGGTTCCTGCCGTTATCGTATACTGGTGCAGCTGTTCTTTTACACTGGGTACTTTCCTTGGGGGCGTCTTGCTGTTTGCGGTGGTTTCCCTTCTTGTGCTGGTGCTTTCCTGTGTGCTGGGGTGGGTCGTTGCCAAAATCAGCCTGCGGCTGAAGCGTAAGAGCTTTCTTGCGGTGCTGGTTTCCCTGCTCTTTTTTGGCGGATACTATTTCTTCTATTTCCGCGCACAGTCCATACTTTCCGATTTCCTGGCGAATATGGACGCATATGCCCGGAAGATTCACGCAGCCGCCTACCCCCTCTATCTGCTGGGACGGGCAGGGGAGGGCAGTGCGCCTGCCATGCTGTGGATTCTTCTGGGCACGGCGGCAGTCCTGGCGCTGACCTGGTATCTCCTGAGCAAAAGCTTTTTGGGCATTGCGACTGCATCGGATAAGTCGGTCGGGAAAAAGCAGCCGCTGCGTGGGTCCACCCGGGAGAATTCTGCCTTTGCGGCGCTCCTGCACAAGGAGCTGGCCCGGTTTACCTCCAGCGCAAACTATATGCTCAATTGTGGAATGGGCTGCCTATTCCTCGTTGTATTAGGCGTGCTTTTTGTAGTGAAAGGCAGCAGCCTTGCCAATGTGATCCGTGAAATTTTGGGTGCGCAGGCTGTTCCGGTTGTACTGTGCGGCGGTATATGTATGGCGGCCAGTATGAACGATATGGTCACGCCCTCTGTTTCACTGGAGGCCCATACGCTTTGGCTGCTCCAGACGCTGCCGGTTACGCCTTGGCAGATTCTGCGGGCAAAGCTCATGATGCAGATTTTACTTACCGGGGTTCCGGCGGCTCTCTGCTTTATCTGCGCGGCAGCAGCAGGACTGCTTTCGCCGGTTCAGTTGGCGGCGTCCGTGCTTGCAGTTGCTGCATTTATCGTGTTTTCTGCCGCTATAGGACTGTTGTTTGGATTGAAAATGCCCAATTTTACATGGACGAGCGAATTGGTCCCAATCAAGCAAGGACTGAGCGTGTTTCTGAGCTTGCTGTGCGGATGGGTGTATGGCCTGGCGCTGATGGGCCTTTACGTTCCGCTTGGAAAATCTTTCGGCCCAGAGTGGTACCTGCTTTCAGCCTTTGCCCTGACAGCCGCCTTGGCATTTTACTTCCTGCATTGGTTGAGAAAAAAGGGAAGTGCGATTTTTGCCATGCTGTCGTGACGGAGGCGAGATGCCGCTGTTGGGAAGCGCCGAATGCATCAGAATTGGCAAAAATTTGCGATTTAAGCAGGACAAGGATTTACAAATACTTTTCTCTGTTGGAGAAATAAAACGGAAGGGGAGCGGACAAAACCCGCTCCCCTTATTGTTACTTGCAAATTTTTTGGAACAGGAATAACATGTTCTTTGCAGATGTTCAAAGATGATAGAAAATGCTAGGCTTTCATACGAACCCGCTCCTGCTTCAAACTTCGGATAATGTTCACCTTGTCCACGTCCTCTTTCAAGTCGCTGGTCAGAATATTCAGATAGTTTTCCGTGATTGCCAAGCTGCTGTGCCCCAATATCTTTTGGAGCGTCACCACGGAGCCGCCCATGGTTGCCCATTTCTTTGCGAAGGTATGCCGAAAACGGTGAACGCCAGTCTGTTCCAGCCCTCTTTCGTGGCAATAGTCCCAAATGGCATGGTAGCAGCTGCTTCTTGTGAGCTGCTTTCCGTACACCGAACAGAAAAGCCAATCATCAGCCACGCCGCCACGATACTGCAAATATTCCTGTAAAATCTTCACAATGTCCTCATTCAAAGGAATAATCAGAGGCTTTCGGTTCTTTGTCGTATTGACATAGACCACACAGTTTTCAAAATCCACGTCCCTGATTTTGATGTTGACCAAGCTGTTCTGCCGAACGCCAGTAGAAAGCAGAAAGTTCACAATCACCCAGCTTCGATAGGTGGAGAAGGTGCACTTGCGGACATCGGGCTTTTTCAGGAGCTTTCGCAGTTCTTCGTCCGTGTAGGTCTGAATGGGCGCTTTGTCTGCTTTTGGAAGGGGAATCTCAAAGTGTGGGACATACCCACATTTCATAAAAAAACGCATCAGGGTTTTCAGGTCTCTGGCATACGTCCCCATGGAAACCTCATTCAAATTCGGGTCATCACGCAAGGCAATGTAAAACTTCTGCATGGTCTGCTGATTCAAAGAGGAAATCGGCGTATTGGGTGGGATTCTCTTGTAAATCTGTTTGACGGATTCCTGATAGTGATGGATGGTTCCGTCTCGCAAATTCCTTGCCTTGCAGTCCAGAATATATTCTTGGAACCCGTCGCTGAACGTCTTTTCTTTTGGGAAGCACATCCTCATTTTCTTCATCAAAAACACCCCTAAAACAGCAAAAACAGGAAGCACATCTTGCCGGATTTCTTCGGCAGGACGTGCTTCCTTGCTTCATTTTTGCAAAAAGTGGGGTTTGAACTTTTTAGGTTCAAAAGCAGGGGGGTTACCCTTACTTCTTCAGCGCTTCCTCAACAGCAACAGCCACGGAAACGGTAGCGCCGCCATGGGTGAGCAATGCGGAGCATTGTGAAGATCAAATGCCCGCAACCTGCCGGTGGCAGGTTGCCACTTTGCCCATGGTCGCAAGAGAAGAAATAGATTCTTACTTCTTCAGCGCTTCTTCAACAGCAACAGCCACACTGACAGTAGCACCGACCATGGGGTTGTTGCCCATGCCCAGGAAGCCCATCATCTCAACGTGTGCGGGGACGGAGGAGGAGCCTGCAAACTGAGCGTCAGAGTGCATACGGCCCATGGTATCGGTCATGCCGTAAGAAGCGGGACCGGCAGCCATGTTGTCGGGGTGCAGCGTGCGGCCCGTGCCGCCGCCGGAGGCAACGGAGAAGTACTTCTTGCCCTGCTCAATGCACTCCTTCTTGTAGGTGCCGGCAACGGGATGCTGGAAACGGGTGGGGTTGGTGGAGTTGCCCGTGATGGAAACGTCCACGCCCTCATGATGCATGATGGCCACGCCCTCGCGGACATCGTCAGCACCGTAGCAGCGGACGGCAGCACGCTCGCCCTCGGAGTACTTCCACTCCTTGACAATCGTCAGCTCACCGGTGTAGTAGTCATACTGGGTCTGCACATAGGTGAATCCGTTGATCCGGGAAATGATCTGCGCAGCATCCTTGCCCAGACCGTTCAGGATAACCCGCAGAGGCTCCTTGCGGGCCTTGTTGGCACTGCGCGCGATACCGATTGCGCCCTCAGCGGCGGCAAAGGACTCGTGACCTGCCAGGAATGCAAAGCACTTGGTCTCGTCCCGCAGCAGCATAGCGCCCAGGTTGCCGTGGCCCAGACCGACCTTGCGGTCCTCTGCAACGGAGCCGGGGATGCAGAATGCCTGCAGACCGATGCCGATGGCGTCAGCGGCCTCAGCGGCGGTCTTGACGTCCTTCTTCAGAGCGATTGCTGCGCCTACGGTGTAGGCCCAGGCAGCATCCTCAAAGCAGATGGGCTGAATGCTCTTGGTAATGGTGTAGGGGTCGAAGCCCTTCGCCTGGCAAATTTCACGGCACTCCTCTACAGAGCCAATGCCGTATGCAGCGAGGACACCGTTAATCTTGTCAATTTTTCTTTCGTAGCCTTCAAACAGAGCCATGTCCTTGTCCTCCTCTTAGTCCTTCCGGGGATCGATGTACTTTGCAGCGCCATCGAACCGGCCATAGTGGCCCTTTGCCTTCTCCAGGGCAGTATTTGCGTCGTCGCCCTTCTTGATGAAATCCATCATCTTGCCCAGGTTGATAAATTCATATCCGATAATCAGGTCGTCCTGATCCAGAGCGCAGCGGGTAACGTAGCCCTCGGCCATCTCCAGGTAACGGGGACCCTTGACCTTGGTTGCAAACATGGTGCCGACCTGGCTGCGCAGGCCCTTGCCCAGGTCCTCCAGGGAAGCGCCAACTGCCAGGCCACCCTCGGAGAACGCAGACTGGCTGCGGCCGTAGACGATCTGCAGGAACAGCTCACGCATAGCGGTATTGATGGCGTCGCAGACCTGATCCGTGTTGAGTGCCTCCAGAATGGTCTTGCCAATCAGAATCTCGGCGGCCATAGCGGCGGAGTGGGTCATACCGGAGCAGCCAATGGTCTCCACCAGCGCCTCTTCAATCACGCCCTCCTTGATGTTCAGCGACAGCTTGCAGGCGCCCTGCTGAGGTGCGCACCAGCCGATGCCGTGGGTAAAACCGCTAATGTCCCGAATCTCCTTGGCCTGAACCCATTTGCCCTCTTCGGGGATGGGAGCGGGGCCGTGATAGGCGCCCTTGGCCACGGAGCACATATTTTGTACTTCTGCACTGTAAATCATGGCAAAAAATCCTTTCTTTTTCAAAATTCGGAATAAACCGCTTTTTGAGATACCCTGCGGAAAACCGCAGCTTCCGTGGACATTATACAGGTTTTTTCCGCGAATGTCAATCCGAAAGCAGGGAAAAAGCGCTTATATACCCGCGTCGGCAGATGCCGGGGGAACGGGGGAAATATCGCCTAAGGAATGGATAAAGCGGGTAAAAGCCTCCCGATCCTCGGCACGGAAATAGGCGGAGCCTGCCACAAGGGCATCCGCACCGTTGGCAGCGCACAGCGGCGCCGTATTTCTATCCACGCCTCCGTCTACGGAAAGCAGGCAGTGCCATCCGCCGTCCTGCACGGCGTGCCGCAGCTCGGTGAGCTTGCTCAGCTGCTCCGGCATAAATTTCTGACCGCCAAAGCCCGGCTCCACCGTCATCACCAGAACCAGATCGCAGAAGGGCAAATAGGGGAGCACCGCCTGGGCGGGGGTACCCGGGCGCAGAGAAATGCCGGCCTTTGCGCCCAGCGCGCGAATCTTCTTCAGAGCGGAAATGTTTTCCGCCTGCGTATCCGCCTCCAGATGAATGGTTACATAGTCCGCGCCGGCTTTGACAAACCGCTCTACATACCGAATGGGCTTCTGAATCATCAGATGCACGTCCAGCTTCAGATCCGTGACCTTGCGGACGGCCTGCACAATCGGGAAGCCGACGGTTATGTTGGGGACAAACATGCCGTCCATTACATCAATATGGATCCAATCGCTGCCGCCTGCTGACATCTGGCGGATATCCCGCTCCAAATTGGCAAAGTCCGCGGCTAAGATAGATGGGGCAAATTGAATCATGTCTTCCTCCTGCTGATGACAACGGCACAATTTATACATTCGGCGCATAGAGATGGTTGCGGGGAATCAGGGAATAGAGCCGGCCGTTTCCCGTCCCGCTTGCAATAGGGGCTGCAAAGCAGCCCCAACCGGCAGCGGCTCGATTATAACACATCCCGTAAGGGAATGCAATTCTCATCTTGTAGTTTTGCCGAATACATGATATTATGGCGAAGCAGGGGGGATTGCCATGAAAAAAAGAGGTCTTTCGCAGGAATGGCTGAAGCTTATCGCCTGCATCAGTATGCTTATTGACCACGTCGGGGCCGCCTTTTTCCCGGACGTGGTGTTTCTGCGGATTTTGGGGCGGGTGGCCTTTCCCATTTATTGCTTTCTTCTGGTGGAGGGCATCTGCCATACGGGCAATCCGCGGCGCTATGCCGGACGTCTGGCCCTGGGGGCGATCGTATCCGAGCTGCCGTTCGATCTGCTGTTCTGGGGCGTCCCCACGCTGGCGCATCAGAGCGTTATGCTGACCCTCCTTCTGGGCTTCTGCATGGCCCAGTGGATGCGGCACAGCCGCCTTCGGATTCTGCCGCTGCTTTTGTGCGGTCTGGCTGCGGAATTTCTACAGACGGACTACGGAATCACCGGAATCTTGATTATTTATCTCTTCCTGGTTACCCGGGACGTACCCCACAGGCTCCTGCTGCAAGGTATTCTGCTTGGGCTGATCTGCTGGACGTCAAACAGCGCCGTGCTCACCATCCGGACGCTCCGGATTCCAATCGAGTTTTTTGCCGTTGCGGCAATGGTCCCAATTGCGGCTTATTCCGGGGAGAAGAGGAGCCGCAGCCCCCACCTCCAGCGGGCATTCTACCTTTTTTACCCCGTACACATGTGTGTGCTGCTGCTCATTCGATTCTTTTCTTGAAAAAATACCGGCCGGGTGGTAAAATTTCCCCGGGGCAACCGTGCGGGAGTGAGAAAAGATCCGGCGGAAGGCGGGAGATTTTTCATCCCCGGGCGTATTTATTCCTGGAAAGCGGATAGCAGGGCCCGCCGGGACGCGCGGACATGGGAATGGAGGGCCGGCCCCTATCGGGGACAACCCTCCGGATCGGACAATTGTTACTTCAGACGCTTGCCCGCTCTGTAAACGAGACGACTGATCTGACAGGCGATCTGCTCCGGGTCCTGGGTGTCCGCCTTGACGGACTCGGCAGTCAGCGGATGGTCGGCGACGATGCTCCGGATTTCCGGGAGGGTCAGGTTGCTCTGCTTGGCTGCCTTGGAGAGGACCCATGCGTAGGCCGGCTTGCAGCCCTTATCCAGGATCAGACCGGCCAGCTCCCGGGGTTTCATGGACAGGTGGGTGCAGGCAAGGCGGCAGAGGGCTTCCGAGGGATGCTTGCCCAGAAGGGTAAGCTCACGAAGCATCGTATCATGCCTTTCTGCCCGCTCCTTTGCCAGCTGAGCCAGGCGCTCCTCTTGGAAGGTGCGGAGCGTTTCCTGGGTGAGGTAAAGGCGCGCCGGTTCATATGTATTGTCCCCCAGGATATCCTCGTAGGTATATGTATCCGCGCTGTCGGCGCTGCGCCCCTTCCTGGCGGCGTTCAGAGAGACAATCTGCATACCGTCAGAGGGAAGCTTGCGCAGACAATCGGTGACCATATTGTTACAGATTACATAACAGTAATTCTTCTGCTTCTCAAGGGGCTGGCGCAGGACGAGATCGAGCTTATCGATTACCTTGATCATGCAGTCCGTCTCGATGGCATCCCGTGTGGCTGCGCCGAGAGCCTCAAGCATATCGATTTTTGCAGAATTGCCGGGAAGGGTTTCTCCGTCGGCATTTTTACCGCCGGTTTTGGAGAGAAGGGCAAAGTGGCAGAAGTCCTTCAGCGCGAACCAGAATGCATCGTACAAGGCCGGATCGGCCATCAGCACCTCGCGGGTAGAGATGCCCTCCTGGTGGACGGTGTTCAGAATATTTACAAAAGTGGTGCAAGTAGCCTTTTTCATGATGGGACGCTCCTCTTGATTTGGATTGAGGGTGGAGCCGCAAACATGGTTTATGGCTTGTCCTGCCCCCTGGTTTTATTAGACAAGAGAGCAAATTAGAAAAAAATAGGCCTCGTTGAGAAAGAATTCTCCTAACCGGGTTATTTCAAGAGATGTTTAGAGAAGATTCCAGAAAGCAGAGAGGAGCGCGGAGAATGCCTGGGACAATCGAAGAAAAAACCCTGATGCAATCGCTCCTGGATTGCTTTTCCTCCTCAAAAACGGTTATCAAATATGTGGTGGAGAAGGAGACTGACGGACGAAAAAAATACGAGATACCCCTTAACAATGTTGAGGAATGGTGGAAATTGCTCTTCAGCAAGAACATTGTCGCATTGTCTATTGGGCCTCGGAGCCAGACCAAGACCCTCAGCAGGGATGCCTTGAGTGCATTTGTCCGGCACGTCGTCAACGATAAGAACAAAAGCATTTTGGAGAAAAACCTGGTCCCGCACTTTCGGGGGCCGCATTGCCGGGAGCTGATATCCGGCGAGGTCTCCCATCTGGAGCAAACGATTGATCTGGGGGTCCGTGCCGCCAAAAGTGTGTGGCCCCCTCGTTCCGATACGCTGCCTGGGGAAAGACTTAAGGCGTCTGACGAGGTACAGATTCATTATGAGGATGCCATCCGGTTCCTGATGCAGCTGTTCTGCGGCGCTCCCTATGAGATTCTGCTGGCCCGATATGCCTGGTTCGCCGCGTGCATTCGTACCAGCGCGCCAATCGTTGAGCACTATACGACCCACCAGGTCTTGTCCATATTTGCCTGCGCCCTTATCCTGTGCCTGAATATTGAGGAGACAGCCGACATCAATACGAATATCGAATCCTACATAAGGTCTGTGATCCCCCTGCCTGAAGAGGAGGCACAGCCCGGAGGGGAAGCTGCGCCGCAGGGGAGGGCCTATGCGGCGGAGCGCGTCGGCTATGGGATGGTACAGCCCCAGAAGGAGAGTCCGGCCGCAGCCGATATGGAGCTGACCATTAATAGGGCGGCTTTTAAGATCAACCATTACGAAATCCGGAAGAACGGAAAACCCCTGGATGAGAATAATGAGAATGCGAAATATATCACAAAGGAAATCATTGACGCCTATTTGGCAGATGTTTATAACGACATTCTGGGCATCAGCGCACAGGTATGGACCGCCTTTAACATCGAGCAAAAGACGCAGGCCATATTGATCGCATACCGCTATGAAGAGAGCTGCATTCACGATCTGACGCTGGATCCAAACAATAGACTGTAACCGGGAGGACACAACAGATGGCCGAAAATACGAATCTTGAGAGCAAGGAGCGCCTGTTCAAGGAGTTTTCCCATTATTCGGTTGGCGAGAAAAACCCTGCTAAGATTTTTCACCACAGACAGAGAGGCACGTATGTGGGGGGCGTCCCCCTGGCGTACGACCCGGAGCGCAGCTTACTTGCCATCGATTCCTCGGATACGCACACCCTGATATGGGGCTCCACCGGATCACTCAAAACCAGGTGCGTCGTTGAGCCGACGGTGAAAATCATCGGCAAATCCGGGGAGAGTATGATTATCAATGACCCAAAGGCGGAGATACACAACCGGTGCGCGGCCGAGCTGCAGGAGGAGGGCTATCACGTAATCGTGATCAACATCCGGGACCCGGAGCTTGGAAACGCATGGAATCCCCTGGCCATTCCTTATAGGTTCTATCTTGCGGGGGATGTGGACAGAGCGGCGGAGTTTGCCAATGACGTTGCCCACAACCTCATGATGGAGGAGATTTCTGCGAAGGATCCGTTTTGGGATTACAGCGCGTCGGATTGCCTGTTTGGCCTGATTTTGTTCCTGTTCCGGTATGCAAAGGACCATCATCTGGATGAGTCGGCGGTCAATATGAGCAGCCTGATGAAGCTGCGGCAGAAGCTGTTCAAGAATACGACCGGGACATTCAAAGCGGCAGGCTCTCTGCTGTGGAAATATGGCTCGGAGGACGAGTTGGTTGAGGCAAGTCTCAGCGGCTCTATCTATGCGCCGAACGATACGCGCAACTCCATCTTGTCGGTGTTTGACCAAAAAATGCGGGCCTTTACGATTCGTCCGTCCCTGCTGGATATGCTTGCCAATAATGATATTGACATTGGCGAAATCGGAGAAGGAAAGTGCGCGGTTTTTCTGATTATTCCCGACGAAAAGAGCACATACAACAGCCTGGTAAGCCTTTTTGTCAAGCAGGCATATGAGTATCTCATTTACAAGGCATCCACCGACGAGGACCTGAAGCTCAAGTGCAGGGTGAACTTTGTGCTCGACGAATTTTCCTCGCTCCCGCCCATATCCTCTATGTCCAATCTGATTTCGGCCGCGCGGTCCCGGGATATTCGCTTTATTCTTGCCGTCCAGGGACAGCATCAGCTGATTAAGCGGTACGGCGATGAGGCGGAGACGATTAAGAGCAACTGTGTCAACTGGATTTTTCTCACAAGCCGGGAATACGACTTGCTCAGAGAAATTTCGGACCTTTGCGGTGAGCAGCGCAACCGGACGCCGAACCTGTCTGTCTACGATTTGCAGCACTTCAGCAAGGAAAAGTGCGAAGCTTTGGTTTTATGCGGCAGACTAAAGCCGGCAAAGGTCAATCTTCTGGACATCGATCGATTCGGTGACCGGGAATATACCATTCCGGAGTTTGTCCGTCTGCCCAGGCATCCCAGGAAAACGGTTGATTTTGAACTGTCGGAGGAGATCAAGAGCCGGTTGACGCCCGTTCCCAGCGGCAATCTGTATGATCCGTTTCAAGACGCGTCGCCGACGCGGCCGGGACAGCAGACGGCAGCTCCGAAGGATGCGTCCACCATGCCCAAGGGATTTGAGGCTTTCTTGGAATCTGCAAAGAAAAAGAGCGTCGACGAGGATATTCGGAGCTTGGATACGATGGAGGTCCGGACAGAAGCGGATATTGACAATTTGATCCGTCTGACCGACAGGAAAATCGCCGAACTGGAAGCGGCAGCTGCCCGGGATGGGGACGACGGCGGCAAGGCATAAATGCAAGGAGGGATACAAATGCCGAGAAAGGTTTCTATAGAGGCGCCGGTCACGGAGGAAGGCACGGAAAAAAAGAAGCAAAGCCCTGCCGTGCTTTCCGTGAAGCAGGCGACCGCAATCTGCCAGGGCTATATCACGGAGCTTAAACGGGCGGAACGATACCAGGAGGACAACCCTGCGGCGCGGGAATCTCTTTTTGAGACGGTGCAGGCGCTCACGGCCCAGCAGACGCAGATTGGCGATTCCACGCAGTTTCATAATTTGGCGGTGACGCTGGGGGACGGATTTGACGGCCTGGCCTGTGACGTCCTGGACTGCGGGCTGGCACGTTTTCCCATGAATGTGGATCTACTTGCGGACTATCTGATTTATGGGACAAATTGCGACCGGCTGGAGCGGTGTGCGGTGCATTTTGCTACGCTGGAATCGATTGAACAGTCCGAATGGACATGGCGCGGCTTCGCTTTTGCCATTTCCTATGTGCTTCAACTGAGAGATAATGTGGCTGCCACGGCCGCGGTACGCAGCGGCTATAAGAAAAAGGCGGCTGCACTTGCCCGGGCCTACAAAAAGTATCTGCCCTATGAGGAGGGCGGCTACCGGGAAGCGGCAAAGCTCATGGTAAGAAAACCGGAGCAGATGCTGCGATTGCTCGACGAGGCTTTGTCCAATGGACAGATAGGGTCGTGTCCCACCTGTGCGTTTGAAAAGGCGGAGCTGCTGTTCAAGCAGAGAAAGTATGAGCAGGCACGCGGCGCGATCGATCGGAGCCTTACAGATTCCATCAATCAGACACGGGGCTGGATCAAGGAGAACTACCTTCTCTTTTTGAGAGGACTGTGCGATTATGCTCTTTTGCTGCAGGATGCTCGTGCGGGCAAGCCGGTTGCAGAGGAGACGGTCCTGGGAATTTACGCGGATTTCAACAAAGCCCTGCGGGATCTGGAGGAGGACTATCGGAAAAAGATAAAATTGAGGACCCAGGATCTGGTGGAGGACACAAAGATCCAGGTGCCGGACGATATGGAGAGACTGCTGGATTTGATCGAATAACCGGCCGGAGCTTCTTGGCTGATTGAGGAGGTTTTTATGTCTGAGTTGGAGGATCGAAAGGATACGCGGGAGGACCCCGCAGGCGAGACTGCCGAAGCGGATGCAAAGCCGGACCCCTTTGCATCCCTGAATAAGCTGCTTTCAGAAAGCCCGGAATTCAAAAGCGTGTTCGACTCCGTTATGCACATTCTTGGGGAGGACGATGGGGGCGAGGAGGAAGTCGAGGTCGAGTGTGTTGAGATCGATGGGCATACGTACACGATCGAGCAGACGGTAGAGGTTGGCGGGCATACATATTGGTATCTCGTAAACGAGGATGACATTATGGATTTCCTGATTCAGAGAGTCCTTGTGGAGGACGGGAAGGAATATGCGATCGACCTGGATTCCGAGGAGGAGTTTGACCTGGTTTATGCGTACATTCAGCGCCAGAACCTTCAGATGCTGAAGGAAATGCTCCGGAACGGCGGCGCGGACAAGCCGGAGTGCCCGTAAGGGAAAGAAAAATTCCGGTCCGAGCACGCGTCTCTGACCGGAAAAGGGACAAACCACAACAGCCGAATAGGGGAGGACCTCAGATGAATGTCTGAGGCCCTCTTTTTTTGGAGAAAAATGCCATCCGGTGTGTAATCAGAGCTGTAAAAGCCGAAAGGGGAGGGCTACCGATGTTCACGCTGACAAAAATCCGGACCGAGGAGAAAATCCGGAATGTTATCCGCAGGCCGGATGAGAAAACCGGGCGCAGCGCGGCGGCTGCCCATTGCTTTTAACCGTTTTGCCATTGCCTGCGGCTGATGGGCACAGATGGTACAGGTACGCTCCGGAGCCGGAAAGAAGAAAGTGGAGATTTTCCAAACCATTCCGTATACACAGGCAGAAGCAAAAAACAACACGACAAAATGAAAGGATGTATCCACATGAAGAAGTACGAATTTAACGCAACCAACCTTATTGCAGAAACCTTTGAGGAGCGCGGAATCCATTTCGACGTTGTGAGCCGAAACGGCAGAGAACAGCTGCTGGCGGGATTTTCCGTTGACTGCGGCCCCAATGTTGTCATGCGCTTTATCAGCCGTGACGACGACAACGATGTTGCAGCCCGCATCTACGGCCTGATCTCCAATACGCCGAAGGAAAAACGCGGACGTGTCCTGGAAGCCTGCAACACACTCAACCACAAGGTCCGCTTCATGAAGTTTTATCTGGACGGTGACAACGACATCAATGTGGAGTACGACTTCCCTATGCGCAGCCCGGATAACGGAATCGGAGAAATGGCGTTTGAGATTTTCGTCCGCACGATGCAGATTCTCGATTCCGAGTACGGTACCTTCGTGGAGGCGCTCTACGGCGAAGAGAAGGACGATTCCTCCGAGCTGCAAAAGCTCCAGGAGCTGCGCAAGAAGATGGCGGAACGGATTGCAGCCGCAGGTGATTCCGCAGAGGACGCGGAACCGGAGAGCGACGAACTGGACTTTGAGGAGACGGATGCTCCGGATGAAGCGGAGGATTGACTTCCCAGCTGCATTCTACGGCGGTATTTCGGATATGGCTGTGGATGTAAATACAAAAATGTGTAAAGGAGATAAAAGCTATGACAAACAAGTCCATTGACGGCGCGCTTGCCGCCAGCGAAGAAACCTTTGTAATTGACCTTCTGAACAAGGTCACGGGTACGACCTATCCTCAGGCCGCGGTGTACGGTGCAAATACGCTTGGACAGGTGCTTCAGGAATACGCCGCCGATATCGGCGTGAATCCGCACGACAGCAAGATTCTCTTTGAGAACAAGCGCACCGGAGCATCTACCAGCGACACCAATGAGACCGTAGGCGGCCTTGGCCTCCAGGAGGGCGACGTGCTGGCCATCAGCGACAATGCCGGTGTAGCGTAAACGAAAGGGGCTGACACAATGGTGACGGTATGCCTTCTTGCCGGTCTGGGGTTGGCCCTCTACGGTGTCATCATCGCCTGCACGACAAAGAAGGGCGGCAGAGGGAGAAAGGACGCCCGCGTTCCGCCTCCCCTCCCGCCGCGGGTCAATGTGGGCATACCTGCACCCCGTGTCAGCCGCACACAGACCGGGACAAGCCATTCCGGCCCTGCGAGGGCGCTGCCGCCCCGCCGTTCTTCCGCGTCGGCAATCGCCAATGCAGCCCGAGGGACGGCAGGGGCCGGCTATGGCCCCCGTGGAGTAAAGCCTGTCCAGTTTCCGTGCTGCCCCTTTGACAAGCAGAGAAATCTTCCCGGCGAGCGGCAGGTGATCTTCTGGGACAGCGGAGAGAACTGTTACCGCTGCTCCAGAGGACACCGCTTTAAGAGCAACGGGAAGCTGCTATGACAGCCCAGAAAGGAAGGGTAATCAAACATGAACAAAGTCGTTTATAACGCCTTGAAGCTATCGGAATATCGGCCGCTGTTCCATAATCTGCGCGTGCTGGTTATCGGCGCCGGAGCGGTGGGAACACATCTCATGGAAAAATTTGCTAAAATGGGACTTTCTCCTGACGCGATGGACTTCGACTTCTTTACGCTGGAGAACGCCGCAAAGCACGGTTGTTTGGTTCGTACACCGGAAGATGCCGGACGAAATAAGGCGGAATGCGCGTCCAATCGAGTTCAGCCGCTGCTGGACGATGGCTGTACTTCCAACGGCATCGACAGCGATCTCTGCAAGCTCGGTCCGGAGGCATTTTCTGATTACGGTTATGTTGTTGCGGCGGTGGACAATTTCGATGCCAAAGTGCTCCTGAAAGAGTTGATCCGACAGCTTCCTGAAGATCGGCGACCGATTGTCATCATGGATGGAACCCATGATGAAATGGCACAGAGCGTGATTCTGGACAATACCGAATTCTGCCTTCGGTGCTTGATTGATGAGGGGTGGATGAAGGATAGCAGCATTCGGACATCCTGTGTCGGGCCGCAGGTTAGACAAATTGACGGTGTCAATGAAATCGTCCGTACATCCAACCTTGCCAGCTCCATGGCTGCGCACCTCAGTGCCGAACAGCTCAGAGCCAGCGTCATCGGGCATGACGGCGTGATGAATCGCAGACTGACCTATACGGCCTACCCCCATCTGGAGCTGAGCGTCGCCCATCCTATGCGCAAGCGCAATTGCCCCGGATGCGCGATTCATCCGCCTGCAAAAATGGAGTGGCTGCATGGCAGTGTCATGGATATTACACTGAGAGAGGCGATGGAGCAGATTGCTGCTATCCTTGGTACGACGGATTTTGAGATGTCCGTTCATCGTCTGAATTACAGAAAGGTCGTTTATGCCGGCTTTATCGTGGAGGATGTGTGCCATTCGTGCGGAGCGCCGATTCAGGTGATGCAGCATGAAGGTCGGGTATTTCCCGATGATCTGCGCTGTGAGACGTGCGCTGCGACAAATGCCCCGCTTCGCCCGGCATCGGACTTTGACCACAGGGAGCCGCTCAGAGCCTTTACCTGGGGCGGCGAGGAGGCTATTCAGCAAATGATGCTGTACGATTTGGGGTATCCTCTCGGCGCGCATATCGAGGTGATTCAGCGCAACGGCGCGCTGGACTTCCTGGATACCGGGAAAATTACCAGGACAATTTTTGCATTCGATGGGGATCATCTGAAAATCCATGAAATTCATAAGCTCTGAAAAGGAGGTTTACCATGAGCTACGCAGCCAACTACACCGATGAAAGCGGCCGCACCAGAGAGGTTTCCATCACGGAAGAGGACTCCGCGGAAGCCCTGAAGAACGATTACCAGGAAATCCTGCGGAAATACGACCCCAAGGTCGTGATGATCCAGCGGGTCCAGGCACAAGCCGGCGAAGCTCTGCACCTGAAGGTGACGGTCAAGGCCCCCTCGCATTACCTCACCACGAAGGAGGACAGCACGCCGAAGGCCTGCGATTCCATGACGGCCAACATCATTTGCTACCCCGGCTATCCGCTGAAGTCCGTGTCTGCCTACTATGCACCGAAGCGCTATCTTGCCAGCCCCAATGTGTTTCGTTCCGGCAG
>CAKTKB010000021.1 GCA_934569195.1 uncultured Oscillospiraceae bacterium
CTGCAAGGCGGCAGTGGAGAAGGCGTGCCTGGCAGTGCCGGGCGTGACCGGCGCGCAGGCAGACCTTGCGGAGAAAAAGGTGACGGTTACGGGAGAAGCGGACAAAAAGGCCCTTGCGGAGGCTATTCGCGGGGCGGGCTTTGAGGTGAAGGACTGATGCGGCAGGATTTTTATTTTCCCTCCTGCGGCGAGGGACAGATTCACGGCTGCCGCTGGGAGACGGAGGGACAGCCCCGGGCGGTCGTCCAGCTCGTTCACGGCATTGCCGAGTATGTGGAGCGGTATGACGATTTCGCCCGGTATCTGAACGACCGGGGCTTTCTGGTGGTGGCTGAGGACCATATGGGACACGGCAAGAGCGCCGATACCGGTACGCTGGGCTATTTCGCGGGGGGATGGTTCTCCGCGGCGGCCGACAGCTACCGCCTCCTCAGCGACACGCGCCGGGAGCTGCCGGAGGTGCCGTATTTCCTCTTCGGCCATTCTATGGGCTCCTTCCTGACCCGCACGATCCTGGCCCGCTATCCGGACAGCGGGATTCGCGGCGCCGTGATCTGCGGTACGGCCTGGCAGCCTTCGGCCCTGCTGCCCGTAGGGATCGGTGCCTGCCGGATGGCCTGCCGCCGGAATGGGGAGCGCACGCCCAGCCCTAAGCTGGAGCATCTGGTTTTCGGCGGATACAATCGCCGGGTGGAGCACAAGCGGACGGAATTCGACTGGCTGACCCGGGACACAGCCGTGGTGGACCGGTATCTGGCGGATCCCCTTTGCGGCTTTACGCCCACGGCGGGGCTGCTGCGGGATATGCTGACGGGCATTTCCTGGATTCAGCGGCCGGAAAATCTGGCCAAGATGCGCAAGGACCTGCCGGTGCTTTTCCTGGCCGGAGGGGACGATCCGGTGGGAAATTACGGTAAGGGCGTCCGGCACGCCGCGCAGATGTTCCGCCGGTCGGGCATGACGCAGGTTTCTCAGAAGATTTATCCCCTGGGGCGGCATGAGATTCTCAACGAGCTGAACCGGCAGGAGGTCTACCGGGATGCGGCGGACTGGATGGAAAAATGGTTGTAGGCTTCCGTTATTTGGAAGAGCCAAAGTGTAAAAATGGTTGACAAATAGTTACAATTTGTTATAATTAAGCCGATCCCAACAGAAAAAGAGAGGAGACGGTGAGATGAAACGGATTGCGATTCAAAAGACGATTCTATATATACTGTGCGCGGCGCTGCTGACGGCGCTGCTGCCCGTGCATGGATGGGCGGCGGAGGACACGTCCTCCGGCTCGATCAGCGGCCGCCACCCGGCGGAGTCCGTGGAGTTTGACAGCCCGGCCTATCAGCAGGACCCGGAATACACGGCGCTGATGGAGCAGCAGGGGCAGACGGCCGCGCCCCAGGCGAATTTCACGTATAAAACCATGACCTCCAGTCAGAACCTGGTGGATATCATCAAGGATTGCGAGGGCTTTTCCGCTACGCCCTATTGGGACGTTTCCCAGTGGACCATCGGATACGGAACCTTCTGCGGCAGCACCCGAGACGATGTGCCGTCAGAGTACTGGAACGGCATTTCCGAGGAAAAGGGCGAGGAGCTGCTGATGGAGTATCTGAAGGATACGGCGGAGTCGGAGGTGAACGCCTATTTCCGGCGGATCGGGCGGCAGCCCCTGCAGCAGCAGTTTGACGCAATCGTGGACTTTACATACGCCCTGGGAAGCGGCTGGATGTATGAGCAGACCATGGTAGGCACCTGGCTTACCAATCCCACCACGGAGATTGCCCTGATGCGGGCCATGGGCGCGTGGTGCCGGGTGGACGGCGAGGTCAGCTCTCCTACCTGCAACCGGCGGATGCGGGAAGCGGTCATGTACCTGTACGGGCTGTATCTGCTGCCCCATGGATCGGTGAAGTCTGATCTCACGGTGGTGAACGACGGCAAGCTGCCCATGTTCTCCTACGTCATTTTCCAGGGGAACGGGACGACGCTGATCAATACCCGCACCGACGATGTGAGCTACTATTTTACGGATAAGAGCTACGACACCCTGCCTACGCCCATCCGCAGCGGTTATACCTTCTCCGGCTGGGCGAAAAACGGCGGCGCGCTGCTGCTGACGGGGCAGACGGTCAAGGAGAATCTGCGGGTCACGGCCCAGTGGGTCAAGCTCCCCTTTACGGATGTAAGCAGCAACGCCTGGTATACCCCCTCTGTGGCCTACTGCTACAGCAAGGGACTGATGGCGGGAACGAGCAGCCGAATCTTTGACCCCTACGGCCAGGCGAGCCGGGCCATGGTGGTCACGGTGCTTTACCGTATGGCAGGTTCGCCCAAGGTCTCCGGCAGCAGCGGCCTGTCGGATGTGAAGGCCGGGTCCTATTATGAAAACGCCGTTACCTGGGCTGTGCAGAAGGGCGTAGTGGCGGGCTATGCCGACGGGACCTTTGGCCCCGACCGGCCGGTGACCCGGGCGGAGATGGTTACCTTCTTGTGGCGTTATGCCAAGAACATCCGGAAGCTGAACGTATCTGCATCCAATGCCCTTGGCCGTTATGTGGACGGCGGGGCGGTCCCCGGGTATGCCCGGGACGCGTTCAATTGGGCGCTGGCAAACGGCCTGATCAGCGGAACCAGCCTGTCGCCCATGACCCTGTCCCCGGCGGAAAACGCCAGCCGGGCCATGCTGTCCAGAGTGCTGATGTATTTGGCAAATCTGTGAGAAAAAAGTCCCTGCACGGGAATAAGTCCAATGTGATGGACCTAATGTATGGTATACTGCTGTCATCAAAACCGAGGGGTGAGGGCGATGTATTCCATACGGAACGTTCAGGGGCATGTTCAGGTGTACGACGGCAGAGGGAGATTCCTGTTTTCTGCCGACAGTGAACGGGAGGCCAGGGAGGAATTGGAGCAATATGCGGAATCTGCGGCTTGAGATTTGCTATGACGGCACACGCTACCGGGGGTGGCAGCGGCTGGCCGGGCAGGAGGAGCGGACCGTGCAGGGGAAGCTGGAGCTGACCCTCAGCCGGATCCTGGGCGAGCCGATAGAGATTTCCGGAAGCGGACGAACGGACGCCGGGGTCCATGCCCGGGGACAGGTGGCCAGCTTTCATTGCCGCAGCGATATGGCGTGCGCTGAGATTTTGGAGGCGCTGCGCCGGTATCTTCCAGAGGACATCGGCATATATTCCTGCCGGGAGGTGTCTCCCGGATTCCATGCCCGGCTCAACGCCAGCAGGAAAACCTACCGGTATCGATTGTGGAACAGCGAGCTGCCCTGTGTTTTCGAGCGGCGGTATGTGACGGTGCTTCCGGAGAAGCTGGATTTACCCGCCATGGAGCGGGCAGCCCGGATACTGGAGGGAGAACACGATTTCTCCGCATTTTGCAGCAATCCCCGGATGAAGAAGTCCACGGTGCGGCGCATTGATGCCATCCGCATCGAACGGGCGGGGCCGGAGCTTCGGATGGACGTCACGGGAAACGGCTTCCTGCAGGGGATGGTGCGCATTCTGGCCGGGACGCTGGTCGAGGTGGGCATGGGGCTGCGGGAGCCGGAGGAAACGGCGCAGCTTTTCGGAGCGCCCAGAGCCATGGCGGGGAGACGGATGCCGCCCCAGGGACTTTGCCTGATGGAGGTGATGTATGAATGAATATCCAGATTTTTGGAAAAAGTAAGTGCTTCGACACCAAAAAGGCAGAGCGTTACTTCAAGGAGCGGCGGATTTCCTTCCAGTCGGTGGATCTGCTGCGATTTGGACTGTCGCCGCGGGAGCTGGAAAGCGTGCTGCGGGCAGTGGGCGGTGTGGACAATCTGATCGACTGGGATAGCCGGTCCGGGACCGTTACCCTTATGCGGTATATGGACGATCCCCAGGCGAAGGCGGATAAGCTCCTGGATGATCCGGGGCTGATGCGCACGCCGATTGTGCGCAACGGAAAGCAGGCCACGGTGGGCTATCGGCCCGATATTTGGGAAAATTGGAAATGATACGAAAGCGGTTCCCGGAGGGGGGCCGCTTTTTTGCGCCGGAAAGATAAAACTTGCGCGGGGGAGAAAAAAGTGCTATTCTATGGAGGTTACCATGTCGCGTATATTGCAGTCTATCAATGGGGTTGTGTGGGGCGCGCCTGCGCTGGTGCTGATCCTGGGCGTGGGGATTTACCTGACTGTGGGGACCCGGGCGGTGCAGCTCCGACTGTTTCCCCGGGCGATCCGGACTTTTTTCCGCCAGTTTGGCAGGCGAAAGGAGGAGCAGCAGGGCGTTTCCTCCTTCCGGGCGCTGTGTACGGCCCTTGCGGCTACCGTCGGCACGGGAAATCTGGCGGGCGTGGCCGGGGCGATTGCCCTGGGCGGCCCGGGAGCGATTTTCTGGATGTGGGTGTGCGGCTTTTTGGGCATGGCCCTGAAATTTGCCGAGGCGACCCTGGCCGTGCGCTACCGTGTAAAGGGAAAAGACGGGGTTTATGTCGGCGGACCGATGTACATGATTCGCCGGGGCATGGGAGAAAAGTGGGCATGGATGGGCGGCCTGTACGCCTTCTTCGGCGTTTTTGCCGCCTTTGGTGTGGGAAACGCGACGCAGATCAATGCCGTCGTCCAGAGCTGCGGGGAAATGCTGCTGTCTCTGGGCATACGGCCGGCGGGGTATTTCCCTGTTTTGCTGGGAATCGGGCTGGGCATTCTGGTGGCAGTCATGCTTTTCGGAGGCGCACGGCGGATCGGTGCGGCGGCGGAAATGCTGGTGCCTCTGGCATCCGTAAGCTATCTGCTGCTGGGGCTGGGCGTGCTGGCTCTGCGGGGCGATCAGATACCCCGTGCCTTCGGGCAGATCGTGCGTGGCGCGTTCTCCCCTAGGGCCGTCACCGGCGGAATGCTCGGCTCGGCCTTTGCGGCGCTGCGGGTCGGGATGTCCCGGGGCGTCTTTACCAATGAGGCGGGAATGGGGACGGCGTCCATTGCCCATGCCGGCGCGCAGGTGCGGGATCCGATGGAGCAGGGCATGATGGGAATCGTGGAGGTCTTTGTGGATACGCTGGTGATCTGCACGATGACCGCGCTGGTTATTCTGTGCAGCGGGGTCGAGATTCCCTACGGGACGGACCCCGGCGTGACCCTGACGGTCCAGGCGTTCAGCCGGATATACGGCGGATGGGTGAGCGTGTACCTGTCCCTGGCGCTGATGTGCTTTGCCTTTGCCACGGTGCTGGGATGGGGGCTGTACGGCGTCCGGTGCGCCCAATATCTGCTGGGGGAAGGGGCGTGGAAGCCCTTTGCCCTGCTCCAGGCGGGGGTCGTAGTGCTGGGGGCGGTTTTGCAAACCGGCACCCTGTGGACAATGTCTGAAATTGTGAACGGTCTGATGGCAATCCCCAATCTGATTGCGCTGGCGGCACTGAGCCATCCGTTATTTGCCATGACCGGAAGAAATAGAAAATTTGGCGGATACTGCGCCAATGGAGGTACCAATGAGAGTTTCAATCAATGCCAATCGGTGCGAGCCGTCGCCCATGCGCAAGTTCCATCCCCTGGCGGTGGCGGCGGAGGAAAAGGGACGTAAAATTTACCATCTGAACATCGGACAGCCTGACCTGCCTACGCCCCAGGCGTATTTTGACGCCATACGGGCCTTTGACAGAAAGACCCTGGCCTATGCGGAGTCCCCGGGAATGCCGGTGCTGATCGATGCGGTGCGGCGCTATTACGACCGGCTGGGCGTGAACCTGGAGCCGCAGGACGTTCTGATCACCACCGGCGGCAGCGAGGCCCTGCTGCTGACCTGCCTGAGCATTCTGGATCCGTATACGGAGGTAATCATTCCCGAGCCGTATTATCCCAACTACACGACCTTTGTCCATGCCGCCGGCGGCGTAATCCGCGCGCTTCCCACCAGTCCGGAGGAAGGCTACCACTACGCCTTCCGGGACCGGATCGAGAGCCTGATTACGAAAAATACCCGGGCAATTCTCATCACCAATCCGGGAAATCCCACAGGCGTTGTGCTGAGTACGGAAGAAATGCGCATGATTGCGGATGTGGCGAAGGAGCGGGATCTGTTCCTGATCTGCGACGAGGTCTATCGGGAGTTCTGCTATGATCCGAAATTCGGCGTGCCGACCATGGCCCGGTTTGAAGATATTTATGAAAATTTGGTGATCATCGACTCCGTGTCCAAGCGGTTTTCCGCCTGCGGCGCCCGGGTGGGCTGCGTTGTGACGAAGAATCGGGAGCTTCAGCAGGCGCTGCTGAAATTCTGCCAGTCCCGGCTGTCGGTGGCGACCATTGACCAGATCGGTGCGGCCAGCCTGTACTCCGTGGATCCGGCCTTTTTCCGGCAGTCGAAGGAGGCCTATCGCTGCCGCCGCGACACGGTGGTGTCCCGGCTCCGGCGTATTCCGGGCGTTTTGGTTGAGGAGCCGATGGGCGCGTTTTATGTGATGGCCAGTCTGCCTGTGGACGACGCGGACAAATTCCAGCGCTGGCTGCTGGAGGAATTTGACGACCATGGGGATACGGTGATGTTCGCCCCGGGCGCGCCGTTTTATGAGACGCCGGGCAAGGGCATCCGGGAGGTCCGGATTGCCTATGTGCTCAATCAGAAGGATTTGGAGAGAGCCATGGATATCCTGGAGGCAGGCATTGCCCGCTACCAGCGGGAGGTCATGCAGCCCCGAAAAGAAAAAAGCGGCTGTGTTTGAGAAAACCTTGACAAATCCCGGGAAAAGATGATAAAATAACCCTGAAAATTGGATATCGCTGTGAACGGAAAGAGTAGCGGAATTTCTCCCTCCTACAGAGAGCCTGGGCTGTGGCTGGAAGCTCGGGCGGGGGCGGCCCGCGAAGTGCGTCCGGGAGCGAAGCCCCCTAAATGAGCGATAAATGAGAGTGGAACCGCGAGTTTTGAGAACCCGCCTCTTGTGCATACTGTGCAAGAGGCGTTTTTTTATTGAAAAAGCGTCGATTGGAGGAAATCGAAAATGTATCTTTATAATTCCCTGAGCCATAAGAAGGAGCTGTTTGTCCCCAACTCCCCTGACCTGGTGAAGATGTATACCTGCGGCCCGACGGTGTACCACTATGCCCACATCGGCAACCTGCGCAGCTATATTATGGAGGACGTGCTGGAAAAGGCCCTGCGCTACCTGGGCTACCCTGTCAAGCGGGTCATGAATATTACGGACGTGGGTCATCTGGCCTCCGACGCGGATACCGGTGAGGACAAGATGGTCAAAGGCGCCAAGCGAGAGCACAAGAGCGTGATGGAGATTGCGCAGTATTATACGGACGCCTTCTTTGCCGACTGCGACCGGCTGCACATCAAGCGTCCGGACGTGGTGCAGCCTGCGACCGGCTGCATTCCGGAGTATATTCACATGGTGAGTGTCCTGCTGGAGAAAGGGTATGCGTACCTCGCAGGGGGAAACGTCTACTTTGATACGTCCAAGCTGGAAAAGTACTATGTATTCAACGATCACGACCAGGAGGACCTGGCCGTGGGCGTCCGGGAGGGCGTGGAGGAGGACACAAACAAGCGCAATAAAAACGACTTCGTCCTCTGGTTCACAAAGTCCAAGTTTGAGGATCAGGCGCTCAAGTGGGATTCTCCCTGGGGCGTGGGCTATCCCGGCTGGCATATCGAGTGCTCCTGCATTTCCATGAAGTACCTGGGGGAGGACCTGGATATCCACTGCGGCGGAATTGATAACGCTTTTCCCCACCATACCAACGAAATCGCCCAGTCCGAGAGCTACCTGGGGCATAAGTGGTGCAATTACTGGTTCCATGTACACCACCTCAATACGGAATCCGGAAAGATGAGCAAGTCCAAGGGAGAGTTCCTTACCTTGTCCCTGCTGGAGCAGAAGGGTTATGATCCCATGGTCTATCGCTACTTCTGCCTGCAAAGCCATTACCGGCGGAACCTGGTGTTTTCCTGGGAAAATATGGACAATGCTGCCGCAGCATATGAAAAGCTCATTGCCCGCATTGCGGCCCTGGATCCGGCGGGAGAGGTGGACGAAGCGGCGTTGGCGCAGCTCAAGGAGCGTTTCACGGGCGCGCTGAACGGCGACCTGAATACATCTCTGGCGGTGACGGCCGTGTTTGACGCCCTCAAGGCCAAGTGCTCCGATGCCACGAAGTTGGCGGCCCTGGCGGATTTTGACCGGGTGCTGTCTCTGGGCCTGCTGGAGCACGCGCAGAGCTTCCGGCAGAAGCAGGCGCAGGAGCAGACGGCCTCCGGCGACCCGGAGATCGATGCACTGGTCGCGGCGCGGACCGAGGCGAAAAAGGCAAAGAACTTCGCCGAGGCGGACCGGATCCGGGACGATCTGAAGGCCCGGGGGATCGAAATCATCGACACGCCCCAGGGACCGAAGTGGAGAAGGGTATGAAGCTGCTGATTCTCGACGGGAATTCCGTCATTAACCGGGCGTATTATGGCGTTCGGCCCCTCACGACCCGGGACGGGCTGTATACCCATGCGATCTACGGCTTCCTGAACATTCTGGAGCGGATGGAGAAGGAGGAGCAGCCCGACGCAGTGTGCGTGGCCTTTGATCTGCATGGACCGACCTTTCGGCACCTGAAGTACGACGGCTATAAGGCCACGCGCCACGGCATGGACGAGGAGCTGGCGCAGCAGATGCCGGTTATGAAGCAGGTTCTCGCTGCGATGAATATTCCGATCTATGCCTGCCAGGGGTGGGAAGCGGACGATGTCATCGGTACGGTGGGGCGGATTTGCTCCGAGGCAGGTTGGGAGTGCGTGATCGTGACGGGAGACCGGGACAGCCTCCAGCTGATAGACCCGTATGTCCATGTCAAGCTGGTTATCTCCAAGCCCGGACAGACCCAGACGACCCTGTATGATCAGGAGAAGTTCCGGCAGGAGTATGGCTTTGAGCCGAAAAAGCTGATCGATCTGAAGGCGCTCATGGGGGATACCTCCGACAATATCCCCGGTGTGGCGGGCGTCGGTCCCAAGACGGCGTCGGAGCTGCTGCATAAGTTTGGCTCCCTGGATGGGGTGTATGCCCATCTGGACGACCCGTCCATCCGGCCTAAGCTGCGGGAGAAGCTGGAGGCGGGGCGGCAGAACGCCTATCTTTCCTATGATCTGGCGACGATCCGGCCGGAAGCGCCCATCGAGTTCCAGCCGAAGGATGCCGTCATCCGTCCCTATAACCGGCAGGAGCTGTATGCCCTGTTCACCCGCCTGGAGTTTGTCCGCCTGATTGACCGGTACGGTCTGCGGGGGGCGGAGCAGGAAGCCCAGGCGGAGCAGACGAAGCAGGTGCGACAGCTGCCCCGGAGCGAAACCCTTCCTCCGGAGGGACAACCCTGTGCGGTCTATATCGGGCCGGACGGAAGCCTGGCGCTGGCATGGGAGCAGGGCGTGTGCGTCCTGACGCCGATGGAGACGCGGGAGAACAGCCGCTGCCTATCCGGCAGAAGGGACTGCATTTGTCATGACCTGAAGGCTACGATGCATACCCTGGCGTCTATGGATATGCCCTGGGGAGATTTCCGCTTTGATACGGCGCTGGCCGCCTATGACCTGAATCCTTCTCAGGCGGATTACCCCGTGAGCAAGCTGGCCACCACTTACCTGGGGACTACCGTGGACGACGGTGATGCGGCCGCCTGCGCCCAGGCGCTGTGGCTGCTGGCGCCCGTGCTGGAGCAGGAGCTGGAGCAGCGGCAGATGGGACGGCTCTACGAGCAGATCGAGCTTCCGCTGTGCGGCGTGCTCTATCGGATGGAGCAGGCGGGCGTGGCCATTGACGAGGCGCAGCTGCGCCAGTTCGGGCAGATGCTGGCGGAGCGGATTGCCGCCTGTGAGCAGATGATTTACGGATATGCCGGCGGCCCCTTCAACATTCAGTCTACCCGCCAGCTTGGGGAGCTGCTGTTTGAAAAATTGGGCCTTCCCCCGGTGAAAAAGACCAAAACCGGCTATTCCACCAATGCGGAGGTGCTGGAAAAGCTGAAGGACAAGCATCCCGTCATTCCCGCGATAATGGACTACCGGATGCTCACCAAGCTGAAGTCGACCTATGCCGACGGACTGATGAAGGTCATCGGGGAGGATGGGCGTATTCATACCACCTTCCAGAACCTGGTCACGGCTACGGGGCGCCTGTCGTCGACGGAGCCGAATTTGCAGAACATTCCCGTGCGCACGGACCTGGGGGCGCAGATTCGCCGGATGTTTGTTCCCCGGGAGGGATGCGTCCTGGTGGACGCGGATTACAGCCAGATCGAGCTGCGGGTCCTGGCGCATATTGCCGGGGACGAGGCCATGCAGGCGGCCTTCCGGGAGGGAATGGACATTCACACGGTGACGGCGGCCCAGGTGTTCGGTGTCCCGGCGGAACAGGTGACGCCCCTGCAGCGCCGCCATGCCAAGGCGGTGAATTTCGGAATCGTCTACGGCATTTCCGAGTTCTCCCTGGCGGAGGACATTGGGGTTTCCCGATGGGAGGCGCGGGCCTATATAGACAGCTACCTGGCCAATTATTCCGGCGTTCGGGCGTATATGAAGCAGGTGGTGGCGGATGCCCGGGCCTGCGGCTATACTCAGACGCTCTACGGCCGCAGGCGGTATATTCCCGAGCTTTCCAGCAGCAATTTCAACGTCCGCAGCGGAGCGGAGCGGATCGCCATGAATACGCCGATTCAGGGCACGGCGGCGGATCTGATCAAGCTTGCCATGATTCATGTGGATCGGGCACTGTCGGAGCAATATCCCCAGGCGCGGCTGCTGCTTCAGGTGCACGACGAGCTGATCGTGGAGTGCCCTGAGGAGATCGGACCGCAGGTGGCGGCGCTGGTGAGCCGGGAGATGGAACAAGTCGCCCAGCTGAAGGTTCCTCTGGTGGCGGAGGCAAAAATCGGAAAGAGCTGGTATGAAGCCAAATGATTGAGATCATACAGATGGATGAAGCATGGACCGGCAGGGTGGCGGAGCTGGAGAAGGTCTGCTTTTCCACCCCCTGGAGCGAGCAGAGCATTGCCCAGGAGCTGCACAACCCCCTTTCCCTGTGGCTCCTGGCGGTGGAGGGGGAGAGCCTGGCGGGCTACGTAGGCTCCCAGACGGTGATGGGCGAGACGGACATGATGAATCTGGCGGTAGCGCCCCAACGGCGGCGGCAGGGAATTGGCCGCAGACTGGTGGAGGAGCTGACGGCGCGCCTGGCCCGTATGGGCAGCCGCAGCCTGACGCTGGAGGTGCGGGCCTCCAATGCGCCTGCCCGGGCGCTTTATGAAGCGATGGGGTTTGTGCAGACGGGCCTGCGCCGGGGATATTACCGCAGCCCCAGGGAGGATGGGCTGATCCTTCGAAAGGAGTGGACAATTTGAATATTCTGGCGATAGAATCTTCCTGCGATGAAACGGCTGTGGCAATTGTCCGGGACGGCCGGCAGGTACTGACGGACTGCATCGCGTCCCAGGTGGACCTGCACCGCATTTATGGAGGCGTGGTGCCGGAAATCGCCTCCCGGAAGCACATTGAAGCCATTTACGGCCTGGCGGATCAGGCTTTGGCGGAGTCCGGCCTGACGAGAGAGCAGATCGACGCCATAGCGGTGACCTATGCCCCCGGGCTGATCGGGGCCGTGCTGGTGGGGGTGAACTTTGCCAAGGCCGCCGCCCTGGCCATGGGAAAACCCTTGATCCCGGTTCACCACATTCGCGGCCACATTGCGGCAAATTACATTGCCTATCCGGAGCTGGAGCCGCCGTTTTTGTGCCTGGTGGTTTCCGGCGGACACACCATGATCGTCCGGGTGCTGGATTACACCCGGATGGAGGTCCTGGGCGGGACGCTGGACGACGCGGCGGGGGAGAGCTTCGATAAGGTCGCCCGGGTTTTGGGAATGCCTTACCCCGGCGGCGCGACCCTGGATAAGGTCGCCCGCACCGGAGACGGGACGCGCTACCGTCTGCCCCGGAGCAAACCGGGGGCGAATCCCTATGATATGAGCTTCTCCGGGCTGAAAACGGCGGCGCTGAACCTGATTCACCACGCCGAGCAGATCGGAGAGCCGGTGAATATCCCAGATCTGTGCGCCAGCTTCTCTCAGGCGGTTTCGGAGATTCTGGTTCCCCGGGTGATGCTGGCGGCGAGGGAGACCGGCTGCCGGAGGATCGCGGTGGCGGGAGGCGTGGCGGCCAATTCCCGCATCCGGGAGGATCTGCTGACGCAGGCCCGGACGTTGGGCGCCCAGGTGTACATGCCGCCGCTGTCCCTGTGCGGGGACAACGGGGCGATGATCGGCGCGCAGGCGTATTATGAATATCTGGCGGGCAACACGGCGGATATGAGCCTGAATGCCTACGCGACGAAATCCATTTTGGGCGAGCAGCTATAAAATGCAGGGGGCATAACCGCCTCCTGCATTTTTTTAGGAGAAGATTTTGCATATTCTTGGTATGCAGAAAAGGGGAGTGCATAAAGAACCAAATGGAAAATGTGTCGAAAAATGTCAACATTTCATGTATACATTGTAAACATTGAATTTCTGCGAAGAAATAAGCGGGAAACGGCTGTGGAAAAGTCTGTGGAAACTGTGTATAACCGTTTTGTATATTCATACGCAGTGGGGAAGAAAACGACTGATTGTCGGGCGCCTGTTTTATGCGCCGGATAGAAGGGAAGGCAAGAATGAGAAAAAATATCCGTGGCGATCAGAGATTTGCTGTTGACTTTTTGCGGAAGGGGGTGTATGATAAAGAAAATTTTGGAAAGGAGGAAGTCGATATGTCCATGTTGGTGTTTAACGATCGTATTATCGTGCTTGGCGAAAGACTTGCTCCTGGGAGGACTGCGCAGTAGGGAATCTGTGCGGCCTTTTTGCGGCGCGGGCTTTTGCCTGTGCCGTTTTTTTGTTGCAATTCATCAGAAGAGAGGTGCTTTTATGAAAGAAATGATGGCGTATCTGCGCCCGTACAGGCGTTCCCTGCTCTGGGCCACGGTGGCGATTGCCGTCTCTACAATCTGCGATCTGCTGCTGCCGACCATTATGAGCGACATCCTGAACCGGGGCGTGTACCAGGCGGATTTCGCTTACATTGTCCGCTGCTGTGTCCGGATGCTGGTGGTAGCGCTGGCGGGGCTTGGCTCCGTGCTGTGGGGCAGCAAGCTGTCGGCTGATGTGGTGGCCGGATACTGCGCGGACCTGCGGGAAAAAATTTTCCGGAAGGTCAACGCCATGGACGTGGACACCTTCAGCGGACTGGGTACGGCCAGTCTTGTGACGCGGGCCACGACGGATGTAGAGATGGTGTCCTGGATCGCATCCATGATGTGCGGAACGGTGATTACGATTCCGGTGCTCTTTTTCGGCGGCGTGATCCTTTCCATGCGCAAGGACGGGATGCTGTCGCTGCTCCTGCTGGTCTTTCTGCCGGTTATTTTCTGGATCGTATACCGGATCAGCAAGCGGATCGGCCCGCTGTGGGACAAATGTGACCAGTACGGCGACCTGAAAAACGAGCTTGTCCGTCAGCGGCTGCGGGGAATCCGGGTCGTCCGGGCCTTCCAGGGAGAAAAGCGGGAGCATGAGAGAATTGCGGATGCCGTGGGAGAGATGTCCGCCGCCATCATCCAGTCCAACGTGGAGATGGGTAAGATTTCCCCTGTGGTGAGTCTGATGCTGAATTTCGCAGCCGTTCTGGTGGTGTATTTCGGCGGATTTCGTATGGAGCGGGGCGGGAGCATTACCGGCGGAGATCTGTTTGCCATTGTGCAATATATCGCTCTGATTTCCAACAGCGTAATACTCAGCGCCTACATGATTGCAAACTTTCCCCAGGCTCAGGTGTCGGCGAGGCGGATCGGGGAGGTCCTGGGTATGCCGGATGCGGCGGACCCGGTCTCCCGGCAGGATGTGCGTTTTTCGGGGGATATTGTGTTTGAAAATGTGGGCTTTACTTATGAAGGGGCCAGAGAACCGGCAGTGGAGGCGGTATCCATGCACATTCGGCCCGGGGAAAAGGCCGCCATTATCGGAGGCACGGGAGCGGGCAAGACCACGCTGGTCAATATGCTGATGGGCTTCCGGAATCCGACACAGGGGCGGATTCTTCTGGACGGGAAGCCGACGGCAGAGCTGAGCCGCCGCTCCCTCCGGGACAACATACGCTGCGCCCTGCAAAATGTGGCCATCTATTCGGGAAGCGTGGCCGAAAACGTTGCAATGGGCGAAGAGGGTGCGGAGAAAAAGCAGGTGCTTTCTGCGCTGGAGGATGCCCAGGCGGAATTTGTGGCATCTTACCCGGAGGGGGCGGACCACATTCTGGAGCAGGCCGGAAAAAATCTGTCTGGCGGACAGCGGCAGCGGGTAAGCATTGCCCGGGCGATTGTGAAGGACGTGCCGATCTATATTTTTGACGACAGCTTTTCCGCCCTGGACTATCTGACGGAGGCGAAGCTGCGGTCGGCTCTTTCCCGCCGCCTTGCGGGGCGGACGCAGCTGCTGATTACCCAGAGAGTCAGCTCCGCCATGCACTGTGACCGGATATTTGTGATGAACGGGGGACGCCTGGCAGGACAGGGGACACATCGGGAGCTGATGCAAACCTGCCCGGTATATCGAGAGATTTACGAGTCCCAGACGGGAGGGAATACATGAGAAAGCAAGAGAAAAAGAAGGACAGGGTTCTGCGGCGCCTGCTGCATGAGACGCGTCCCATTGCCGGGTGGCTGGCGCTGGGCGCGGGACTGGATGTGCTGGCGGTGCTGGCAGCGGTGGCCATACCCGAGCTGCTGGGAAATGTGATCCAGATGCTCTTTGACTATGGGAGCGGAGGCCGGCAGGGAGAAATCTGCGCCGCAATTCTGCCGAAGCTTGCCATTTTGCTGGGGGTATACGGCGCCAGCGCCCTGTTCAGCTATGGAAACGTGGTGCTGATGAACCGGGCCGTGACGCAGTATTTTACCTGCGGCCTGCGGGTGCGGATTTCGGAAAAGCTGGGGCGTCTGCCGGTGGGATATGCCGACCGCACGCCGGTGGGAGACATTATCAGCCGCATGAGCGGCGACGTGGGCGAGATGGGCGGCACGCTGAATCAGGTGTTTGACGTGCTGGTAAAGGGCGCGTTCCAGGTGGCGATTATCTGTGTGGTGATGTTCCGGGAGGATTGGCGGCTGGCCTGCTTCGCCGTTTTTATTACGCCGCTCTCCATTGTGCTCTCCACCCGGGTCGCCTCCCGCAGCGAGAAATATTTTGACGAGACGTATTCCCAGTCCGGAAAGCTGACGGCAATCGTGGAGGAGTCCTTTACCAATTTTACCACCACAAAAGCCTATAACCTGGAAAATTACACCCAGAAAAAGCACGCCCAGGTCAACGATGCTCTGCGCACGGCGACGGCAAAGGCCAATTTCGCATCCTCCATCGTGCTGCCGCTCATCAGTTTGGCCAATTCCCTTGCCTACATTCTGATCAATCTGCTGGGGGGATACCTGGTGGTGAAGCAGGGCGTCCGGGTGGGCGTCGTGGTGACCATCGTGCTCTACGCCCGGCAGCTGGCCTCGCCCCTGGAGCAGCTCTCCGTGGGCTTCAGTCAGTTTTACCGGGTGAAGGCGGCGGCGCGCCGGGTGTTTGCCATCCTGGACGAGCCGGAGGAGCCGGACGGATCGCAGCCTATCCCGGAGCCGGTTAAGGGAAACGTGCAGTTTTCCCACGTGGACTTTTCCTATGCCCCGGAGCAGCCGCTGATTCAGGACCTGAATTTGCAGGTCCAGCCCGGACAGAGAATTGCCATCGTGGGACCGACCGGCGCTGGAAAAACCACGATCGTCAATCTGCTGATGCGTTTTTACGACGTGAACCGGGGAAGCATTTGCCTGGACGGACAGAATATCCAGACGCTGACGCGGCAGCAGCTCCGGTCCAGCTTCGGCATGGTGCTCCAGGAGACTTGGCTTTTCCGGGGAACTGTGGCGGAAAATGTGGCCTATGGCAGGCCGGACGCCACCCGGCAGGAGATCGAGCAGGCGTGCCGGGATGCCTACTGCCATGATTTTATCAGCGCAATGCCGCAGGGGTATGATACGGTCATCGGCACGGATGCCCAGAGCCTGTCCGGCGGGCAGCGACAGCTGTTGACCATAGCCCGGGCCTTCCTGGCGGACCGCCCGCTGCTGATCCTGGATGAAGCAACCTCCAACGTGGATACGCGCACGGAGGCGCTGATCCAGCGGGCAATGGACCGGCTGATGCGAGGGAGAACCTGCTTCGTGATCGCCCACCGGCTTAGCACCATTGTGGATGCGGACAGGATCCTGGTGCTCTCCAACGGGACCATCGTTGAGCAGGGAAAGCACCGGCAGCTGCTGGAGAAGCGGGGCTTCTACTATCAGCTCTACACCAGCCAGTATGCCATTGGATAAAGGAGAGGCGGAATGCTGAAAATTGTGACGGAGCTGGGCAAAATGCGGTTTTCGGAGCTGATGGAGGTTTACCGGGAGGGAAACGAGGAAAACGGTGCAGCCTTCTGGCCGGAGGAGCCGCAGGGGCGGCAGCTGCAGCTTGCGGAGGAATCCTTTTACGGGTATTTGGCGGATGTATTTTTCGCCATACCCGGGGCGCGGTATGTGCTCTGGCAGGAGGGAGAACGCTATATCAGCGCCCTGCGCCTGGAGCCTTACCGGGACGGTCTGCTGCTGGAGGCGCTGGAGACGCGGCCGGCTTACCGGCACCGGGGATATGGGAGCCGGCTGGTACGGGGCGTGCAGGAGGCGCTGGGAAAAGAGGGGCCGGTGCGGCTGTATTCCCATGTATCGCGGAGTAATGCAGCATCTATGCGGCTGCATCTGTCCTGCGGCTTCCGCCGGGTTTCGGACTGCGCGGTGTATGTGGACGGCTCGGTAAATCGAAAGGCGGACACGCTGCTCTATACTGCCGGAACGGAATAAAAAAGTCTGCCGGGAATCTCACGGATTCCCGGCAGATACTTTTGGTTGTACCAAAGTGAACCCCCGGCTATGCCGGGGTGGAGAAAAGAGCTTTAGCGGATAAGAAAGAAATAGAAAGAATTCCTCAATAGAGCAGAAATGGTTTGTCAACCACACATCTACAGTAGAGAAATTCTAACTGACAATTAAGGGCAGTATCGTCTACAGAAATGTTAGAACAGAAAGATACATTGCCCCTTTAGGGGCGGCAAGGCATTTAATGCAGATGCCAGATCATTCGATACATCTTTAGATGTTTGCCAGTAAAATGCCCTTCTAGGGCTTAATCAAGCCTCCGGCTTAGCCGGAGGTTTTGACTT
>CAKTKB010000022.1 GCA_934569195.1 uncultured Oscillospiraceae bacterium
GGGCAATCGCCGTTTCGCAAACCTCCCGCAAATTGAAGGAACAGATGTTGCTGGCCATTCCCACGGCGATTCCCTGGTTGGCGGACACCAACACATTTGGGAAGGTCGTCGGCAGAAGGGCCGGCTCCTTCATGGTTGCGTCGTAGTTGTCCACCATGTCCACGGTATCCAGGTCAATATCCCGGAAAAGCTCCGCGCAGAACGGCTCCAGCTTTGCCTCGGTATACCGGGCTGCCGCGTAGGCCATGTCCCGGGAATAAACCTTGCCAAAGTTTCCCTTGGAATCCACGAAGGGGTGCAGGAGCGTCTCGTTTCCCCGGGCCAGGCGGACCATCGTCTCATAGATCGCCGCGTCTCCATGGGGATTCAGGCGCATGGTCTGTCCCACAATATTGGCCGACTTTGTCCGGGCGCCGGAAAGCAGGCCCATCTTGTACATGGTATACAGCAGCTTTCGATGGCTGGGCTTAAATCCGTCGATCTCCGGAATGGCCCGGGAAACAATTGCCGACATGGCATAGGGCATAAAATTCACTTCCAGAATTTCGGAAATCGGCTGCTCCGTGGTGGAGCCTTGCAGTCCTTCAATTCCTTCCGTGTTGATCTTCTTCTTATCCTGAGAGGAACTCTGTTTTTTCTTTGCCATTTTTGCTTCCTTTCACGCAGAATCAGGATATATCCGCCATATCCAAATACCTGGCGCCGTTCTCTGCAATAAAGCTCTTGCGCTCGCCCAGGCTGTCTCCCAAGAGCACGTCAAAATAGTGCGCCGTGCGCTCTGCATCCTCCGGCATAACCTTGATCAGGCGGCGGGTCTCGGGGTTCATGGTCGTCATCCACATCATTTCCGGATCGTTCTCGCCCAAGCCCTTGGAGCGCTGGATCGTCACCTTTTTTCCCTCCAGCTTCCGGAGAATGGCTGCCTTTTCCGGCTCATTGTAGGCAAACCAGGTCTTGTCCTTGCAGGTAATTTCAAACAGAGGAGACTCCGCAATATATACATAGCCATCCCGGATCAGCGTAGGGCAAAGCCGGTAGAGCATCGTCAGGATCAATGTGCGGATATGGAATCCGTCCTCATCCGCATCCGTACAGATCACGACCTTGCTCCAGCGCAGCGCAGACAGGTCGAAGCTGCTCAGCTCCTTGGCCTTCTTTCCCTGGACCTCAACTCCGCAGCCAAGCACCTTCATCAGATCGGTAATAATTGGGGATGCAAAGACCTTCGCATAATCCGCCTTCAGGCAGTTGAGAATCTTTCCCCGGACCGGCATGATTCCCTGAAACTCCGCGTCCCGGGACAGCTTTACGGAACCCAATGCCGAGTCGCCCTCCACGATATACAGTTCCCGTCTGCCCGTGTCCCGGCTGCGGCAATCTACGAACTTCTGCACGCGGTTTGCAATGTCAATGGAGCCGGAAAGCTTCTTCTTAACGCTGGACTTCGTCTTTTCGGCCGATTCCCGCGCTCGCTTGTTGACCAGAATCTGCTCTGCCGCCCGGTCCGCCTCCTGCTTGTTTTCAATGAACCAGATCTGCAGCTGCTCCTTAAAAAAGGCGGTCATTGCATCCTGGGTAAATTTGGAATTGACGGATTTTTTGGTCTGGTTTTCAAAGCAGCCGATGGTGGAAAAACAGTTTGTCACCAGGACCAGGCTGTCGAGGATATCCTGGAAGAGGATTTTACTCTCATTCTTGGCATATTTACCCGTATCCCGCAGATACTTGTCAAACGCGGCGGTAAAGCCGGAGCGCACAGCCTTGTCCGGGCTGCCGCCATGCTCCAGCCAGGAGGAGTTGTGATAATACTCCACATGACTGACCTGCTTGGAAAAGCAGAAGGCCGCAGTGATCTTCAGCTTCATCTCCGGACGGTTTTCCGCATCTCTGCCCCGTCTTTCCGTCTCCCAGTACACCGGCATGGTAAAGGCATTGTCCCCCGTCAGCTCCTCCAGGTACTCCCGGATGCCGTCCGGATAACAAAATTCCTCCGTTTCAAACGTACTGCCCACCTGGTTGCGGAAGCGGAAGGTAATCCCCTTGTTCACCACCGCCTGGCGGCGCAGCACATCCCGGTAGTACTCCACCGGAATCGCAATATCGGTAAACACCTGTCGGTCCGGACGCCAGCGGAAGCACGATCCGGTCTTTTTCCGGTCCGTAGGCTCCTTTTTCAGCCCGCCGATGTTCTTTCCCTTTTCAAAATGGAGCGTATACTTAAAGCCGTCTCTGCGGACCGTGGCGTCAAAATACTCCGAGGCGTACTGCGTAGCGCAGGAGCCGAGGCCGTTCAGGCCCAGGGAATACTCATAATTCTCCCCGTTTTCTCCATATTTGCCGCCCGCATACATCTCGCAGAAAACCAGCTCCCAGTTAAACCGCTTTTCCTTCTCGTTGTAGTCCACCGGGCATCCCCGGCCAAAGTCCTCGATCTCCACCGACAGGTCCTGATACCGGGTCACGATGATGGTGTCGCCGTGTCCCTCCCGCGCTTCATCAATGGCATTGGACAGAATTTCAAAAACCGCGTGCTTGCAGCCCTCCAGGTCATCCGAGCCAAAAATAACGGCCGGACGCTTGCGCACCCGTTCTTCTCCTTTGAGCATGGAAATGCTGGAATTTCCGTACTGCGATTTACCCTTACTGCTTGCCATATATGCATTCCTTCCAGAAATCAATTGTTCCGGCTCTTGTCTCACCTTGCCGCAAAAAGCCTATTTTACTCTTTATTATACGCAGTTTTCCCGCAAAGTCAACCGCCCGCCGCCGGGTCGTACGTGCTGCGGCTGCGGACAGTTTTTCTTTGCCAGTCGTTGACAAGGATACGACGGGTGATGTATACTTTCTTATACAAGACAACCGGCAAGCCTTCCCTCGCCGGCATACAGCAAGGAGGATTACCATGACCACAAGCGAATTAAACGAGCTGCGCCGCACCGCATGCCGCGTGCGCATGGGTGTGATAGAGGCGACCCACGGCGCCAAGGCAGGCCATCCCGGCGGCAGCCTGTCCGCAGCCGATCTTTTTACATACCTGTATTTTCATGAACTGCACGTAGATCCCAAAAATCCTCAGTGGGAGGATCGGGACCGTTTCGTCCTGAGCAAGGGGCACACCGCCCCCGGGCTTTACGCCGCCCTGGCTCTGCGGGGCTTCTTCCCCGTAGAGGATCTTCCGACCCTGCGGCACATCGACAGCTATCTGCAGGGCCATCCCAATATGCGTACCGTTCCGGGCGTGGATATGTCCACCGGTAGCCTGGGACAGGGCATTTCCTGCGCCGTCGGCATGGCTTTGGGCGGAAAATACCTGGGCAAAACCTTCCGGGTATATACGTTGCTGGGCGATGGAGAAATTCAGGAGGGCCAGGTCTGGGAGGCGTGCATGTCTGCCGCCCACTACAAGCTGGACAACCTGTGCGTCATTGTGGACAACAATGGGCTGCAGATCGACGGAGACATATCCAAGGTCATGAGTCCCTACCCCATTGACGAAAAGCTGCGGGCCTTCGGATTCCACGTAATCTGTGTGGACGGACACGACTTTTCTCAGCTCCAGCAGGCCATGGACACCGCAAAATCCGTCTCCGGTATGCCCACCGCCATCGTTATGCGCACCGTCAAGGGAAAAGGCGTCTCCTTCATGGAAAACAATGCCGGCTGGCACGGGAAAGCCCCGAACGATGCAGAATACGCCCAGGCCATGGGTGAGCTGAAGGCCGCACTGGCAGAACTGGAGGAAAACTGATATGGCAGAACTGATAAAAATTGCTACCCGTGAGTCCTACGGAAAGGCTCTGGCCGAGCTGGGCAAGGAGCACACCGATCTTGTGGTTCTGGATGCCGACTTGGCCGGCGCTACAAAAACCGCTGTTTTCCAGAAGGCTTTCCCGGAGCGGCATTTTGACTTTGGCATTGCCGAAGCCAATATGATCTGCGCCGCCGCCGGACTGTCCACCACCGGCCTCGTTCCCTTTGCCTCCAGCTTCGCCATGTTCGCCGCAGGACGCGCCTTTGAGCAGGTACGCAACTCCATCGGCTATCCCCATCTGAATGTCAAGATCGGCGCAACCCACGGCGGTATCTCCGTAGGCGAGGACGGTGCATCCCACCAGTGCTGCGAGGACTTTGCCCTGATGCGTTCCATTCCCGGTATGGTCGTTATGTCTCCGGCAGACGACGTAGAGGCACGAGCGATGGTGCGGGCGGCCTACGCCTACAAGGGACCCGTTTACATGCGCTTCGGGCGAGCTGCCGTTCCGGTCATCCACAGCGAGCCTTACGATTTCCGCATTGGGAAGGGCGAAACGCTCCGCAGCGGAAAGGATGTGGCCATCATCGCCAACGGACTGATGGTCTATGAGGCGCTGCAAGCCGCTCAGGCCCTGTCGCAGGAGGGCATAGAGGCCACGGTAATCAACATGGCGACCATTAAGCCTCTGGATGAGGAGCTGGTTCTGGCAGCCGCCAGCCGGTGCGGGCGCATCATCACCTGCGAGGAGCATTCCGTCATCGGTGGTCTGGGAGAAGCCGTATGCTCCCTGCTGAGCGAAAAGCTCCCGACTCCCGTCCGCCGCATCGGCGTAAACGACGTATTCGGTCACTCCGGCCCGGCAGGTGCGCTGCTGGAGGCCTTTGGCCTGTGCGCAAGCCATGTGGCGGATGTCGCCCGGGCGTTCGTAAAAGCATAAACCCATTTCCCAAAGCCGGGGCATTCCGAACTGCCCCGGCCTTTTTAAGAATCAGGGAGGTATCCCCCGTGTATCGTATCCTAATTGTGGAGGACGACCCGGGCATCCGCGACGCAATCTGCCGCCAGGCCGATGCCTGGTCGCTGGATTGCCAATGTGTCCAGGATTTCCGGAACGTTCTTGCCGAGTTCGCCCAATACGACCCCCATCTGGTCGTGTTGGACATTTCCCTGCCTGCCTTTGACGGCTATCACTGGTGCAGCCGGATCCGCCAGGTCTCCAAGGTACCTATTCTCTTTCTCTCCTCCGCCTCCGACAACATGAATGTCATTATGGCGATGAACCTGGGGGCAGACGATTTTATTGCCAAGCCCTTTGACGGAAGCGTGCTCATGGCCAAGATTCAAGCGCTGCTGCGCAGGGCCTACGACTTTGGCGGGACCATGCCGGTTTTGGAGCATCGCGGCGCGCTGCTGAGTACCGCGGACAATTGCCTCACCTTCCAGGGCAGGCAAATCTCCCTGAGCAAAAACGAATACCGCATTCTCCTGACGCTGATGGAGGCAAAAGGACGCCTGGTCAGCCGGGAATACCTGATGGAAAAGCTTTGGCAAACCGACAGCTTCGTGGACGAAAACACGCTGTCGGTCAACGTGGGACGACTGCGGAAAAAGCTGGACGCCGCCGGACTTTCCGATTTTATCGAGACGAAATTCGGCGCGGGCTACCGTCTGAAGTGAGGACTGGACATGGATTTCTTTCTGCGTTACCTACGCTACTGCAAAGGAAAGCTTCTTCTGCTGCTGGGGTGTGTGGGAATCTGCGCCGTGGTCTTTTTTCTGTACGGTCTGCCGTTGACCGCGGTTTTGTATGCCGGGCTTTTGTGCGCGGCCCTCTGCGCCGGCTATGGGGCTTGGCGGCTGCGCAAGGCTCTGTGCGCCCATCGCCGGATATCCGTCATAGAAAGCCTGGAGGAGGCCGATCTCCCGCCGGCTTATGATATTTGTCAGGAGGATTACCGCCTCCTGCTCCGCCGCCTGGCCCATTTGCAGCTTCAAAAAGATGCCCAGGCTCAAAAGGAGCTGAAGGAGCGCACCGACTACTACACCGTGTGGGCGCACCAGATCAAAACGCCCATCGCCTCCATGAGTCTGACGCTGCAGGAGCTGGACTCCGCTCCCGCCCGCAATCTGCGCTCCGAGCTGAATCATATTGAGCAGTATGTGGACATGGCCATGACTTACCTTCGCCTGGATTCCGATGCCACGGATTATGTATTTCACACATGCCGTCCGGATACGCCGGTGCGGCAGGCCATTCGCCGTTTTGGCAGCGAATTTATCCATCGCGGACTGAACCTTTGCTATACGCCGCTGGAATTTGAGGCCGTCACCGACGAAAAATGGCTGCGGTTCGTGCTGGAGCAAATTCTCTCAACCGCTCTGAAGTACACCCCCAAGGGCAGCATATCCATCTTTCCGGAGGACCCGAAAACCATCTGCATCCAGGATACCGGCATCGGCATCGCGCCGGAGGACCTTCCCCGGGTCTTTGAACAGGGCTATACCGGCTCTGCCGGCCGCGCCTACACCCAGGCCAGCGGGATCGGACTGTACTTATGCCACAGAATCTGCCGGAATCTTGGGCACACGATTTCCATCGCATCCGTCCCCGATGTGGGGACCACCGTCCGGATCTGTCTGGCCCAGTCGGAGGGCCGGCGCGAATAGCCGTCCGCTTTTGAAATCTAACAAAATTGTTCGTTTTGCAGGAGGAATTGTAAGCCGAATCCAAGGCATACATTCCTCCTGCCTGCTATAATACGGCCAGATACTTCAAAGGAGGAACCATTCCATGTCAATTCTTCAAGTGCAGGGGCTGCGCAAGGTCTATGCCTCCCGCTTCAGCGGGAGTAAGGTCGAAGCCCTTAAAAATGTCAATTTCTCCGTGGAAAGCGGGGAATATGTGGCAATTATGGGGGAATCCGGATCCGGAAAAACCACGCTCCTGAACATTCTGGCCGCCCTGGACAAGCCGACAGCAGGGACCGTTCTGCTGGACGGGCATGATCTTTCCGCCGTCCGGGACAGTCAGGCCGCCGCCATCCGCAGAGACAATCTGGGCTTTGTCTTTCAGGATTTCAATCTATTGGACACCTTCACCCTGGAGGACAACATCTACCTTCCCCTGGTCCTGGCCGGAAAATCCTTCTCCGAAATGCACGCCCGGCTGGACCCCATCAGCCGCCAGCTCGGTCTGGTCGACCTGCTGAAAAAATATCCCTACGAGGTTTCCGGCGGACAGAAGCAGCGTGCAGCCGTAGCCAGAGCCATCATCACCCAACCGAAGCTCATCCTGGCCGACGAGCCGACCGGCGCTCTGGACTCCCGGTCTACCGATGAGCTTCTGCGGCTCTTTGGGGACATCAACCGGGTCGGTCACACCATCGTGATGGTCACCCACTCTGTAAAAGCCGCCAGCCGGGCCGGGAGAGTCCTGTTTATCCGGGACGGAGAGGTATTCCATCAGGTATACCGGGGCGGCGTCTCCGACGAAGCCTTCTATCAGAAAATCTCCGACACGCTGACCCTTCTTACGACAGGCGGTGAGCACGCATGAAGCTTTTTCTCTATCCGAAGCTGGCCCTGTCCGGTATCCGCAAAAACAGGCGGCTGTACGCGCCCTACCTTCTGACCTGCATCGGCATGGTCATGATGCACTCTATCATCGGATTTCTTTCCGTCTCCCCCGCCGTACAGATGCTGCCCGGAGGGGCTACCATCTGCGCCATGATGTATTCCGGACAGGTCATCATCGCAATTTTTTCCGCTCTGTTTCTGTTTTACACAAGCTCCTTTCTGATGCGCCGCCGCACCAAAGAATTCGGCCTGTATAACGTACTGGGAATGGGCAAAGGAAACATCGGTCTGATTCTGCTCTGGGAATCCCTCCTCCTATGGGGCGCTTCCATGGCAGCGGGCCTGGTTCTGGGAATTCTGCTGTCCAAGCTTTTTGAGCTTGGGTTGGTAAAAATCATGGCCGGGACCGTCGATTTTCACTTTTACCTCTCCGCAAAGAATCTTTCCTCCACCCTGCTGACCTTCAGTCTGATCTTTGCCCTCCTGCTGGTCCGCTCCTTCTGCCTTGTGCAGGTACGCAGCCCCGTTGCACTGCTCCGCAGCGAGAACGCCGGTGAGAAGGCGCCACGCGCCAACTATCTGCTGGGCATTGCCGGAATTGTTCTGCTGGCGGTTGCCTATACCATGGCCGTGCGGATCGAGGATCCCCTCAGCGCCGTTTCTCTCTTTTTTGTAGCCGTCGCCCTGGTCATCCTGGCGACCTATCTGCTGTTCATTTCCGGCTCCGTGATGCTCTGCCGGGTCCTGCAGAAATGCAAAAGATATTACTACAAGGCCAATCACTTTGTCTCCGTATCCTCCATGGTCTACCGCATGAAACGCAACGGCGCCGGGCTTGCCTCCATCTGCATTCTGCTGACCATGGTGCTGGTCATGCTCTCCTCCACGGCGTGCCTGTATGTCGGCAAGGAGGACAGCCTGCAAACCCGCTATCCCCGGGATATAAACCTCCAGTTTTCTCTGCCGGATCTGGGCGAGGGCAGCCAGGCATACCGCGCCGCTCTATCGGAGCAGATCGCACAAACCCTCTCCCGGCACGAGCTGACACCCGAGCATATACTCAATTACCGCGTGGTGGGCAGCGACGCCTTTCTGGACGGCGACCGGCTGGAGATCGATCCTTCCGCCAGGTACGATGTTCCTCTGCCGGATTTAGGCAGCCTGACCCAATTCTACATGGTCCCTTTGGAGGATTACAACCAGATGACCGGCCAGGCCCTTTCTCTCTCCGAGGGTGAGGTTTTGCTCAGCTGTCAACGCATCGAGTATTCCCTTCCCACCCTTTCCATCGGCGGACAGCTGCACTATCGGGTCAAGGGGACGGTAGCGGACTTTCTTCCCGCAGGAGAGGACTCCGCCAACATTCTTCCCGTCATATATATGATCACCGGGGATTTTTCCTCCGCTTCGGAGCAGTTTGCCCAGCTTGCCACCGGATCTGACCGTGCTCCCCGCAGTATTTGGAGATACGGCTTCGACCTGGATGCGGACAGTGCAGAAATCATCGCCTGCTATCAGGATATCCTGGCGGATGTGAACACCTTCGCTCAGCAGAGTCCGGAAACACAGCGTCTGTCCCCCACGTTCACATATGATTGCAGAGAGGTAAGCCGCGGCGATTTTTACGGGACCTTCGGCGGACTTTTCTACATGGGCGGTATGCTGAGCGTGGTTTTCCTGGCGGCGGCGGTGTTGATTATCTACTACAAGCAAATCTGCGAAGGCTATGAGGATCAGGCGCGCTTTGACATCATGTGCAAGGTTGGCATGACAAGCCGGGATATCCGCAGGAGCATCAATTCCCAGATGCTGACCGTTTTCCTTCTCCCTCTGCTGACCGCGCTGCTGCACCTGTGCTTTGCCTACCCCATGATTGAGAAAATTCTGCTTCTGTTTAACCTGACAAACCGCACCCTTTTGCTGGCCACCACCGGTGTATGCTTTCTCCTCTTCTCCGGGTTTTATTGTGCCGTGTACCGGCTCACCTCCAATGTATATTATCGCATCGTACACCCCTCGCCCGCCGTCTGACCGCAAAAAGATCGGGACTACAGATTGCAATCCGGAAAAAATTCTGCTATGATACAAACGGAAAAACCAAAAACAAAGGAGTAATCTGTATGCAAATTCTTCCTGTTACCGATCCGTCCTTTCAAAAATACGGTCAGATTCTGGCCGGCTACAACCTGGATACGCTGCTGTCCACCCTTCGTGCCGCCGCGCCCATCCCCGATGGCGTGACCTATGTGCCGGAGGTCCCCGCGCTTATGGCCCTGCCCGCAGCGCAGGAGCTTTCCGACCACGCCTTCGGCGGTATGCCGATCCAGCTGGGCTATTGCAGCGGACACAATACCCGTCTGAACTGTCTGGAGTATCACCGGGACAGTGAGCTGAACGTGGGTACGGGAGATTTTATCCTCCTTCTGGCCAAGCGGGAGGAGATGGTATCCGGCCGTCTGGACACCCGCCATGTGGTAGCCTATCGGGTTCCGGCCGGTGTTCTGGTGGAGGTATATGCCACGACGCTGCACTACGCCCCCTGCTCCGCCCGTAAGGCGGACGGCTTCCAGGTTCTGGTTGTCCTGCCCCAGGGAACCAACCCCGCCAAGCCCGCCTTTACCCCCATTTGCGATGAGGACCGCATACTGACGGCCCGCAACAAGTGGCTGCTGGCCCACGCAGAGAGTGCGGAGGCTGCCGACGGCGCAGAGGTGCGCCTGGACGGTCCCAATGTGGACATTGCGGGGGATATCCAATGAATCCTATGAAGATTTTCTTTCTGGACGCCGGGCGTAAATTTTTCAGCGTGGATTCCGTCCGCCGCCTGATGGATGCCGCGGCAGAAGCCGGGCTGAACGCCGTCGTTCTCTATTTCTCTGACAACCAAGGCTTTCGCTTCCGCCTGATGGACATGGCCCTTCACACAGACTTTGGCGACTACGCCCTGTCCGATGTCCCGGGTGACGGCTATTGCCAGGACGGTAAGGCTCCGGACGGCTCCGGTCGGTTCTGGGAGGAAGCGGATATGGAGGCGCTCCTGCAATACGGTGCCAACCTTGGGCTGGAGGTCATTCCGGCGCTGAATATGCCAGGCCATCTGGGCGCCATTCTTTCCCATTTTCCCAACCTGCGCTACCCCGGCTCCCTCAGCTCCATAAACCTGTGTGATCCGGAGGCCGTTGCCTTTGCATTCGCGCTGCTGGAAAAGTACGCCCTCTGGTTCTCTCAGCACGGCTGCCGTTTCTTCTGCTTCGGCGCCGACGAATTCGCCAACGATCTGGGAGAAATGGGCTTTGACGTGATTTATCAGAACGGAGAAATGCACGCGTTTATCTCCTTTGTAAACCGCGCCGCAGAAATTCTGACCTCCCACGGCCTGACGCCCATGTGCTTCAATGACGGCATCTACTACCACGACGACCTGACGACCTACGGACATATTGACGACCGGCTGTGGGTTCTCTACTGGATCGCCGGCTGGAACGGATACTATCCGGCGTCTCCCCTGACCCTGTCCCAGGCCGGATTCCATTTGATCAACGCGTGCCACGCATTTTACTGCGGCGCAGGCTGCCCGGACTGGTCAGAGCGTGTGGAGAAAATGGCGTCCTTTGATTACCGCATCTTTGACCGGGAGATTCCCGTTCCCGACGCCGCAGGCGGCATGCTGTGCTGCTGGTGCGACCGGGCCGACTTCTATGGTCCCGACGACGGCGCGGAGCTTGCCCGTCAGCTTCCCGCCGTAATCCACGCCTTCGGAAAGGCCATTAACACCCACGACCGGCCCTGACCGGCCATATGCACCGCTTCCTTCAGCCACATAGCAGCACCCCCGGAGCAGCCGTTCCGGGGGTGCATTTATACAAACAGCAGGATCCCATCTCTGAGATCCTGCCAATGTATTTTCTTATCCGGGACCTTCGGCAGGCAGCTCCTTTTGCAGAAAAACCACATCCAGCCACCGGCCCATTTTCAGCCCTGCGTGATGCAGCCGGCCGCAGTGCCGGTATCCGTGCTTTTCATGAAAGGCAAGGCTTGCCTCATTCTCCTGGGTAACCACGCTGACGATATTCCGCAGCCCTTGCCGTATGGCACAGCGTTCTACCGCTTCCAGGAGCTTTTCTCCCAGGCCCTTCCCCCGCATATCCATCCGCAGATAAATGGACAGATCTGCCGTGTAGCGATAAGCTGAACGGCTGCTGTAGGCATCCAGGTAGGCATAGCCCACAACCTGGCCGTCCTCCTCCGCCACAAGATAGGGATATGTCTCCCGGATTCGCCGGACACGCTCCCGAAAATCCACCACCTGCAAGGGCGTCTCCTCAAAGGTCACGGTCGTGCGGACAATATAGGCATTGTAGATTTCCAGGCAGGCCGGGATATCCTCCTCACAAATCGGACGAATCTTCATACCGCGTTTTCTTTCTCCTGTCTATTGGCAAATGCACACGCTCGGGCAATTCCGGAGGGCCGCTCAGAAATTCTCGGCGCAGACCTCAAAGTAGCTCTGCGGATGATTGCAGGTGGGGCACACCTCCGGTGCCTTCGTCCCGACCACAATGTGTCCGCAGTTCCGGCATTCCCAGATTTTGACGTCGCTCTTTTCAAAAACCTGCGCCGTCAGCACATTTTGCAGCAGAGCGCGATACCGTTCCTCGTGGTGCTTCTCAATGGCGGCAACCAGGCGGAAACGGGCAGCAAGCTCCGGGAAGCCCTCCGTCTCAGCGGTTCGGGCAAAGTTCTCATACATGTCCGTCCACTCGTAGTTTTCCCCCTCGGCTGCGGCCGCCAGGTTCTCCGCCGTATCTCCGATTCCGCCCAGCTCCTTGAACCAGAGCTTGGCATGCTCCTTTTCGTTTTCCGCCGTCTTCAGAAACAGCGCTGCAATCTGCTCAAATCCCTGCTTTTTTGCCACGGAGGCAAAGTAGGTATACTTCCCCCGCGCCATGGATTCGCCTGCAAATGCATCCCACAAATTCTTCTCCGTCTGTGTGCCGGCATACCGATTTCCCATAATACAAAACTCCCTTCAAAACGGATCCCTTTCAGACCCTGTCTGCATTGTACGCCGGGAGCCTTCCATTGTCAAGGACATCCCGCACTCCGTTTCGCGGAATCGGAAAATCCCAAACTATGTCCTGCCGGGCATCACACAATCCTGCTCTGGGCGCTCCCGGTCTTACACACATCCACAATGGAATCCACGCTGCCATACACCATGCTCTGCACCGCTTCCTGGGTGTAAAACGCCATATGCGGCGTCATGACAACATTGGGAAACTGGCGCAGGTAGGCCATGGAACGGTTCTTGATGATATCGTCCCGCAGATTTTCGTGGTAAATCCCGTCCTCATTCTCAAAAACATCCAGCCCCAGTGCGCCGATCTGACGGTTTTCTACCGCTTCGATCACGGCCTCCATATCCATCAATCCGCCCCGCGCCGCATTGAGCAGAATAACGCCCGGCTTCATTTTGGCCAGGGTCTGCCGGTCCACCATGTGATAATTTTCCGGGGTCAGCGGCGCATGGAGGGTAATCACGTCACTGCGCTCCCATAGCTCTTCCAGACTCACATACTCGCCCAAGCGAGCCGCCTCCGGATGGGGATAGGGATCATAGCACAGAAATTTGCAGCCGAAGCCGCTCAGATCCTGCATGACCTGCCGCCCGATCCGGCCGGTGCCCACCACGCCGACCGTCATGCTGCCTACCTGCTTTCCCTCCAGGCCATCGAGAGAATAGTCGTTGATCTGCATACGCCAGAGCACCTGCTTATACTTACGGATGCACAGCAGCAGGAGCATCACCGTATAATCCGCCACGCACTCCGGTCCGTAGCAGGTATTGCACACGGGCATACCGATCTCCCGGGCCTTATCCAGGTCAATGTGATTACAGCCTACCGTTCTTGTAGAGACGACCTTTACGCCCATGTCCTTCAGCTGGGTCAGAAGCTTCTCTCCCAGAATACTGTGGCCCAGTATGGACACTCCGTCAGCCCCGCGGCAATGTGCAACATTTTCCTCGGTCAACGGTTCCGGAATCAATGTCAGGGAAATATCCCGGTCCCGGCTGATCTCCTGAAACCAAGCCGCCTCGTCCGGCCGAACCTCATAGGCTGTAATCTTCATAGAATTCCTCCTGATTTTATATGTTTCCGATCCATTTATCGGACGGATTTAGCATACTCCGAGGGAGTAATGCCAAATTTTTCCTTGAACTGCCGGGAAAAATGATGCACCGTGGAGTATTTCAGCGCTGCGGCAATCTCCGTAAAATTCATGCTGTTTTCCCGGATCATCTGCTTGCTCTGCTGCAGCTTGACGCGCCGGATATACTCTCCCGGCGACAGCTGCAAATTCTTATGGAACAGAGCCGTAAGGTAGCTGGCGCTGACATCGGCGTGCATGGCCACCACCGGCACCGTCAGCTTCTCATAAATGTGCGTACTGATATATTGCTGCGCCCGGCGAATGATTTCGTTCTCACTGTGGACGGCATTGCCTGTGCGCAGTCTTGTTTCCGGCGCATCCTGCTCCCGCAGGGCAATCAGCATAAACTGACTGAGAAGGCACATAATCATGTCCGCAGCATACGGCTCATCCCGCTCCTGCTCCCGGAGCATCCTTTGCAGCAGCCCTGCTGCCTCCTGCGGGACGGATAGCTTGCGGTTCAGCAGCGGGCCGGGGTCCGCCCCCTCCAGATCAAAGGTGATCGTCACGAAGCTGGCCGCCACATCCACGTTCGCGTACTGCATGTGCCACTGGTTCGGTCCATAGAGGGCCATATCCCCCTGCCCAAGCTGCAAATCCTGCCCATCCGCCACGGAGTGCAGAATCCCATGATCCACATAGGTCAGCTCCAGCATGGGATGGGACTCCCCGGGAAACACAAAGCCCTTTTCCCTTTCCTGGTAGAAAAATGTATACAGATTCTGGACCCGGACACGGCTGGACAGGGTAAAGGAGGTGATCGCCAGCTTTTTGCCCGTCCCGGCAGGCTCCTGGGCGCAGGTCATCGACGCCGTGGATTCCTGGCGGAACGCAGACACCGAAAAGAAAATTCCTTCCTGCACACAGACGGGCTTATCCAGGTAGTAATGGCGGAAGTCCTCCCCATTTGCGGAAACGGAAAGAACCGTCATGCCGCACTGATTGACCAGCCAGGTCGGACCGGCTGCACGCAGCACATCAACCGCATCCGTGTATGTCAGGCGGAGGATATGGCGCGCTCCCTCTTGAACGGCGGCAGCGCCGCCCTCCATGCGTTCGGGCAGAATCGTCCCAAAGCCGCGGAAGCTCATCTGATTCAAATTCTGAATCATCTCATACCCTCCCGTAAAAGAAAATTGTGGAGCTGCCGAAACAGCTCCACTTTATTATACACGATGAAGGGGAAAATGGCAATGGATTTCTACTCCGGTATCAGCGCTGATAATCAAACTCATAGTCGCAGATATTTACCGTATCTCCATCGGCGATTCCCATCTTTTCCAGCCGGTCAAACAGGCCGCATACTCCGGCTCATACACAGTAACCGGCGGCAGGGTGCGCAGCTTCTCCGCCACAACCCGCATCAGGTTCCGGGTGCCCTGGGTCGTGCCCGCGGAAATCTCATACAGCTCACATCCCGCCTGCTCAACCGCCTCCCGCAGCCGTTCCAGATTATCCGACTCCGGCATGAGCAAATCGCACTTGTTGGCGGCAACCAGCATGGGGCGGTTGGACAGATCCACACTGTAGTTTTTCAGCTCGGCGCAAATTGCATGGAAATCCTCCACCGGGTCCCGTCCCTCGCTGCCGGAAACATCCACCACATGCACCAGCAGGCGGCATCTGTCGATATGCCGCAGAAAATCATGACCCAGCCCGGCTCCGTCCGCCGCGCCCTCGATAATACCCGGGATATCTGCCATCACGAAGGAGACACCCTCGTCCACGTAGATCACACCCAGATTGGGGTAAAGCGTCGTAAAATGGTAGTTGGCAATTTTGGGCCTGGCGTTGGAGGTCACGGACAGCAGAGTGGATTTTCCCACATTGGGGAAGCCTACCAGCCCCACATCCGCCAGCAGCTTCAGCTCCAGAACCACGTCCCGCTCTTCCCCGGGCAGCCCTGCCTTCGCAAAGCGGGGAACCTGACGGGTTGCCGTCGCAAAGTGTCCGTTGCCCCATCCGCCCCGGCCGCCCCGCGCCAGGACAAAGTCCTCTCCCGTAGACATATCCACAATGATCTGATTCGTTTCCGCGTCCCGGACCACCGTTCCCCGAGGAACCTGAATAATCAGCGGCTCTCCACGTTTTCCGCTCATATTTCTTCCCTGGCCGTTGACGCCGGGCTGAGCGCTGTACTTGCGCTTATAACGGAAATCCAGCAGCGTAGACAGGTTGTCGTTCACCCGGAGGATCACGCTTCCGCCGTGACCGCCGTCTCCGCCGTCAGGGCCGCCTGCGGCAACATATTTTTCGCGGTGGAAGGCAACCGCGCCGTCTCCGCCCCGGCCGCCGCAGACCGTAATTCTTACCTTATCAACAAACATAGGAAAAGCATCCTCCTTCAATCTGCGGGGACGAGACATCCCTTCACAATCAAAAAGGGCTGTCGCAACGCAAACGTGCAACAGCCCTTCCAAGCCAATACGCAGTTACTGCTCAGCGTACACGGAGCACTGCCGGCGATCCTTGCCCATGCGCTCAAACTTGACCGTACCGTCAATCAGAGCGAACAGGGTGTCGTCACTGCCAATACCCACATTGACACCGGGATGAATGTGCGTACCTCTCTGGCGAACCAGGATATTACCGGCCAGGACAAACTGACCGTCGGCACGCTTCACGCCCAGGCGCTTAGACTCGGAATCGCGACCGTTCTTGGTGGAACCGCCACCTTTGTGGTGCGCGAAGAACTGAATACCAATCTTCAGCATGGTGTTACACCTCCAAAACTTCGATATAATCAGGATAATCATCCCGCACACGGCACAGCGTCAGCATCATACCTGCAAGGACAGCCTGAACGGTGTCCTCCTCATCGCAGGAAACGGGAAGCATCAGGGTGACGCGAGCCTCCTCGTCCTTCACCCGAACCTTGGCCTTTGCTCCACACACCTCATTGATGGTGGCCTCGGCCATTGTCACGACAGCGGAAACGGCCGCACAGACAATATCCGCGCCAGCTTCCGCATACCCGCTGTGACCGGAGACGGAGAATCCGGTGATTCTGTCGTCCTCGGTAAAAAATTCGCACCTTGTCATAGCTTACAGCGCGATCTTGGTGATCTCGACCTTGGTGTAGGGCTGACGATGGCCCATCTTGGACTTCTCGTTCTTCTTAGCCTTGTACTTGAACACCACGATCTTCTTGCCCTTGCCATTCTTAACGACCTTGGCCTCGACACATGCGCCCTCCACTACGGGAGCGCCCACCTTGGAATTCTCGCCGTCCAGCACGGCCAGGACCTGGTCGAACTTAACGGTGGAAGCCTCCTCGGCATTCAGCTTCTCGATGAAGAGGATGTCCCCCTCAGAGACGGTGTACTGCTTGCCTCCGGTCACGATAACTGCCTTCATTTTTCTTTCACCTACTTTATTTTGTAGACTCGCTCTGGAGGCGGGCGCATAGCGCCAACTTATACCTCTTCAATGCGGCCTGTACATTTTAGCACCGTCCCGGGCATCTGTCAAGCTCTTTTTCCCTTTTTACACGGAAAATCCTGAAATATACGCAAAAATTCCTTTCCCTTGCTTGCATTACCTGCGCATTTCCTATATACTAGTCTTAAATTGCTTGA
>CAKTKB010000023.1 GCA_934569195.1 uncultured Oscillospiraceae bacterium
GCATTGAAACCAGACAATGCTCTTCACATTTCCTAGGTTCACATCCGCATACATCCCTGCCAGCCGGGCTTTCAGACCGGAAACCGTCTCATAGGGCGGCGTGAAAAAGCCCGCCTTTTCATAAGCGTGACGGATGAACCAGTCGGTTCGCTTATGTTCGCCTTTTACATAGAAGCAGCCGCAGAATACGCCGCCGGGCTTCAGAACCCGAAAGACTTCCCGATAGGCGGCTTCCTTGTCCGGAAAGGCGTGAAAGCCGTTCAGAGACAGGACAACGTCAAATGTACCGTCCCCATAGGGGAGCGCGCCTACATCTCCCTGTTGGAAGGTCACATTGTGCAAATTCAGGCGGTTTGCCTTTTCCTGCGCCTGCCCCATCATATCCGCCGAGTAATCCAGACAGGTAATATCCGCTTCCGGCAGGGTCCGGTAAACCGGCATGGTCAGAATACCCGTCCCGACCGGCACCTCCAGCAGCCTGCCGAAGAAATGCTCCGGGATACCGGACAGGGCCTTTTCCAGATAAGCGTCGCATTCTGCCTTGTCCATATCCCACACCAGACGGCACACCGCCTTCCCGGGCAGCGTGGAGCAGGTAATCATGCCGTCATAAAAGCTGTTTCCGCCTGTCAGACGATAGGCGCCGCGAATGGCTTCTTTCCGTTCCAATTTCATTCCTCCGCATTCCGATTTTTTCTTTCCTGTCTGCCCGCCCAGATAACATTGGCAAGCATCCAGATGCACAGCGCCCCGTTGCCCGAGCCTTGGCTCAGGACAAAATCCCATGTCGAAATTTTCGCGCCAAATGCCTGCCGGATGTCCGGAATCAGAACAAACAGGATCTGAAACACGATCATGTGTACTGCGAACATCCGCCGCGGGAGCATGGTTTTCTTCGTCAGCACCGCAAAGGCGCTGGTCAGAATCAGCAGAACCATCCCGGCATAGGCAAGGTACATCGTAGGCATCAGGCGGCTGTATTGCGCCTGAATCAACGCCGCCGTTTCATCCCGTCCGAGCAGGGGAGAGAGGGTGCTCGTCCAATCCGCGAGGCTGCCGATAAAGAGGTGCAGCGTACCGGCTGTGGCTATGTAGATCACGCCGCCTACAAGGGCTGCCGTGCGGGTTTTGCGGTATTGCGGCTGAATTTGCCAATAGGTAGCACGCACCGTGAAAAATCCGAGCGCCATACCGCACAGCCCCGTCGCAATCAGCAGCGGCAGCCGCCATCCTTCCCATGACCCGTTCAGATAGGCTTCCCGCATAAACAATCCGCTGTCGCCCGGGCTTGCTGGGATCACGCTCAGACAAAGGTCGCCGACAAGCATCAGAAATGCGCCGACGGCACCCCAGAAACAGTCTCTCTGATACCTTTTGAGCTTCATGCTGTCCCTCCTTGATCTTAGACTTGATGCGCATACTGGCCGATGCATCAACGCTGCCCGGCCGATTGTCATAAGCCTGGCCATCCGGCGCAGGCAATCCGTTAGTTTGTTACGCTTTCAAATATCCGGCGCATTCCTTCTCAAGCGCCTGCCATACCGGATATTTTGCGCCGTTTTCATCAAAGAAACGCTTTAGATCCCGGTTCAAGGCGCTCATCTCATCCACCGCGCTCATGGCATGGTCGGAAGTACAGATTTTTCCCAGGCTTGTTGCACACATGAGCTTGAAGAACCGCAGGCAGGTCTTGCGATATGCGGCGCCCTCAAAATCCGTATCCTCCTTCGGAAGAATGGTGTGCCCCGCATCCCGAATGGCGCGGTAGGCTTCTATGTTGGCGTCGATCATTTTGTTCAGGTACGCCGTATTGCCCTTCAGCTTTTTCAGATCACCGTCCGTTTTATTGCAGGCAAATGCGGAGGGCATCACGAACGCAGCATGGCAGAGGAGATAATCCCCCATGTTCGGCTCGTAGACGACCTTGTATTTCGTGCCGCTGAAAATCTGTCCGATCAGCCGCTCGTTGGAAGGTGCGTCCGCAAGCTGGCCAATGGTGATTTTTTTCAGGTCGATCGAGGCCACATATTCCGGCTCCCGATGGCCTGCCGAGAGCGCAAAAGCAAACAGGACATTCTTCTCCGGGAGGGACGCGGCAAGAGCCTTTGCGCCCACATTGTTGCCCACAAATACGATGTTCTTTGTCGCGTTGGCCCGCAGGATCTCCAATCCCGATTCAATCTGCGTGTAACGCATAACGACAAAAATCACGTCGTAAGCATCATCCGGCTTCAGATCCGTCACCACCGGAATGTGGCTGACCGACATACGGGGGGAAAACTTGTCCTTGATCCGAAGCCCGTTTTTGTGGATGTCCTCCGCCCATTTTCCCCGCGCCAGCAATGTAACGTTTTTCCCGGCACGGAAAAAGTTCCTTGCAAGATTGCAGCCGAGTACGCCTGCGCCAAACACCAAAATTCTCATTGTTTCATCTCTCCGTTTCCAATTTACTTATTTCTCCGAAAACCCGCTTCATCACGATATTCGGGGTGATCTTTTATGTAGGCATCCTTGTCCCCACAGATGGTGTAATCGCACTTGCAGCCATCAACGCAGGTAGAGGTGCGAATCAGCCTGGCATGGATCAACTCCATGGAAACATAGTCCACATTGCACAGCGCCGGCATGATTTCCGTAAGTCCGTGCTTCTTTGCAAATTCCGCCGCAGGGCATGCCGTGAATTCGTAATAGATCGGCTTGCCCTTTTCCAAGGGAGCGACGGACATTTCGTAGTCGTGCCATTGATCGCACGCTTTTTTGGCACGCTGAAATGCCTTGTACATCAGCCTTCGCCAAAAGGGCTTATTGCAGTCCACAAACTTCAATTTGCGAAAAGAGGGAAGGATCAGATTCTCCTCTATCTCTTCTATTTCCCGGAAGGAGGTAACGGACCTGCATACTGCGTAGTAGCTCATGATGGCAATGCAGTCATAGGTGCCGCCTGCGCCGTTGTGAAAATTCTTCTCTCCGCCAAGATCCGTGCGCCAATCGGAAAGAAATTCCGCATATTTCAGCTGCACCTGCTCCCATATCGTCTCTCGTTCCTCTGACGGGTAGTGCAGAGCAATTTTCGCCTGAATTTCCTTCTTGCAGGGCTTTGAATACAGCACATGACAGGCGCGGTTTATTTTTACTTCCCGATCATCCATCTTCCTGCTCCTTCCGGATGGGTCCATGCCGCAGAATCCGCCGGGGTGCGGCGTGGGTTAGTTTACGCTAACTGTCAGCCTTTCAAAAAGCCGCCGCCAGCGGCATCCTGAAAGCTACGTTTTCATTATATCACCGGTTTTGTGCAAACACAATACCAATATAGGTTCCGTTTTTGTTTTTTGCACAGGTGCAGATCTCTTGCGTATTCCGGATTTCTGTGCTATATATCAGGAGAAGAAACGCCGGTGCCCAAGGGGCTGGGAGCCGGACAGGTGACGGACCCGGAGCGAATGTGCCGGGCTGTACCGAAGGAAAGAATATACCGGAAATTTTTGAGCGAAAGGAGTTTGTATGCGGTATTATGTTGTGGCCGACATTCACGGCTTTTTTGATGCATTCAGGGCAGCTTTGGATGAAAAGGGCTTTTTTGCGGACATCTGTCCCCATAAGCTGATCGTCTGCGGCGACCTGTTTGATAGGGGAGAGCAGGCTCTGGAATTACAGAATTTTATGCTGGATTTGCTTTCCAGGAATGAGCTGATTCTCATACGGGGCAACCATGAAGACCTGGCGCTGGACTTGCTGAACGGCTGGGCGAAGCGCAGCTACCTGCAAATCCACCATCACACCAACGGGACGATTGACACGGTGCTGCAGCTCACGGGTTCCACGCCGGATGATCTGAATCATCTCCCGGACAGCGTGGGCAGAAAATTCCTGAAGAGTCCGTACATACAGACGCTGATCCCCGCCATGCTGGATTATTATGAAACGCCGCACTACGTTTTTGTGCATGGGTGGATTCCCTGCGCAGCCGTCAGCCATGCGCCCCATGTCACGGAATACATCTACCGAAGTGACTGGAGAAACGCAGATCGAAAGGCATGGGACAGAGCCAGATGGCTCAACGGTATGGAAGCGGCGCACGGCGGCGTTGTCGAACCCGGAAAGACGATTGTCTGCGGCCATTGGCACTGCTCCTTTGGACACGCGCACTATGAGGGCAGGGGAGGGGAGTTTGACAACAACCCGGATTTCACCACATACTGTGGCAACGGCATTCTTGCCCTGGATGCCTGCACAGCGCTTTCGGGGAGGGTCAACTGCCTGGTCCTGGAGGACTGATTGCTCCGGACCCGGAGTTATACAGTTTTATAAACAGACTGAGGCCGCCGCGGGAATATCCCGCGACGGCCTTTGCTATGGAAATGTGAGGGAAGCTGTTACAGTATCCCGGTTTGGCTTACTTCACAAAGTAATTCAGGAAGCGCACCAGAATGGCTGCTACCTGCGCGCGCTCCGCGTCGCTGCGTGCGTTCAGCCGGATTGCATCGCCGTCCTGGACGCCGGAAACCAGTCCATCCGCGACAGCCCAGGCCAGAGCGTCCTGTGCATAGCCGCTGACCTGATCGCCATCCGCGAATACATTCAGATTTGCGGAGTGGCTGACGTCATAGCCCTTGTAGCGAGCATACCGGTACAGGATGGTCACGACCTGCTCCCGGGTAACGGGCGCATTGGGATCGAACCGATCCTTCTCTACACCGGCTACGATGCTCTGCTCGGCAGCCCAGCGTACGGCATCGGTGTAGTACTTACCGGCGGGAACGTCTGTGAAGGGATTTTCTGCATCGGTCAGGGGGCTGCCCTCCATCCGCCAAAGCACGGCCACAAGCATTGCCCGGGTCATGGTTTCGGTGGGAGCAAAGGTAGTCTCCGAAGTACCGGCAAAGAGATTTTCCAGCACAGCGCGGTCCACGGACTCGTGGTACCACTTATCTGCGGATACGTCGGTAAACTTCTCGCTGGGGCAGCCGTCTCCGCCGTCGCAGACAGACAGCTTCTCAACGGACTCGGTCCGAGTCTCGCCGCACTGTGTGCAGGTATAGGTCATTTCGCCCTCTGCATAGGCAGTCGGCTTCCGAGTGAGTGTACCCTCGTCCCAGGTGTGGCCCAGAGCGGGAATGGCCTCAAGCTTGGTTTCTCCGCACTGTGCGCAGGTGAAGGAACGGATTCCGGCATGGACGCAGTCTGCCTGGCCGATCACGGTGCCCTCATCCCAGCTGTGGCCCAGAGGCTGAAGGATCTGTGCAATATAGCTGTAATCGCAGTTCTTGCAGGAGTAGATCACATAGCCGTAGGTCGTGCAGGTGGCCGGGGTCGTCTCCTCGGTCAGGTCGTGCTCCGTCTTGGGAATGGGCTGCGTGTAGCTTTCGCCGCAGCCCTCGTGGGTGCAGGTGAAGGTCAGCTCGCCCTCCTCCGTGCAGCTGGCTTCCTTGGTAACGGTCTGCTGGAAATCATGATCCAGCGCGTCCGTGAAGCTGTCCACATAGCTTTCGCCGCAGACGGCGCAGGTGTGGGTCGTATAGCCCATCTTATCACAGGTGGGCTCGGTAACGACGGACTTGTAATCATGGCCCAGAGCCTCCGTAATGCCGTCCACATAGCTCTCGCCGCAGACGGTGCAGGTGTGGGTCGTGTAACCGATGGACGTGCAGCCCGGCTTCGTCTCCGCGCTCTCATAGGTGTGCTCCGTCCGGGCAATGACCTCGATCCGGCTTTCGCCGCAGCGGGAGCATATGTAGGTCATTTCGCCCTCGGCCGTGCAGGTGGCAGCCTTGGTTACGGTGCCCTCGTCCCAGTCGTGGCCCAGGGCCGCAACGGTCAGCGTTTCCTCCATACCGCAGTAGCGGCACACGCCGATCATTTCGCCGGCTTCCGCACAGGTTGCCTCCCGAACGATCGTCCAGTCGCTGTAAACGTGCTTTCCGGCTGCGCAGTCCTTCAGATGCACAATTAGATCCTCGGCCGCAGTCAGCTCCGCATAGCGGGTGACATAGTGCTTCTGCAGCTCCGTCAGTGCGTCGTAGGCGGCCCGGGCTGCGCGGATGGCATCCTCCCGGTCCAGTGTGACCGTGCCGATGGCCTCGATCTGTGCATCCACCGCAGCGGCAGCTGCACGGTCCGCCTCATCCGTCGTCAGATAGACCAGGCGGAGAATCGTCTTAAGGGACATACCCGTGTCCTGAACGTAAGCAGGAGCGTCGCCAAAGAGCTCGTCGCCGGACACGCCGTCCAGACCGAAGGCGACCGTCCCGGCCTGCTTCATCCGGAAGGTGAGGGTGTCCAGGAGAATCCGGCCGTCTGCGTCCGCCGTCAGCTCGGCGCCCTCAGCCGGTGTCAGAATGCGCATGACGCTGCCCTGAGCACAGCGGTCCTCAAAAGTCAGATTTTCTGCCGCCTGTGCGCCCAGCAGCTCCATAAGCGCCGTGTCGTAGGTCAGGCTGTAGCCGACCGTTCCGGCGGTGGTCGTGCCGGTCAGATAGACCCGTGCGGTTACCTCCGCGCCCTGGGTGAAGGTGTCCCGATCCAGCTCCACGGTGATTTCCGCAGTGGGCAGAGCCTCTGCAAAGACGGGGTAGGGGTCCACGCCGATGCGCTGGACATAGGCGTCGCCCAGCAGGGCCAGGACAGTACCGTCAGCGAATTCCTCCGCCGTCCGGGTCTCGGCCTTTCCGGCAGTGTCCTTGCCGATGGAGTTCGTCGCACCCACGGCCTTGATATTTTCGTTGTAGCTATAGCAGTTGCTCCACTTGTTGGCCATTGTATATCCCGTCAGGCCGCCAACATTTTTGAAGGGGCCGACCAGTTCTACGGCTGCATAGCAGTTCTGCGCTGCGGTAGTAATCGCACTGGAGCCGGTCAGACCGCCGCAGTAGGTTGCGCTGGCGTTGCCCTTGTTGCAGTAGACCGTACCCTGGGCATAGCAGTTGATAAAGTCCAGCTTGCTGGTCATATTGCCGATCAGGCCGCCGGCATTCTGCCGCGCCGCAGTGTTATAGGATGCCACGGTGATATTCGTGCGGCAGCGCCGGATTGTGCCGGCATAGTAGCCGATCAGGCCGCCGACATCTTTTCCGCCGATAACAACGCCTTCGTAGCTGCAGTTTTCGACCACAGACGCGTCAGAACCATAGCCGACGATACCGCCGACACGGTCTGTCTCCTGACCACCCACATAGCGGTCCTGCACATGCAGGTTCTTGACGGTGCCATCAAGGTTGCCGAACAGGCCGAACTGGCTCGCGATTTCCCCTGCCGGGAGGTACAGGCCGGAGATGGTGTGGCCGTTGCCGTCAAACGTACCGGTGTACTTGGTGCCATTCACGATCGTGCCATAGCTAATGGGCGCGATGATCCGCAGGTTATTTGTCGATGCCGCGCTGGGCAGCAGGGTATCATCCAGAGAGGCAAGCAGATTTTCGTTGATGGTGATGTCGTTTGTCAGAATCGCGTTGGCTGCGTTATTCTGCGCCGTGCCCGTGGGCAGGGTGCCGTTCACCAGGCGGGCAAACCAATCGAGCTGATCGACATTTTCCAGGATGTAATACGTCTCGCCGTCGATTTCCTCGGTCCGCATGGTCTTTTCCGTCTCCTCGATCGGGAGCCGATCAGCGTCCTTGAGGGCCTGCTCATAGTCGGCGTAGTTGGCAATCCTCGACGTATCGCCGCCGCGCTGGGTATAGGCCGCCAGGTCTGCTGTCAGAGCGGGGAGAAGCTCGATTTTGGCCAGCGTCATGGGGGTTACGGTCTTGATTTCGGCAACAAGCTGGTCAATGACCGCCTGCTCCGCAGCCAGTGCCGCCTCCAGGACGGGTACATTGGTTACCTGGGCGCGCTCTTCCTCGGAAAGCGCCTGATAGCATTCGTTTGCCGTAGCCAAGTTGGTGAAGCAGTTGTCCGTGCCGTCCAGTGCGACGGTGCCGATGGCATCGATCAGCGCAATGGCGACCTGGGCGGAAGCGTTGGCGTACGTGCCCTTTGCAAAGTAGACTCTATTATCAGCCGTGCGGAACATCGGGTGATCGTCCACGCCGATGCGCTGGCCGAAGGCATCGCCCAGCCGGTAGGCCAGCTCGCCGCTCGTCATCATTTCACCCTGGATTTTTCCGCCGCCGATCTGCTCCGCAGGATCACGGGACAAGTCGCTGACGCACTCCAGGCCATCGACATTGGGATAGTAGCTGTTTTCGATTACCGTACCTGTGCCGTTCAGGACACCCGCAATCGCGCCCTGGAAATAGGCGGGGCCGATCTTGCCGGAGACAAAGCAGTTCTTGATCTGCACTTTGCCGTAGTTGTGGCAGCTGATGCCGCCCAGACGGTATATCTGCTGGGTCGTCGTATACTCGGTGTCCTCCAGGCTTATGTCTGCAATGCAATAGCAGCTGTCGATCAGCGCGCCAGAATTGGAGGTATTCACCAGGCCGCCGGCCCAATACTTGCCGTAGAGCTTGCCTTCAAAGCCGCAGCGCAGCAGCTTCGCATCCTTGTTCACGTAGTAGGCAAGACCTGCAACGTGGAAGCCCTGGGTATAGGCATCCTTGAGCACCAGATCCTTAACGGTGCCGTTGACATTGATAAACATGGCGTCGCCGTCATGCTCATAGCTTTCGACAGAGCTGTAGTAGATCGCACCGGAGATGGTGTGGCCGTTGCCGTCAAAGGTGCCGTCCAGCGTATCCATCATGGGCAGGCGGGTGAGCTTATCCAGCTCGTCTGCCTTTACCGCGCCGTTCTCATCCAGCAGCGTGGCCAGGAGATCTTTGTTGACGGTGATGTCCGCCGTCAGGATGGCATTGGCCGCCGTATTGCGATCCTTTGCAGTCAGCGTGCCGTTCAGGAGGCCGATGTACCACTGCAGCTGCTCCAGGTTGGAGATCGCGTAATAGGGCTGGCCGTCAATGGTCTTGATCTCGATGGTCTGCTCGACCTTGCTCTCCTTGTCCGCCTGGACGCACTTGGCATAGGCTGCCTCGGCTGCGGTAAGGGTCGCGTAATTCGTCACACGGTCCGCATCGCCGCCCCAGGCAAGGTAGCGGTCATAGGTACCGCGGACTGCATCCAGCGCGTCCTTGCTGTCCAGGGTGATCTCCCCAAGGGCATCAATCCGGGCAATCAGGGCGTTTACTGCGGTATTGTAATCCGCCTGCTTCTGCGTGAGAACATCCAGCTTGGTAACCTTTGCCTGCTCGGCTTCCTCCAGCATATCGTAGCAGTCCTGGGCCGCAGTGATGTTGCCAAAGCAGTTCTCCGTCCCGTCCAGGGCAACCGTGCCGATGGCGTCAATCATCAGGTCGCAGGTCTCCGCGGAGGCGTTGCGCAGGCTGCCGCCCGCCATAAAGACGCGGTTTGTGCCGTCGGAGAAAACGGGGTTGGTGTCCACACCCAGCTTCTGGCCGAAGGCCTTGCCCAGCAGCCAGGCCACGGTGCCGTCCCGGAACTCCGCAGTCGTCTTGGTGACGGTGTTGCCGGTAGCCGTGCTGGCGTTTACATCCAGGCAGTAGGACGGGCCGTCCAGGATGTCCGCCAGGCTTGCAATGCCGAAGGTCTCCGGTGCCTGCATGATGCCCAGGGCGTAGCAGTTACGGACGACGGCAGATGTGTTGGTCGTCAGGGTAATACCGGCTGCCTGCTTTGCCGCCGTCAGATCGGCGAGGGAATAGCAGTTCTCAATCAGGTAGTTCTTTCCGGTGCAGCCGCCGGTAATGCCGGATACCGACCCCTCTGTGGATGTGGCGCTGCCGCGGAAGCTGCAGCGGCGAATGGTCAGATCATAGCTAAAGCCGCCGCCATGGATGCCGCCTATATCGCTGGCAGCCTTCAGAGATGCGTTTACGGAGCAGTCCTCAATCGTGCCATAGCCGATGCTCATAATGCCGCCAACATACTCAACCGTGGTGTTTTCCGAAATCAATGTACCGGTAAACGAAGCATTGCGGACGATCGACTTGGTAGACTGGGCGGAGGCGACGATACCGCCGGCATAGGTGGTGGCCCGAATCTGTCCCTGGAAGGAGACGTCCTCAAGCAATATCCCGGAGCCGCTGCCGACGATACCGCCAACCTCTCCGCCGCTCAGGTAAGAATCCGTTACATGCACATTTTTGACGGTTGCGTTTGGAGCGTCGCCGAACAGGCCCATATGGCCTTTCCAGTATGCCGTCCGGACCAGACCGGAAATGGTGTGTCCCTGGCCGTCAAAAATACCCTCAAAGTATGCCGTGTGGCTTGTCGCACCGAAGCCCTCGCCGGAGGTCCAGGTATAGCCGCCGATAGGCGTCCACTGGCGCCAGCCATTCTGCTTTGTCAGGTTGCCATCCGCATCCAGGACATGCTCGTTAAAGACAATGTCCGCATCCAGCAGAGCGTTGGCGCTTTCCTGCCGGGCATCCCAGCCGCCGGACAGCTGACCGTTGACCAGCTTTGCAAACCAGATCAGCTCGTCCGCGTTCTTGATGACGTAGTATTCCTTTTCGTCCACAGTCCGCTTTTCGATCGTTGCTTCGACCTGGGCAAACAGCAGCGACTCATAGGAAGCCTCCGCGTCCGTCAGGACCTTCAGCTGCTCCGCCGTGACCAGGTTCTTTACGCCCTCGGGCGCCTCGTCGTAGGCCAGCCGGGCCGCGTCGATCTTTGCCTTGCATGCGTCGGTCAGCGTGACCTCTCCGATGGCGTTGATCTTCTCCACAATGGCCGCCGCCCGATCGGGGTAGTCGGACTCGATGACGGAGAAGGTGACGTCCTGGAAGCTGCACCAATAGTTGGTTGCCTCGGGGGAGTCGTCGCCCTTGTAGTTGCCTCCCTCACTCTGGGGGCTGAGGGACAGGTGCGTATCCGGCGCGGAACCGAATGCGCCCAGGTGAATCCGCACGTTGGAAACGGTGAAGTTTCCCGCCGTGGTCGGAATGACCTGCAGGCCCGCATTTTCCTTGATGCCGTACTGGGTGCCTTCACCGCTGACGGTCGCAATTTCCTTGCCGTCGGCATTCAGCAGGGTGCCTTCCAGGTAGGTGGTGTTGCCGTAGCCCGGGTTGTAGATGGCGCCCAGCTTCGGCTGAGGCGTGGTAACGTTGGAATAGGCGACCTTGACGGTCTCACCGGCGCAGATCTTCTGCCCGGGGTTCGTAACATTCTGCACCGTCACATCGCTGTTCACCGCGCCCAGCACGTAGCAGCGCATGGCGTCGCCCGCCTGGACCTTGACGATGTTGCGGCCGCCCTTCAGGTTCAGGGTATAGGTGCCGTCAGCGTTGGCAGCCACTCTCGTCCAGGACGATGCCTTGGACGTGGGATAGCCGTTGACGTTCATCAGGCTGACGGTCAGGCTCTGGCCATTTTCCGCCGTGGGCTTGATGGTGGTGGGGATGGAGGTATTGGTGATGACGTCCTCATAGCCGTCCATCTTTATCGTATTGGCAATGTAGAAAGTGTTCAGGTCGGACAGACCCTCCAGGCCAGTGGTGACGCCCTCCCGGTTGCCGTCGACCATAAAGGCATAGACCGCGACGCTGTCGCCATTGATCGCGCCATAAACGGTGTCGTCAAACTCCATGGCGTCGTAGGTCAGCGCCACAATGGACAGGCCCGGCTTCACAGCCTTGACAATGCCGTACTCGTCCACCGTTACGGAGTCGCCCTCAAGGATGTAGTAGTGCTTGTCCGGCTCCAGATAACCGTTGTTCAGGCCGTTGTTGATTGCCTGCCAGGCACGGGAGGACCAGGAACCGAAGGCTTCGCCCTGCTGCAGAGAGATAAACTTGGAGGCGTTGCCGTTGGTGATGATGCTGGCCTCATAGGTGCTCTCGTGCATGTTGGGAGTTTCCTCCAGCTTGTCCACCGTGATGCTCAGGCCGGCCGTGGGGGAGAAGGTGTGGGCCTTCTTCATATAGCCGTCCTTGGAAACGACATAGTAGACGTCGCCGCCGGAATTCGTGGGGGCCTCGGCAGTGTAGTAGTCATAGCCGTCCTCCGTCTTGACGAAGGTGGTCTTGAACTGGTTGTTCTGCCGGTAGAATTTGACCAGCTCCTCCACCTTCAGGGTCGCCCCGGCGGGAATCTTGAAGGAGACGGTGGTTTTTCTGCCGATGTTGTAAGCACGGCCATCGGACAGGTTGAAGCCAGAGGCCTTGAAGCCCTGGAAGGTCTCCGTGCCCGGCATGGACCAGAGATTTCCATAGAAGCCGCAGTAAGTCTCGTCCGTCGGCTCACAGAAAAACTGATAGCGCACGTTATACCCGTAGGCCGGGACGAGAACGGATGCGCTCTGCTTGTCCGTCGTAACGAGAGACTCGCAGACGAGGGACGTATCCTCGGTGTTTACGATGCGCATTTTGAAATCCGTCCGGGCATCCTTCACGCTATAGGCAATCAGGCGCAGATAGACATCAGCGTCACCCGTGACCTTGATCATACCTGTGCCGGTGGATTCGTTGCGGTAGGTGTAGGTTCCCGCATCGCCCCGGAAGGCAAAGGTTGTGTAGTCGCCGGAGGTTCCTTTCTCCAGCTCTATCTCTTTTCCTGCCGCATCCGTAACCGTCAGCGACTGGACCGCTGCGTAAAGCGTCACCCGGTATGCTCCGGATTCCTCCGAAGCCGCCAGCGCGCCTGTCGGCAGCATGCCTACCACCAGCACAAGGGCCAGCAGCAGGGCAAAAATACGTTTTGTCATTTTTGCAGTTCCACTCCTTTTCTATTCTGTTTATGATAAAGTATCACTGAATGCGATTCAGAAATACGTATATCTTCCATATATTGCGATTTGATGCAAAAAATAGGCTTATATCGCCGACATGGCGATATAAGCCCAATAATCCCAGTAAAATAGGGCGATCCCGGTGTCGGCAGGAACGTTTCAGGCAGTCCGGCGTATCTGACTTATTCTCGCTCCGGTGGAGGAGACATCACAGTGACCCACTCGCGGGGAATCGCACCCCATTCCGCTTGCTTTCATCCGTTTCACGAAGGAAAGCGGGACTGTCTGACTATATGTAGTTGTGCGCGGGCGGTCCGCCGCCCACAAAATCTCGTATAGGTTATAATAACACATAGCCATAGATATTTCAAGAATTTTAAGTGTAAAACTGTATTTTCTCCGGCGCTGCATCCAGAACGAACTGCTCCGTTTCTCATCGTCGTTTCAGGATATTGAGCGCTGTGTTTTGGCAGCCTTATGGGAACAAGGCAATCCGGCAAAAGCAAAGCGGGGAAGGTATGCGCCGCTGCGTATTCCACCGTGTTGACAGGCCGGATGTATCCTGATATAATCCTCTCAGAAAAAAATCACCGGGTCCGCCGCCTGCGCTCCCGGAAAAACGGAGGCTCATATGCAGGATTATATTCGTAAGGTAGCCTACCACGAAACGGATAAGATGGGCATTACCCACCATGCCAACTATATCAAGTGGATGGAGGAAGCCCGGGTGGATTTCCTGGATCAGATCGGCTTCGGCTATGCCCGCCTGGAGCGGGATGGCATCATCTCGCCCGTGATCGGTGTGGAATGTCAATACCGGCACCCTACGACCTTTGACGACGTCGTCCGTATCCACGTGGAGGTTGCGGAATTTAAGGGTGTAAAGCTCTTGATCCGGTACCGCATGACCAATGAAAAGACCGGTGCGCTGGTGCTGACCGGGCTTTCCATCCACTGCTTTACGGACGGGAACGGACGGCCGATCATTTTGCAGAAGCACTTCCCGGAGTTGGACTCCGCGCTGAAGGAGCTGGCTGCAAACACCGGGGAGGCAGGGCAGGTATGACGCGATTTTTTGTGACGCCGGAGGAGCTTGCCCGGGATTTTCCAACCCTTACCGGAGAGAATGCCGCCCACGCAAGGGTCCTGCGGCTCAAGAATGGAGAGAACATTCTCCTGTGTGACGGTGCCGGTCAGGAACGCTGCTGCACAGTGGTTGAGACGGCTCCGGAAATAAAGCTCCAGACCGGTCCTCTTTACCCGTCGACGAGCGAGCCGGCCGTACGTGTCAGCGTTTACATGGCGTTTCCAAAGGCGGACAAGCTGGAGCATGTCATCCAGAAGGCGACGGAGCTGGGGGCGTATGAAATCGTCGCATTCCCGTCGGCCCGGTGTGTTTCCCGTCCGGATGAGCGGGCGCTGAAAAAGAAGCTGGAGCGCTGGCAGAAGATTGCGGTTTCGGCCGCAGAGCAGTCCGGCCGGGGACGTATTCCGCAGGTCGTGACCTTGCTCAGCTATCCCGAGGCCCTCAGGCGGGCAATGCAGGCGGACAAGGCCATTTTGTTCTACGAAAACGAACAGGCGACCACCCTGCGCATGGCGCTGGAGTCAGGGACCTGGTCCTCTGTGAGTCTTATGACCGGGCCGGAGGGTGGCCTGGAGCCTGGGGAGGTAGGGCAGGCTGCGGAGGCCGGACTTTCCGTCTGTACCCTAGGGCAGCGCATCCTGCGCTGCGAGACTGCCCCGCTCTGCGCGCTTTCCGCCGTGATGTATGCCAGCGGCGAATTCTGAGCCGGCATCCGATGCAGAAGAAACGCCCGGTCCAGGAATACCGGTCAAAAAATGCAATCTGCCGAGGGCAAGCGCCTCCGGCAGATTTTTTTGCAAAAAATGTCCTCCATCCGGGATCAAAATCGGACAGAGGACATTTTCACTGCGTTTTGTCAGATGTTTGGCAGGAATGCCTTGCTTTCACAGTAAAGGCAGCGGCATACGCCCTGCCGGGGGTCGGTCATCCGGAAAGCCTGGGGAAGCTCCTGCTCTACGGCGCTGATACAGCGCGGGTTGGCGCAGGTCAGCCCCTCCGCCTGGAAGAAATCCGGTTCCGGCTGGCGCCGGGGGTCCTTTTCGGCTTCCTCCAGCAGCTTCAGAATCAGGGCCATGCGCATATACTTGCCGTTCAGAGCTTGCCGGAAATAGGCGGCCCGCGGGTCCTGATCCACGCGGACGCTGATCTCATTCACCCGGGGCAGGGGATGGAGGATACACATGTCCGGTTTTGCGTTCCGGAGCTTCGGCATATCCAGTACATAGCTGTCCTTGAGACGCTGGTACTGCGTGGGATCGTCGAATCGCTCCTGCTGGATACGGGTCATGTACAGCACGTCCAGCTCCGGGATGGCCTGCTCCAGATCCGTGCATTCCGTATAGGGAATGCTCTGGCTGTCCAGGGTGTGGATGCGAACATAGTCCGGCAGACGCAGCTCCTCCGGAGAGATCAGGACGAAGCGGTTGCCCGGGTAGCGGCTCATGGCTTCAATCAGAGAATGGACCGTCCGGCCGTATTTCAGGTCGCCGCAAAGCCCGATGGTCAATCCGTTCAGCCGGCTCTTTTCCCGGGAAATGGTCAAAAGGTCCGCCAGCGTTTGCGTCGGGTGGTTGTGCCCGCCGTCTCCGGCATTGATAACCGGTATGGACGCATTCCGGGAGGCCACATAGGGGGCGCCCTCTCTGGGATGGCGCATAGCGATGATGTCCGCGTAGCAGCTGACAATCTTGGCGGTATCCGCTACGCTTTCTCCCTTGGAGGCGGAGGATGAGGAAGCCTCCGAGAAGCCGAGGACGCTGCCGCCCAGCTCCAGCATAGCCGCCTCAAAGCTCAGACGCGTACGGGTAGACGGCTCAAAGAACAGCGTCGCCAGTTTCTTATAGCGGCAGCGTTCCCGATAAGCCTCCGGATGGGCAATGATGTCCTTCGCGGTGGCAATCAGTCCATCCAGCTCCTCCACGGAAAAATCCAAAATACTGATCAGGCTTCTCATACACTTGCCCCCTGTACAGCCAGGTAGGATTCAATTCTGGCTACGTGCTCTGCGTTGGAAGGGTCCTCCCGCAGATATTCCAGAATATCGTACACGTCTACGATGGAATATACAGGGAACCCGAAGGTGTCCTCCACCTCGGCCATGGCGGACTTCTCCGTCTGTCCCTTTTCCTTGCGATCCACCATCACGAATACGGCGGCAACCTTGACGCCCTCCAGGCGGCTCAGAATCGCCATGCTCTCCCGGATGGCCGTACCGGCGGTGATCACATCCTCTGTGATGACGACCTCCTGCCCTGCGTGCGGGACATATCCCACAAAGACGCCGCCTTCTCCGTGATCCTTTGCTTCCTTCCGATTAAAGAAGAAGGGAACATCCAGCCCCTGATTTGCCAGGGCCACGGAGCTGGCGACGGCAATGGAAATGCCCTTATAGGCAGGCCCGTAGAGAACCGCTTCCTTCCGCCCCAGACGGGACAGGTATGCCTGGGCATAAAACTGTCCGAGACGCGCAATCTGCGCGCCGGTTTTGATTTCTCCGGCATTGATAAAATAGGGAATCTTCCGACCACTTTTTGCAGTAAAATCCCCAAATTTCAGAACATTTGCCTCTTGCAGAAACTGAATAAACGCTCTTTTGTAGTTCTCCATTTTACGCCTCCGTGCAGAATTCACGTACACACCGCTCATAAGCAGCCACCGGATCGGCCGCTGCCGTGATGGGACGGCCAACCACGATGTAGTCCGAACCGATGGCATTTGCCTGGGCGGGCGTCATCACTCGTTTCTGATCGCCTGCCTCGCCGTCGGCAAACCGGACGCCGGGCGTGACGGTCAGGAAGGACTGGCCGCACCGCTCATGGACCCGCCCTGCCTCCAGGGGAGAGCAGACCACGCCGTCCAGCCCTGCATTGCGCGCGGTCTCCGCGTAGTGCATGACGACCTCCTCCATGGGTGCATGAATCATCAAATCCTGTTCCATAGCCTGCTGATCCGTGGAGGTGAGCTGGGTCACGGCAATCAGCAGGGGACGGGTCCCGTCGGGGCGAGTCAATCCCTCCAGAGCCGCGCGCATCATAGCGGTGGTTCCGGCTGCGTGCAGATTACAGATGTCCACATCCAGGCCGGACAGGACGGCCATGGCCTTTTTTACGGTGTTCGGGATGTCGTGCAGCTTCAGGTCCAGGAAAATCTTGTGTCCTCTGGCTTTGATTTCCCGGACAATCTCCGGCCCCTGTGCGTAGTACAGCTCCATACCGATCTTCACAAAAGGCTTGCGGCCGGTAAATTTATCCAGGAAAGCGAACACCTGCTCCTTGCTGGAAAAATCGCAGGCAATGATGACGTCTTTACCCATGAATGGCACCTCCAATAATATCCGT
>CAKTKB010000024.1 GCA_934569195.1 uncultured Oscillospiraceae bacterium
GTCGTTGACTGATATTTGCTGACCGAGGTATAGCAAGCCTCGGAAATGTGGGAGGATTTTTCCGCATCACCACTTTAAGGAGGATAACTACATTGTTTAGAGGTAAAAAGTATAGAGAAAGCGCGAAGCTGATCGATCGCGCTGTTGCCTATGATCCCAACGAGGCCCTGGGCCTGGTTGTGAAGGGTGCTACCGCTAAGTTCGACGAGACCGTCGAGCTGCACATCAAGCTGGGCGTCGACTCCCGTCACGCCGATCAGCAGGTCCGCGGCGCTGTCGTTCTGCCCAACGGTACCGGCAAGACCCGTCGGGTTCTGGTTTTCACCAAGGACGCTAAGGTTGAGGAAGCAAAGGCTGCGGGCGCTGACTATGTCGGCGGCATGGAGCTGGTTGAGAAGATCACCAAGGAAAACTGGTTTGATTTCGACGTAGTCGTCGCTTCTCCCGATATGATGGGCGTGGTTGGCCGTCTTGGTAAGGTCCTCGGACCCAAGGGCTTGATGCCCTCCCCCAAGGCCGGTACGGTCACTCCCAATGTCGGCGCTGCCGTTAAGGAGATCAAAGCCGGTAAGGTGGAGTATCGTCTGGACAAGACCAACATCATCCACTGCCCCATCGGCAAGGTTTCCTTCGGTGCAGACAAGCTGCTGGAGAACATGGATACGCTGGTAAAGGCCGTTGTGAAGGCTAAGCCCGCCGCTGCCAAGGGCCAGTATATCAAGTCCTGCGTGGTTGTATCCACCATGGGCCCCGGCGTGAAGGTCAACACCGCCCGGTATATGTAAGTAAACCTGCATATCTCCCCGGAGGCATTCGCTTCCGGGGAGTTCTGTACTTTAAGAGCTTTGATTAACGCATATACATATGTGACGGCATTACGCCGGAAAAATTGCAAAAAAACACTTGACAAATCATCATATCCATGATAGAATGCAGTAGTTGCCAAAGACAGCAGGTGCAAACATAAATCCTGCCGAGGTTACACTGATTGATATGTGATTGGTGTGTCCTTCTGTCTTTTGGCAGAAGGACATTTTTTTCGGAGGTGACACATATGCCCAACGCAAAGGTTCTTGAGAGCAAGAAGGCTGTGGTCGAATCCTTGACTCAGAAGATTCAGGAAGCAACTTCCGTTGTCTTCGTAGACTACAAGGGTATCAACGTTGCTCAGGACACCGCCCTGCGTAAGCAGTTCCGGGATGCCGGCGTGGACTACTCTGTTGTGAAGAACACCCTGACTCGTTTCGCTGCAAAGAATGCAGGTTACGATTTCTCCGAGCTTCTCAACGGTACGACCGCTATGGCCAGCACCACGGGCGACCCCATTGCTCCCGCTCGCATCGTCTGCGAGTTTGCCAAGAAGAACAAGAACACCCTGTCCATTAAGGGCGGTATCGTGGAAGGCAGCGTTCTTTCCGCAGACCAGCTCAGTGGCTTCGGTGAACTGCCCAGCAAGAACGCCCTGGTTGCTCAGGTTCTGGGTACTTTCCTGGCTCCCATTTCCAGCCTGGCTTTTGTTCTGGATCAGATCCGGATTCAAAAGGAAGGCGGCGCTCCCGCTTCTGCGGAAGCCTAATCCCCCCGCATCCATTCATTATTTCTGACATTTACATTTTAGGAGGATTTTTACCATGGCTAGTGAAAAGATTGCTGCCCTCGTTGAGGAAGTCAAGGGCCTGACCGTTCTGGAGCTGTCCGAGCTGGTTCACACCCTGGAGGAAGTTTTCGGTGTTTCTGCCGCTGCTGCTGCCGTTGCCGGTCCCGCTGTTGCCGCCGCTGAGGAGGTTGAGGAGAAGACCGAGTTTGACGTCATCCTGAAGGCTGCTGGTGCTTCCAAGCTGAACGTCATCAAGGTTGTCCGTGCCGCTACCGGCCTGGGCCTGAAGGACGCCAAGGATCTGGTTGACAACTGCCCCAAGACCCTGAAGGAAGGCATCTCCAAGGAAGACGCCGAGAAGCTGGTTGCCGACCTGAAGGAAGCCGGCGCCGAGGCCGAGCTGAAGTAATTCAGTCCTTTCTCAAATCAAGCAGCCGTCAGCAATGGCGGCTGCTTTCCTTGTCTTAAAAGGAGGCTTATCTATGTTCCAATCCATCGCAGAAGATTTGTCGGGTATAGGCTTTTCGTGGCGTGCTTTCGGGCAGGGCAGCATTACGCTCCTTTTGGGCGCCGTCCTTGTCGGATGCTTGGGCCGCCTCCTCTTCGGACGCCGCAGCGTCGTTCGCTGTGCCGTTTCCTCTGCCATCGGCATTCTTTTCCTGTACGCCGCAACCGTCATTGTTTACTCTTCCGGTGTTTCCATCCCGATAAATTTCCCGGACCTGCCCTTTGTTTCCATTTCCCAAAACAGCCTTCACCTGTTTTCTTTCCAGGGAGCCAGCTATGCCGCTATCAGCGCGCAGTTTCTCAGCCTGATTATTCTGGCGCTGCTGTTTCTCATTCTGGACCGTCATATTCCCGAGGGAGGCCGCTTTTTCTCCTGGCTGCTGTATCGCGCATTGACCGTCCTTGCCTCAGCAGCCCTTTATTTGGCTGTTATGTGGCTCCTGAATGCCATCCTGCCCCAGGGACTGCTTGCCCATGCGCCGGGGATTCTGGTGGCTTTGCTGCTCATCATGCTGCTGACAGGCGCCCTGAAGATTCTCATCGGCATTGCCCTGACTACCGTTAACCCCATTATTGGCGGACTCTATACCTTCTTTTTTTCCAGCCTGGTAGGCCGTCAGATCAGTAAATCCGTTTGCACTGCCACCATCCTGACTGCATTGGCCTTTGTAATGGACCGGATGGGCAACACGGTTGTCTTTCTTTCTGCCGCTGCCCTGGTTGGATATATCCCCTTTCTGATTGTCTTGCTGCTTGTTTGGTACATAGTCCGGAGATGGCTGTAACCCCAATAAATGCGGAAGGTCCCGCTGCAATGCAGCGAGACCTTCTCAATGTTTCAAAAAACTTTTTGGCACACGGGCAGATGTCCAGAAAGTGCCGGAGACAAGCTTTTCCCATCCGTAGGCGTACACAGATACGATAGGACGGGAAAAGCGCGGTAAGTTAAATGCAATCTTCTCTGGAAATTCTCCCATCTTTTGCCGGATTTGGGGCTTACAGAACATGGTAAGAGAATAGAAGGCCATCCATGCAGGCTTCCGCATTTAAACGGTCCGAAGCTTTATGGACAGTCTGAGGTCCCGCTGCATTGCAGCGGGACCTTTTCCTATATCGGTCAGGCTCTCTCAATCACAAAGGCACCGCCAGTTCTGGACAAAGTACTCCACTCCGGAAAAAACCGTCGTGGCTACAATCACCCACAGAACCGCCCAAGCCAGCCAGGCAATCGTCGGAAAGGCCATCATGGCGCACAGGCCAATCATGGTCGAGGCCGTCTTGAGCTTACCGCTCCATCCGGCCGCAATCACCTTCCCCTTTCCTACCGCCGCCAGGCGAAGCCCTGTAACGGCAAATTCCCTTGTAAGGACGATCATCAGCGCCCAGGCGGGGAACTTCCCCCACTGGCAGAAAATCGTCATAGCGGCAATCGTAAGGAGCTTGTCGGCAAGCGGATCCAAGAACTTTCCGAAATCGCTCACCTGATTGCATCTTCTTGCAATCTGCCCATCCACAAAGTCTGTCAGACTTGCCAGGATGAAAACCCCCAGCGCAAGCCACATCCAAACCCCGGGCATGCCGCCGCTCAGATACATAAACACCATATAAAGCGGAATCATGGCGACCCGCAGAAGCGTAATTTTACTTGCCGTCGTCATACTGTCTCCTCCACCACATAGCCAGAAAGGTCCCCGTCCACCGTGCCGTCTATGCACACGGTCACAAAGCTGCCTTCCATCAGCGCCTCATCCGACCCGATCCAGACCCGGCCATCGATATCAGGAGAATCCGCATATGTACGGCCAAAGAACTGCCCATTTTCCTCATCGTAGCCGTCGATCAGGACCTGTACCGTCTTTCCGATCCATTGCGCATTGTAAGCATCCATAATCTCGGATTGCAGCTGCTCAACCATTTCAGAGCGCTGCTGCGCAATTTCTCCGTCGGGATAGTCCATCTTCGCGGCAGGTGTTCCCTCCTCCGGGGAGAAAACAAAGGCTCCCACGCGCTCCAGGCGCTCCTCCTTCAGGAAGCTGCACAGCTCCGCAAATTCCTGCTCTCCTTCGCCGGGAAGGCCGGTAATGATGCTGGTTCGCAGCACCAGCCCCGGAATGCGGCTGCGAAGCTTTGCAAACAGCTCCCGGAGAAATGCTCCGTCGCCTCTGCGATTCATAAGGTGCAGAATCTTGCTGCTGCAATGCTGAATGGGAATGTCCAGGTACTTGACGATTTTGGGCTCCGACGCAATCGTATCGATCAGCTCATCGTCAATTTCGTCCGGATACAGGTAATGGATCCGGATCCACGTAAAGCCGTCTATTTTGCAAAGCTCTCGCAGCAGTGTAGAAAGGAGTCGCTTATGCTCCGGGAAATCCGTGCCGTAGCGGCTCGTATCCTGGGCAACGACAATCAGCTCCTTTGTCCCGGCTGCAGCCAGTGTACGGGCCTCATACAGCACGTCGTCCATCGGCCGGCTGCGATAGCGTCCCCGCAGATAAGGAATGATGCAGTACGCACAACGGTTGTCGCACCCTTCCGCTATCTTCAGGTAGGCGTAGTGCTTCGGCGTCGTCAGCACCCGCCCGGTTTCCTCCTCCGGCGTGTGAATCGAGCCAAAGTCCTCCACCCTTTCTCCGCGCAGCAGCTTCTCAATCGCGGGTACAATCTGGGTGTAGCTTCCGGTACCCAATATACCGTCCACCTCCGGCATTTGCTCCAGAATCTCCCCTTTATAGCGCTGAGACAGGCATCCCGTCACCAGAATTTTCCCGATCTGCCCCTGGGCCTTCAGGTTTCCGGCCATCAAGATGTGGTCAATCGCCTCGGACTTGGCCGAATCGATAAAGCCGCAGGTATTGATCACCACCACATCACAGCCTTCAATTCCCGCGCTGACCTCGTATCCGGCCTCCTGCACACGATATATCATGCGCTCACAGTCCACCTGGTTCTTTGCACATCCCAGGGATATGAATCCAATTGTTGCCATTGCTTACACTTCCTCCTGAAAATCTCCATCCTGGAGCACGCAGTTCAGGCCGCGGCGGATGTCGTTCCAGCTGTGCCCCCTGCGCTGCAGGGCATCCGTCGCCCGCTTGATATCTCTCTGCTGCGGATGTGCCTCCAACCGTTCCCTAAGAAACGCTACGATTTTTTCCAGCTGATCCGGATAGGACGCCAGCGCTTCATCCCAAAGCTCCCGGGGAATCTGTTTTTCATATAGCATCTGCCGCGCCCGAGAAACGCCGTAACCGCGGGCAACGCAGCGTGCCACAATCTGTGCAGCGGTCTGACTGTCGTCCAGCAGATTTTTCTCCGTCATCCAGGCAACCGCTTCCTGTGCCTGCTCCGGGTTCTCCCCCTTGCGAATCAGCCGCTGCTGCAAGTCCCGGCTGGATACATTGGAGGCGGTCAGGATCCGGACTGCGCGCATTCTCGCGGACATCTTCCCCGCTTCCTGACGCAGCGCCCCCATCTCCTCATCCGTAAGCGTTTTCCCCGGAAAAAGTTCAAAATCCTCCACGGTCTGACGATAAACGCCCAGCGTACTTTGATCCGAAAAGCGAACCCAGTACCGCCCCGCGCGATCCGGCTTGGAAGCGATATGCTCAATTTTCATCGTTAAAATCGTCGGCGCTCACAGCAACCGGCTTTTCTGCGGGCTTGGCAGGTGCCTTTGCGCCTGCTCCTTGCAGCTTCCACAGATTGTCCCGCACCTGCTGCTCCACACGCTGCGCAATCTCCGGATTGGACTGCAAATAAGCCTTCACACTGTCCTTGCCCTGGCCGATGCGCTCGTCTCCCATAGAGAACCAGCTTCCGCTCTTCTGAATGATATCCAGCTGCACCGCCAGATCCACCATCTCGCCCCATTTGCTGATGCCCTGACCGTAGAGAATGTCAAAATACGCTTCGCGGAAGGGCGGCGCAACCTTATTTTTAACAACCTTCACCCGCGTCTTATTGCCGATGATATTGCTGCCCTCCTTGATGGCCTCCACGCGCCGCACGTCCAGACGCACGGATGCGTAAAACTTCAGCGCGTTGCCGCCCGTGGTCGTCTCGGGGTTTCCGTACATGACGCCGATCTTCATACGCAGCTGGTTGATGAAAATGACGACACAGTTTGTTTTCGCAATGGTACCTGCCAGCTTCCGCAGCGCCTGGGACATCAGCCGGGCCTGCAGGCCCACAAAGGTGTCGCCCATGTCTCCCTCGATCTCCTGCCGGGGTGTCAGCGCTGCCACAGAGTCCACCACCACGGCGTCGACTGCGCCGGAGCGGACCAGCGCGTCGGTGATTTCCAGTGCCTGCTCCCCCGTATCCGGCTGAGAAACCAGCATATTATCCGTATCCACGCCCAACGCTGCGGCGTAAACCGGGTCCAGGGCATGCTCCGCATCCACGAAAGCGACCTCCCCGCCCCGCTTCTGCGCCTCTGCCAGGATATGCAGCGCCAACGTGGTCTTACCGGAGGATTCCGGCCCATAAATCTCAATAATGCGTCCCTTGGGAACGCCGCCGATTCCCAGGGCCGCGTCCAGCGCCAGGGAGCCTGTGGGAATATAGTCTACGTTCATATCCGGCCGGTCTCCCAGACGCATGACCGTACCCTTTCCGTAGTTTTTCTCAATCTGAGCCAGGGCTGTCTCCAGCGCTTTTTTCTTGTCGGATGCCGGAGCGGGCGCCTCATAAGTCGTCTTCTTGGTTGCCATGGTTTTATCTATCCTTTCCGCTGTATTGAGCAAGCACTGCCCGCTCTACGTCATGAAAATCCTTTTTCCGTTCCAAAATGGAGAAGTCGTTCTCCCGCAAAATCCGGCAAACCGCATCCCCCTGGCCCATTCCGAACTCCAGGCACAGATATCCGCCCGTCTTCAGCGATCCGCGATAATGTTCGGCAATGGAGCGGTAGAAGTTCAGTCCGTCCTCTCCACCGTAAAGAGCCATCGGCGGTTCAAAGTGCTTGACACTTTTCGGAAGTGCTTCCATCTCTGCCGCCGTTACATAAGGCGGATTGGAGACAATCAAATCAAACCGCCCCAAAAACGCCGGGGCGGCGGCCAGTGCGTCCGCCTGCACGCAGGAGACGCGGCCGGAAAGCTTCAAGTCCGTAACATTTCTTTTTGCGACCGCCAAGGCATCCCGGGATAGGTCCGCCAGTGTGACACGCGCATCCTTCACTCGCGTAGCCACCGCCAGTCCGATACACCCGGAACCGGTACATAGGTCCAGAATCCGCGGATCCTTTTCTAAAAACAGCGCCTGCTGAATGGCCAGCTCCGTTACTGCACAGGTATCATCCCGAGGAATCAGGACATTTCTGTCAACATGAAGCGTCAGGCCATAAAAGTCCCATTCGCCAAGCACATAGGCCAGGGGTTCTCCGTCTATAATTCTGCCGACGAGAGATGCCATCGTCCCCCGCTCTTTATCCGTCGCACATCGCTCTCTGTCCGCCAGCACCACCTCCTGGGGCTGCCCGACCGCGTGGCACAGCAGATTTCTTGCAAGGAACCCCGCATCCTGGGGCTGCTCTCCGTGACGCATCAGCGTCTCCCGGGCCTCCAGATAGAGCTGCGCATAGGTCTTCACCACCGGTCGCTCCCCTCCTTCTCCGGGAGGACGGCCGTCACAGCCGCAATTCCCACTTCGATCATACTGTCGTCCGGCTCGTTTGTGGTGAAATTCTGGAACCACATTCCGGGTGCCGTCAATACGCGGGTAAAAACATTGTCGTGTCTGCCGATCCACCGGTTCATCTCATAGCTGACCGCGACGACCAACGGAATCAGCAGCAGCTTAAAGAGAATCATAATCACTTGATACAGCACGCTTCCGCTCATCGCCCGCAAGCCGGGGGCCAGGGCCAACAGCACAGAGGAAGCCGCAGAGAAAATCAAGATCGACAGCAGCATCACAACCAGCAGAAAGCTCGTCCCGCACCGGGGGTGAAAGCGTGTCATCTTACGCACATTTTCCACCGTCAGCGGCAGTCCCGCTTCATAGCAGCGAATCGTTTTATGCTCCGCGCCGTGGTAGGAAAAAAGTCTGCGCATGTCCGGCATCTTCGATATTCCGATCATGTATGCCATAAAGATGACCATTCGGAAGGCGCCTTCAATCAGGTTGCGCAGCAGATTGCTCTGGACCCAGCGGTAAAAAATCCCACCCAGGAGCATGGGCAAAAGGAAAAAGAGCACCACGGACAGGCACACGCCCATCAAAACTGCAAAGGATACCAGTGCTTTCTGGAATTTTTCACTTCCCAGCTTTTTCTCCAGCCAGGCATCGAACTTGGAAACCTTTTCTCCTTCCCCTTCCGATTCCTCCGGCGACAGGTCCGCTGAGCGCATCAGTGCTTTCACGCCCACCGTCTGCGCATCCAGGAAGCCATACACGCCGCGGATCAGCGGCCACTTCAGGACCGAACCATCCGGCGGGAGCCTGCGCTGCTGCACCTCCGTGTGCATACCGTCCTTTCCGCGGATCACGATGGCGTCCTTTTCCGGTCCGCGCATCAGGATTCCCTCGATGAGCGCCTGTCCGCCGATCATGGTCTTGAATTTTTCCTGTGGTTGTGCTTTCTTTTTATCCATAAACAGAGCCTTTCTCACTGCGCTGCCGGAATACGGACGGTCACCAGTGTGCCGCCGCCCTGCGCATTTTCCAACGTCAGCGTACCGCCGTGCATTTCCACGATTTCATCGCAAACCGCAAGGCCGATTCCGGTCCCTCGGGCCTTGGAGCTGCCTTTATAAAATTTCTTCTTGACCAGCGGGATTTCGTCCTCCGGAATGCCCGGGCCGTAATCCCGCACTCGAATCACGACCGAATCACCCTCTAAGTGAATGGATGCTTCAATTTTCTTTCCTTCGCCGCCGTGCTTTGCCGCATTGTCCAGAATGTTCAAAAACACTTGCCGCATTCGCTTGGGATCGCAGGGAATCTCAGGAATATCGTCGTCATTGTCCAGGTAGGTCAGCGTAATCCCATCCTGGTGGAGGCGGCTGCCATACATGTAGACCGTATCCTCAAACTCCCCGCGGATATCCGCCTGCTCCACATTCAGCGTCATGCGTCCATCCTGAATCCGGGTGAAGTCCAACAAATCCACGACCATCTCCGTCAGGCGCTTAGCCTCACGGGAAATAATGCGCAGTCCGCGGCGCGTCTGATCGTCCAGCCCCTCAGAGGACAGGAGCGTCTCCGTCCAGCCGTTAATGGCCGTGAGCGGTGTACGCAGCTCATGGGACAAGGACGAAATAAACTCCGCCTGGACCCGCTCATTCTGGCTGATTTTCCCGGACAATTCGTTGATTGTTTGGGCCAGATCTCCGATCTCGTCGTCATACCGCCTTTGAATCTGGACGCCATAGCTTCCGGCGGCAATTTTTTTCGCCTTTTCCGTAATTTCCGCCAATGGCACCAAAATGGTGCGGATGTAATATTCACTGCTCAATATGACGACCAGCAAAACCACCAGGCAGACCGTAAGGGCGGTAAAGGCAGCCTGAAAAATCTGTCTGTCCAGAATGCGGGTGGACGTCACATATCGCAGCACGCCGATAACCTCGCCGTTGCTGTATATCATAGGGCAGGATACCGCCATGATCCGCTCCCCCGTGTCCGGGTTCACCCCGACATACGGCTCGATTCCGCGATTGCTCATGGCCTTCTGGATGTCCGGCGTAGTGGGATTGGGTCCCACCCATTGGCCGCAGGAGGAGGCCACGATCTGCCCCGAGCTGTTGATAAACTGAAGCTCTATATCGTTCCGATATTCAAATGTCCTGGCATACGTAATGCAGGACTGATAATAAGCATCGTAATCCTGACCGATGTAGTCTGCAAAAAAATCCGCCGTTGTCTTGGCCCGGTAGCGCATATCCGATTCCAGGTTGGAATAATAGTACGCCGCAAAATAGAGCGTAATCGCAAAAATACACACCACGCCGATTGCACTGACGATTCCGATGGTGTTCACCATCCAGCGTCTGCGAAGTCCACCGGATTTTTTCAGCTTCTTTTTTTTGCCCACTGCTCTCACGCGCCCCATTTGTAGCCAAAGCCCCACACCGTCGTGATGTAGGTCGGGTTGGCCGTGTCATCCTCAATCTTGATTCTCAGGCGGCGGATATTCACGTCCACGATTTTCAGCTCGCCCTCATAGTCCTTTCCCCACACCGCTGCGAGGATGTCCTCCCGGGACAATGCTCTTCCGGGATTCTGCATAAAAAGTCTCAGAATTGCGTATTCCACCTGGGTCAGACGAATTCTGTTTCCGTTCTTCTCCAGCGTATGGTTACGCGTGTTCATCACAAATGGGCCTTGGCTTAGCAGCTCTGAGCTTGCCATGCTGTCTCCGCCGATCCGCCGGTACAGCGCGTCGATCCGCGCCGTAAGCTCTGCCGGAGAAAAGGGCTTTGTTACATAGTCATCCGCCCCCGTCATCAGTCCCGTTACCTTGTCCATTTCCTGGGCACGGGCCGTCAGCATGATGATGCCGATCTGCTTGCTGGTAGCGCGGATGTTGCGGCAGACCTCAAAGCCGTCGATATCCGGCAGCATGATATCCAGAATCGCCACGCCAATGTCCGGATTCTCCTTCAGCTTTTCCAACGCCTCCCTGCCTGTGCCCGCCTCAATGGCGTCATATCCGGCCCGGCGCAGATTGATGACAACAAAGCTGCGGATATTCACCTCATCCTCTAAAATCAATACTTTCTTCATAGCGTTCCCCTTACGTCTCTCCTGTTTTCCAGTCCCTGTGAATCAAATGAAATGCCTGGCCGACCTCCTCGGATGTCAGCCCCTGCACTGCGCCGGCCGCCTCCAGACGTGCGGCATAGATCGTATGATCTGTGGAGTAAACCACAAACCGATTGTCCCGCGCTGCCTCGTCCTCCCGGTCGTCGCCTGTAAGGACATACAGCGTCAGCACCTTATCCTGCTGCGCGTAGCTATCGTCCCACACGTAGAAGCTGTAGCTTACTGCCGCGCTGCCCTCCTGCTCCCGCAGGACCTCCACACGGCTTGCCATATCCGCATCCAGCTGCAAATACCATCCGTCAGCAAAATTGTGATAGGTAAACAGCTTATCCACCTCTGCGCCGGATGCGGTCATGGCATACCAGCGCACCAGATACTGCTGCTCCGGGTCAGTCGTGCGGGAGGGGACTGCCGCCACAAGACTCGGCAGCTCCACCACACCGTCCTCATCGATATCGTCCGCATAGACGTAATAGCTGCGCAGCGTCTGCACACTGGTACCGGATTCATTGGAAAGGGAGACATTGGTAAAGCTCCCTTTGATAACGGAAAACACGTCGGTAATGATGGCATTTTCTCCGGCCAGGCTGGCCACAAACACGGCGCTCGGGCCATCCTCCAGCCGCCCGGTAACAATCCGCTTGATCTGGTCCGCCGGCTCCGACATGGCCACCTCCGTGGACCGCCGGGCCTGTCCCTGCTGGAAGCTGTAAAGCTCCGCCACGCCGTTATCCACCTCCTGCTGCCCCGGACGGAGCACCAGAAGCTCGGACAAAGCATCTCCGTCCAGATCATAGGTCAGAAAGCGGGTATAATTCACCGACAGCATCTTCGCATCCTGCCCGTCGGCAAAGCTGTAAACGCTCACCGAGCGCAAAACCTGGTTGCTCAGCTGGCATCCGACGACCATCTCCAGGCCGTCCCGATCATCCATCTGTGCATACTCCACCTGCTCAAAGGCCGTGCCGGAGCTTTGGATGCTCCAAGCGAGCGTATAGTCGTCCCCCGTCTGGCGGAACACAAGAATGCGCAGCGGCTTATCTCCGGAGCCTTTGGCAAAAAGGATATACTCCGGCACGCCGTCTCCGGTCAGATCCGCCATCTGGACGGACTGCTGATGCTCTCCCGACAGCGGCGCGCAATATTCCAGCGATGCCATCTCCCGGTCAATGGCGCTTTGCACGCTGTTATACTCCTCCGAGCGCTTCGGCAGACAGTACATCTGGTCCACCGTGCGCATTGCGCAGCCGCCCAGCAGGAGCACGGCTATAGCAAACAGCCCCAAGAGGCTCACAAATCGCTTCATCGTGTTTTGATTCTCCCTGTGCTTGGATTTTCCTTCTACTCCGGATATTATAGCACAATCCCCCCTAAAAAGAAAGCTATTTCAGCACAATGTTTTCTTCTCCCAGGACGCGCTTCAGCTCTCCGAGCATACTCCCCGCCAGGTCGCAGTGGGTCCCGCGGCGCTGCCTGGTATCCTCAAAGTACAGGACCGCCTGGTAGGGTCCGGGGAACATGTTCAATATGGAGCGAATTTTAGGATACAGCTTCCCCTTCTGGTCCGGCAGACGCAGATACAGCCGCGTCTCCGGAGGGTAGGACACCTTCTGCGGCCGCTCCGTATCCGGCCGTTCCCCCTGGGAATAGTCCGTAATGGGCCTTGCCCGGTTGATAACAATCTGCGGCTCCTTTTCCTCCCGGATGGACAGCCTGCCTGTCACGACGACAGGCGTATTTTCCCTGAGATAGCCGCCGTACTGGTTCATAACATTGGAAAAAGCCAGCATCTCAATGGCCGCCGTGTCGTCCTCCACCGTAAGGTAAGCCATCATGGAATTGTTGCGGGTCGTTTTCATTTTCAGGTTCTGCACGATTCCCGCCACGCTGACGATCTGGTCGTCCCGGTAGCTGCTCCCTTCCTCCGTCAGCGCGGCAATGGGAACCACATTGGAGCCGGTCAGATACTGCCGGTAATCGTCCATGGGATGGCCGGAAAGGTAAATGCCGGTCGTCTCCTTCTCCATGACCATAAGGTCGCCCCGGCTCAGCTCCGGTATGTCCGGAATGGGAATGCTGTCCGTCTGCCCGCCGTCAGGCAGCAGAGAAAACAGGCCCATCTGTCCCTCCAGATTCCGCCGCCGGCTGCCGGCAATGCTGTCCATCAGCGTCTCATACACTGCCAGCAGCGCGCTCCGGTGGTTGCCGAAGCCATCCATCGCGCCGCATTTGATCAGATTCTCGACGGCGCGTTTGTTCAGCTCTCCCTCACCCATGCGCTGCACGAAATCCTCCAGTGAACGGAAGGGGCCGCCCTCCTGTCTGCGTGCAACAATGCTGCGGATCAGGCCGTGACCCAGGTTGCGGACAGCTCCCAAGCCAAATCGAATCCCGTCTCCCTCCACAACAAACGGATCCTCCGAATGGTTGATATCCGGCGGCAGGGTCGGAATGCCCATCTCCTTACACTCGCTGATGTAGCCGGAAATCTTTTCCGCCGAATCCAGGACGGAGGTCATAAGCGCCGCCATATACTGCTTTGGATAGTGGCACTTCAGGTAGGCCGTCTGGTAGGCAACAATCGCATAGCACACGGCATGGGCCTTGTTAAAGGCATAATTGGCAAAATCTACGATCTCGTCATAGATCGACTGGGCCGCCTGCTCGCTGATACCGTTTGCGATGCAGCCGGAAATGTTTCGCGCGGAGTCTCCATAGACAAAAGTTTTTCGTTCCTCTGCTATGATTTTCATCTTTTTCTTGGAAATGGCCCGGCGGATATTATCCGCCTGTCCCATGGTATAGCCGCCGAGAGTCCGAAAAATCTCGATCACCTGCTCCTGATAGACAATGCAGCCATAGGTGACCCGGAGAATTGGCTCCAGTCTGGGCGTCTTATAGCGAATTTTTGAGGGGTCCAGCTTATTAGCAATAAAGGTCGGTATGGAATCCATGGGACCGGGGCGATACAGGGCGACGATTGCCGTGATGTCCTCGATGGAGCTTGCCTTCATATTGACGCAAACCCCCGTCATACCGGCAGATTCCAGCTGGAATACGCCCTGGGTCTTTCCCTCCGTCAGCATGGCAAAGGTCTGCGCGTCATCGTCCGGGACCGTCTTGATATCAAAGTCGGGCACCAATCTGCGGATATCCTTCTGCGCATCCTCAATGACCGTCAGGTTCCGCAGGCCCAGAAAGTCCATTTTCAGCAGGCCCAGCTCTTCTATCGTCGTCATGGTGTACTGCGTGACGATGGTATTATCATTGCGGGAAAGGGGCACATACGTACACACCGGGTCCGCCGTAATGACAACGCCCGCAGCGTGGGTGGAGGAATTGCGGGGCATTCCCTCCAAAGCCCGGGCCGTGTCGATCAGTCCCCGCACCCGCTCGTCGGAATCGTACATTTCCTTCAGCCGGGGCGATGCCTCCATCGCTTCCTTGAGGGTAATATGGGGCGTGGTCGGAACCAGCTTGGCCACCACATCCGTCTCGGCATAGGAGAAATTCAGCGCGCGTCCCACATCCCGAATCGCGCCCCGGGCCGCCATCGTACCGAAGGTCACAATCTGCGCAACATGGTCAGCCCCGTACTTGCGCATGACATATTCAATGACCTCTCCCCGCCGCTCCTGGCAGAAGTCCGTATCGAAGTCCGGCATACTGACCCGCTCCGGATTCAGAAAGCGTTCAAAAATCAGTGCATATTTCATCGGATCGACCTCAGTAATATGCATACAGTACGCCACAATGGAGGCTGCGCCGGAACCGCGCCCGGGCCCTACCGGGATCCCAGACTCCTTTGCATAGCGGATAAAATCCCACACAATGAGATAGTAATTGACGTACCCCATTGTGCTGATGACATTGATCTCATAGGCCAGCCGCTCCCGGTAGCTCTCAGGCGGGTCCGGATAGCGCTCACGGAAGCCATCCTCACAGAGCTTTCGGAAGAACGCCTCGTTGGTATATCCCTCGGGGACCGGGAAGGACGGCAGGTGGTACTCGTGAAAGGTAAACTCCACATTGCACCGCTGGGCAATCCGGACCGTATTTTCAAAGGCTTCCGGGCAATTGGGAAACAAGAGCCGAAGCTCCTGCTCACTTTTCAGATAAAACTCCTCCGTCTGGAACTTCATCCGGTTGGGGTCATCCACCGTTTTCCCCGTCTGAATGCACAGCAGCACATCCTGCATCCTGGCATCTTCCTTGCGAAGGTAGTGCGCGTCGTTCGTCACCACCAGCGGAAGCCCGGTCTCCCGTGCCAGGCGCATAACCCCCTGATTGACCGGCCGCTGGAGATCGATTCCGTGATCCTGAAGCTCCAGATAAAAGTGATCCGGCCCAAAGATTTCCGCCAGCTTCAGCGCATATGCCTTGGCGCTGTCATACTCCTCATGGATCAGGTACTGGGGAATGGCGCCTGCCAGGCAGGCCGACAGTGCTATCAGCCCCTCATGGTGCTGCCGCAAAAGCTCCAGATCCACCCGCGGCTTTCCGTAAAAGCCGTCAATAAACGCTCGGGAGACCAAAAAGCAAAGGTTTTCGTATCCCGTCCGGTTCTCGCAAAGCAGGACGAGATGGTATGGATCATTATCGATGCCGTGAATCCGGTCCGTCATGCCCCGGCGGGCCACGTAAACCTCGCATCCGATGATGGGCTTGATCCCGGCGGCCTTTGCCGCCTTGTAGAAATCGATGCAGCCATACATGACGCCGTGGTCCGTTATGGCAATCGCGTCCTGCCCCAGCTCCTTTACCCGGTCCATCATCCGGTCGATCCGGCAGGCTCCGTCCAGCAGGCTGTATTCACTATGTACGTGCAGATGCACAAAGCTCATTGCGCTACCTCCTCCGACAGCTGCACCAACCGCTGAAGCCGGTGGTTCATTGCGGGCTTGCTGATAGGCGGGTCCATGAGCGCCGCAAGCTCCGCCAGGGTAGATTCCGGGTTCTGCTCCCGCGCATTCGCCGCCTGCAGCAGCTTACCGGGAAGGTGCTCCAGCCTGCCCTGCATCCTGAGCGTGCGAATGGCCGCAAGCTGCTCCTGCGCAGCCTCCACGACCTTGGAAATATTTGCATCGTCGCAGTTGCAGCGGCGGTTCACCCGGTTGCTCAATTCCTTCTCCAGACGCGCCTCCATAATGCCCATGGCTGCCACCGGCGCACCCAGATAAGTCAAAAAGTCGCTGATCTGCTCGCTTTGCTTCAGATAGAGCACCTGTCCGCCGCTCCGCGCCGCACTCTTCGGGTAAAAGCCCAGCACATCCTCCATCAATGTACAGGTCTCCCTGGCCACGCTCTGGTGGGTAGTCATCAGCTCAATATGATACCCCTTGCTCGGGTCCGTCACCGAGCCTCCCGCCAGAAACGCACCGCGCAGGAAGGCCGTCTTACAGCACGGCTCCTCAACAACCGGGAAATTCACATGAAGGGACAAGGTGCTCCGGCTGGAGAATCCGAAGGAATCCAAGATGGCATCCAGCTTTTTCGCCGTGTGAATCTGGAAAACGCATTTTCCCCGGCCGCCGTCCTCCGGCACCTGGTCAAACTCAAAACCGAATGCCTTCCGGAAC
>CAKTKB010000025.1 GCA_934569195.1 uncultured Oscillospiraceae bacterium
CCCCGGAGCGGTAATACCGCCGGGTGATCATAACCTCGTCGGCATCATAGGGCAGTCCCCGGTCGCTGTTGTCCAGCGTCAGCGTTGCCTCCGCAAAGCCCTGGGCCGGACGCTTCTGTGTGCCGCCGAAAATCACGTCCTCCATCTTCGCTCCCCGGAGCGTTTTGCTGCTCTGCTCGCCCAGCACCCACAGTACCGCATCGGAAATATTGGATTTTCCGGACCCATTCGGTCCGACAATGGCCGTGATGTCGTCGCCAAACCGGATGCACGTTTTATCCGGAAACGACTTGAAGCCTTGAATGTCCAAACTTTTTAAGTACACAGCGAAACCTCGAATAATGAAAATGAATCAGCTTATTATATCGTTATTCCGCAAAAATTGCAAGCATAAATCGCAAATTTGCCAATCCTACAAAAAAGACGCTGCGTCCGGCCTTTCGGCTGCACACAGCGTCCCTTTTTGCAATATGGTATTTGTTTGCTTCTATCGGACAGAAGCTCCGATCAGCAATTCAATCAGCGGGTCTTTGCGATTTCGATGCTGTTGGTCTTTTCCTTCAGGATCAAAGTATCGCCGCTGACCACATGCACATGCGCCAGGTCCTCCTTCGTCAGTGCATAGCCGTCCGCGCCGACCGCAACCGTGGTGCCCCACACCATCCGGTTGCCCACCAGGGTCACATCGTGATCCAGGGCGCCGCCGATGATCAGATAGCCGTCCTCCGTCTGATTCTCATTGCCGTCACTGTCGCTCTTGGTGTTGATCAGGTAGATATCACCGTCAAGCTGTGCCGTCTGGCCAGCCGGAGTCGGATTGATCGTCAGCGTAGCATTGGCATCACCGTTTACGGCAGCCAGCACACCGACTTCGTTCTTCATGGTGATATCCCGGAAGATACCGCCGTTGATCTCAACATCCACGAACTTGTAGGCATGAATCGTTCCGAAGGTGCCGGTGATGTTCTCCACCAGGCAATCGTTGATCACACACTTTCCGGGCGTGTACCAGCTCAGAGAGGTTCCGGATCCGAAAACAAACACACCGTTGTAACCCGTCAGGTCATGGTACCAGCCGCCGTTGATGGTCAGCGTAGTCTGCTGATCGCCTGCACCCAGGCTGAAAACGCCGGCGCTGGCGGAGAAGATCATGTCAAACACTTCCACGCCGTCATTTACCGTGACCTGTGCACCGCCGCTGATCGTGAAGCAGGAGCTGACGCCGGCCTTCAGGTACTTGTTGTTTCCGTCAACCCGGAAATTCTCAATGGTGACATTGGCATGGTTCTGGATATCGAACATGTAAGACGAGGTGTTCGTCGCATCCCGGCGCACCACACAGCGTGCCGCATTCTCGCCGAACTCAGAGAAGCTCAGCGTGCAGTCTTCCTTGATCTGGACCCGGTAAACCAGGGAGATGACAAAGTTCGCATCCTCGGGGATGTTCTCTGCCGCGTCGATCTGCTGCTGCAGGACTTCCTTTGCCTTATCGAAGGTCTGCACAGGGGTAGAAACCGTCAGACCGTCGTTCGTATCCTTGCCGTTGCCGCTGAGGTAAACAACGATGTCGTTCGTCTTGACCTCTTCAAACACGGCGCAGTTCTCTTCGTTGACTTCCAGATAATAGGCGCCCTCGATACCGTTGAGCACATTGACCTTATCCAGGTCGCTCTGCTGAAGCGCATAGGCATCCTCGCCGGTGCCGCCCCAGATCGTGCATGCGCCCACGAACTCCTTCGCCAGGAGGATAGGCACCTTGCCCTGGAGCTTGCTCAGGCCCTCAGGGACCCGAATGGCAGAGGTCTTTCCGGACGAGAAGCCGTTGTTCAGATAGAAGGGATCCTGAATGTCCGTCTTGTCCGTAGGAATCAGGGAGACGCCCCGTCCGCTGATGGTTGCGGCATTCAGGGTCTCGCCGTTGTTCTTCAGATTTCCGCGAATCGTAACGCCGCCGATCGTCGTCTCCGTACCGTTATTCGTAACGGAGAAAGCGCAGGAGGAGGCGCTGGTGGAATTCAGAACATTGTTCTCGATCACGCCGCCCAGCAGGTTGATGTACACGGGGTTGCTGCCGTTTACATTCAGAACAGCTGCAACGGAACCGCCCACATTGCCGGAAATCTCGCCGCCGTTCATGGTAAAGGTAGCGCTGGCAGTCTTGCTGCTGGCGGTAATATAAATCGCGCCGCCGGTAAACTTGGAAGTATTGTCAGCGATCTTGCCGCTGTTCATCACCAGGGTGGAATCCTTCACATAGAAAGCGCCGCCCTGTGCGCCAAAGCAGTTGGTAACCGCCGCGCCATCCATCGTCAGCGTTGCGCCGTTCTGGAGGTAGATGGCATTGTTGGCAGGAGCCGACACAGAGAGAGACTTAAACGCATCCGCGTTGCCGTCAATGGTCACATTGGACAGCGTCAGGCTGCCGCCGTCCACGCTGATCATGTTGCCCGTGCAGGAAGGAGCACGCTTGACAACGCAGTCCCGTCCGCTCAGGTCCCAGGTCTGCTCGTCCAGAACCGTCATGGTGTGCATCACCCAGATGACGCCGTTGGACGTCTTCGGGGAAATCAGAGCCGCAGCTGCGGCAAAGGTCTTGACAGGTGTATCCTCCGTCAGGCCGTTGTTGGCATCGCTGCCGTTCACGCCGTCCAGATACACGGTGGCATCCACATAGGTATCGTTGAGCCAGTATGCAAACAGGGTCATGTTGCTCATAACCGGCTTGGAGAAATCCCACTCCTCGCCGCTGCCGGTGTGCCAGCCCAGGAAGGTATCATCCTCTCTCGTGGGGTCCTCGGGCTTGGCAACCGTCTCGCCATGGATGACCGCTACCTGCTCAGGCTCCGTGCCGTTGCCGGCGTTGAAAATCACCGTGTGCTTGGTCAGGCCGTCATTCAGCGTGACCGTCACATCCTCCGTCAGACCGGCAAGGATGTAGTTCAGGCCCTCGTTTGCCAGGCGGCCGCTGGTCGCTGTAACGTTGTAGACCTCGTATCCGTCATCCGCACGTGCAATGAACTCTACGAAATTCACGCCTTCGGGAAGGGTCAGCTCTGCAACGGGCTTTCCGTCCACATAGGCCTTGCTGTACTTGGAAACAAAGGTAACCTTGATCGGGCCGTGCGGCTCGGTGGGTTCAGGCTCCGTAGGAGTCGGCTCGGTAGGCTCCGGCTCCTTGTCCTGTGCGGCCTTCATCAGGCGGGTAATCAGAGCAGCCGCCTCCGCGCGGGTAATGCTCTTCCAGGGGCGGAAGCTGCCATCCGTATAGCCGGCCAGAACGCCGCCCATCTGCATGGTCTTGACAGCCTCCATGGCAAATGCGGAAATATCGGCTACGTCCGTAAAGTCTCTCTGAGGCTGAACGGCAGGCAGCGTCTTATCCAGCAGGTTCAGCAGGCGCAGGAAAATCGCCGCAGTCTCCTGACGGGATGCCGCCCGGTAAGGTGCAAACGTGCCGTCGCCGTAACCGCTGACCAGACCGTTCTCAGCGGCCCAGGCAATCGCGCCGGAGTACCACTTTCCGGAGGGGACATCGGTAAAGCCGGTAGGTGCATCGTTATCCACATCCGCACCGACCACGCGGGCCATAACGGCCACCAGCATGGCGCGGGTCATCGTTCCTTCCGGATCGAATTCCGTGTCGCTCACGCCCTTGAAATAGCCGGCCTCAATGGCCTCATAGATCGCGTCCCGTGCCCAGTAGTGCTCGCCCACATCCGTGAACCCGTCACCCTCTGCCGCGAAGGCAGAGGGGATCATGGTGCACAGGAGGCAAACAACCAGCAGGACGGACAGCGTCCGCTTCATCAGTTGTTTCATGGTTTCCTCCTATTCTGAGCTTAATGCTCCAGCACGGGGAGGCTCCCGGCAGGGAGCGCCGTCATCGTCTCGCCGTTTTCCATACTCGGCGCAATCCGGCAGATCTCGCTGAGGTCGAAGTCGCCGGTACGGTCGAGATCCGTCACGCTTGCCTTCGCGTCATACAGGCCGACAACAGGGTAAGCCTCATCGGAGAAGGTTCCGCGGAGTACGACCTCTTCGGTCTCCTCGTTGATGGCAATCATGCTGGAAGTATCGTTGCCGTCAAAGCGTGCCCAGTAAATCCAGCCGGTCTCCATATCGTAATACAGGGACTGGTACAAATACTGACCGTTGATCGACAGGGACGAGGGCGTGGTAATCACGTTGATCATGTTGAGTATATAGCTTCCATTCTCCTGCGTGATGCCCATCAGGTAGATCGTACCCGTGCCGGAGAGCAGATAGACGTAGGTGTAGGTGCTGTCGTGGCCTGCGTAGGCAACGCCCGCAATGCTGGAGAATCTATTCTTCAGATTCCATCCGCCTACATAGCCGTTCGGCTGCGTGGGATCCACCAGCAGCAGGTTATAGCCGTAAGTACCCAGGGTGATATCCAGGCTCGGGCAGTAGGTCATATCCGAGATGAACAGGTCGCCCGTGTAGCACGCCTCTTCGGAGGCATAGCCGTTCTCCGGATCCACGTAATACAGCTCGCCGTCGCCGGAAGCAAGCAGCTTGTCGCCGTAGCGAACCACGGAGAAGTACTCCTGCTCGGCAGCATCGGAAACGATGGTGTAGTTGGCCGTATCCACGTCGATATCCGCGAAATAAGCATTTCCGTCCGCGTCATGGACAACGCCGGACAGCGTCGTGTTGTTCTGCTCAACCGTGATCTGGCAGGTCGCATAGACCGTCTCGTCCAGCTTGGACGCAGCGGTGATCACAGCGGAGCCTTCCGCAACAGCCGTGACAACGCCGTTGCTGCTGACCTTAGCGACTGCCTCATTGGAGGAGGTCCAGACGATGGAACGATCCTTCAGGTTCCAAGGCGTCACATATGCCTCCAGAGCGAACTGGTTGCCGCTGTAGAGCGTCAGCTCGCGGGTGGTCATCTGCACACGCTCGGGCCGGTCCGTCTTGCCGGTGCTGCCGCCCTGACCCCGCACAATGTACAGGCTGGTGGTTTCGCCGGGCAGATCGGTCACTGCCGTGCCAACGCCGGTCTCAAGATTCAGCTTAACAAGCTTGCAGGTGGGCTTGCCCCAGGAGCTGGCCTGAACAAACTGTGCCCAGTACAGCTCGCCCGTGGTGTGGTCAACCGCCATGGACTGGAGGTAATTTGCCTTAAAGCCGGTCTTGCCAACCTTGGTCAGCTCGCCGATGGTTCCGTCGTCGTTCAGGCGGAAGCTATAGAGATAAGAGTTGCTGGTAGATGCGTTAACCGTGTAGAACGTGCCGTCATCGCTGCAAGCCAGCGTCTGAGGCAGCTCACCGGAACGAGAACTGGGCATTTCAGCGCTGGTAATGGTTCCGACCTCGGTGAGAATACCATTGTAGATATCCACCTTAACCAGCTTGCCATACTCCGGCCCACCGTCCTCGCCGTTCAGCGCAGCCATAGCGTAGAGGTTGCCGTCGGCCTTGTTGTAAGCCATGTCGATCAGCACGCCGTTGACAGAGCACACACGCGTCGGCTCAAACTTGCCGTGCTGCATCACATAGAGGTAGCCATCCGTAGAGCAGGCGACGGTGTAGCCGTCCACATATTCCGCGGAAGCAAATGCGATATCCGACTCGGCCGCGATCTCCGGGCTATTGGCCGTGTCCGCCTCAAAGCGCACCCAGCCCTTGCTCGTCGTGCTGTAGGCGAAGAAGCCGTTCAGATCAGTGGCGGGCTTATCGTCGTCACCGCCGTCGTCACCGCCGCCGAGACCCAGCTCCAGCTCATAAGCCCGGAGGTTTCCGGCGTAGTCGACAACCGCAACAATAACCTTATCCTGGTTGATACCGGCCACATTGATGGACAGATTCAGCTTTTCATTGGCAGTCTGCTGGTTGGGAGACAGGGTCCCGATCAGCTTGCCCTCGGTCGTAGCCAGCTGAATGGCTGCGATGTACTGATTATCCTGTGCAGAGATGTTGATCAGCTTGTTGCCGGCAGGGTCGCTGGAGAAGAACATCTGCGTCACTGCGGGCGCTTCATCGTCCACCGTAACCAGGGTTCTCCAGGTCGCGCCCTTGCCCAGGCCGGTGTAATTGCCGTCCTCGTCGGCCTTGTAGTACTCCGGCACTGCCGTCAGGTCCAGCTCCAGCTTGGTATTGTTGGGCAGAGGATTGCCCTCGTTATCCGTAAACTTCCAGCTGATACCCTTGGTGGTTGCCGTGTTGGCCCAGTAGCCGCCGTTGGTGTAATAGAAGGCGCCGTACTCGCTGTCGTAATCCTTGCTGAAGTAAACCTCGCCGGTCTCCGCATTGCGGATCGTGTAGTACACGGCCTCCGCGTTCCGGATCAGGCTGTAGGTCATGGTCATCAGCGTGTCTCCCGGACGAACCGCCGTGCGGTCTGCCAGGAATTCCTTGTCATTGGCGTACAGGTTCAGGCCCAGATTGAAGGTGGAGCCTGTGCTGGCCTTTCTCAGGTTGTAGTAGTTTTCCTTCGACAGGCCAAGGTAGGTGTGCCGGTCTGCATTGTAGGCATCCTCGGCATAAATGGTGGTGTCAAACATGGAGGAATCCGTCCAGTTGCCCCAGAAAGCCAGGAAGGGGATGGACTGACCAACCGTCAGCTTGCCCTCGGAGTCTGCCACCGCATTGAGGTAAACGTAGCCCTCCAGGTAGTTGCCGTTGGCGAAGTTCTCCTCCATGTAAGCCTTGCCCTCTTCGTTCAGGCTCATGGTTGCGGTAACCTGAATGCTTCCGTTGGCAGGAACCGTGATGGAGGCGTTGCTCAGCAGACTGTCGAGCGTGATGCCCTCATAGGAGCCGCCCTCCAGGATGTCGTTGAGGATCTGTGCATCCACCTCGTCCGTCAGACCGTCGCCGTTGAGATCGGCAGCCGCCGCATCCGGCAGCGTCTCCAGACCCACCGCATAGTTCAGGATAGCCTGGACATCGTCGGTATTCAGGAGGCCGTCGCCGTTGAGATCGAAGCCGATGGTTCCGGTCATGAAGGTAACGTCCGCGCCCACGGAGGTGTCGTTCATGGCAATGTACTTGGTTCCGTCCTCATCCTCCAGCACGTACGGCGCCAAAACGCTGGCATCGAGCTGGTAGGTTACAGGCTTGTTGGTCAGGTTATGCACCTGGAAGCTGAAGCTGTAGGTGCCCGTGCGCTGAGGATCGTCTCCGAACTCAGCCTTGACCTTGCCGTCATTATTGCCGTCGATGGTGATGTAGGTAGGCGCATTCACGGCATTCTCCACATTGCCCAGGCCGGAGCCTTGTCTTCTGGGGGAATACTCTACGCCGGTGTCCGGATCCGTCAGAGGGACTGCCGTACCCATCATCAGGCTCTGGGCAAGGGCGCGGACCGTCATGCCGGTCTTCTCGTCCAGGTTGTTCTCCCGGATGTACTGCGCCACAACTGCGGCCATGCCGGCTGCGGAAGGAGACGCCATAGACGTACCGCTCATCAGGCCGTAAGTACCGTCATCCGTAGTGGAGTAAATGTTGCCGCCGGGCGCGGTGATTTCCGGCTTCAGCGTCAGGTTGCCGGGAACGCCCCAGGAGCTGAAGCTGCTCATGGTGATCTGGCCGCCGGTGGCATTCATGTCGGTGTAAACGCCGCTGCCGTAAACCGTCAGCTTGCCGCCCCATACACCGTTCTCATCCTTGGTAGCAGAAGCCAGGATGCTCTGCATCTGGTCCTGACGGATGGTGATGAAGGGCAGGGTCTTGGTGCAGGCCGCGTAAATGGCATCAAATCCCTCGACGTTGTTGTACACGATAATAGCGGCGGCCTTGGCAGCCTCTGCATTGATCTGCTTATCGGTAAAGGCAACGCCGTTGCCGCGGGAAACCAGGACGATCTTTCCGGCCGTACCGGTGAAATCGCTCTTGTCGCCGCCGTACTTGACCGTGTCGTCCGGGTCGGTAGGATCGCCGATAAAGACAAAGTCATACTCGGTGCCGCTCTTATCCTCGGACTTATCCAGAGTCGTAAACGCCGCGCTCTTGCAGGTCGCACCGCCGCTGAAGGTCTTGCCTGCGCCATCGGCGTAGGTGTAGTTCTGACCCGCTACCGCGAAATACTCGGAGGTGCTGCCGATGTTGTCGGCGCTGGCCACGGCCAGAGAGTTTGCGTATGCTCCGGGAGAGCCTACGCGGCCGGTGTTGGCATCCTCGGCATACAGCAGGCCGCTGGCGCTGTCTTCTGCCCAGTTGCCGGAGTTACCGGCGGACATGCAAACGACCGTATCGCTCTCCACCAGGGAAGCCATAACGCCGTCGAAATAATCCTCGCCCGTCTTGGTGAAGCCGACCGTGGAAGAACCCAGGGACAGGTTCACACTGTCGCATCCCAGGACCAGAGCGTCCTCAATGGCGGCAATGTAGTCGTCCGCGTAAGCGCCGCCGTTGGTGCCGAACACCTTCATGACCAGCAGCTGTGCATCCGGGGCAACACCAACCACGCCGTTGTCCGCATAGCCATAGGTCCCGTCCGCCTTGACCACATAGCGGTTTGCCGTAGCAATACCGGAAACGTGGGTGCCGTGGTCGCCCTGGCTGTCGTTGTCATGGGTGATGTCCAGGTTCTCATCCACATAGTTGAATGCGTATGCAACCTTGTCGTTGATAAACAGATCCTTTGCAGTCAGCCCCTCCATCCGCTCGGATGCATGGAGCTTGGACAGGACCTGTCCGATCTTCGCCGTGTCCAGCAGGTCGTAATCTGCGATCTGCTTGTCGTTCTTGGTCGCGGTGACCATCAGGCTGTAGTCAAAGGCCGCTCCGCTGAAGGAGGGGTGATCGGAATCCAGACCGGTATCCACAACCGCGATGCGGCTGCCCGCGCCGGTATAGCCGTCCAGCCAGGCATTGTAGCTGCCGACCATCGTACCGGAGGAGATCGTATTCAGGTCTGCCTCCTCACGCGGGTCCAGCGCATACTGCGGGACCAGGTAAACAGCCTCAACAGCATTCAGTGCCGCAACCTCATCCATCTTGCCGTAGGGAAGATCGACAGACATTGCGTTAGCCGCCAGGGTCAGGTTCCAGTGAACATTCAGCTTTTCACCGGACAGAACCGTGGAGGAAATGGTAGCCGCCAGGGCATCCTGCTTGGCCTCCAGGGACTTTGCCTGGATCATGGCAGCCGTATTCGTGGCAATGCCCTGGGTGGAGAAGCCCTGTGCCAGGACAGGCTTGTCCTTGAGCACCACGAACACACGAACCATGTCCGTGTCCGTATAGGGAGCCTCTTCCTCCGGCGTCTCGTCCTGCGCATCCTCCTGAATGGCGGGCTGCAGGCCGTCTGTGGAAATCTCGTGATAATTTGCGGTGTTATCCTCTGCTCTGACCGCTGCACTCGGCAGCAGGCCGATCATCAGGCACAGAGCCATCAGCACAGAAAGGAACCGCTTCATATTCCAATTTTTCATTGTTTATTCCGCGCTCCTTTCAGTCGAGATTCTCAAGGTAGCCCATAATGATCTGGGCGAACTGTGCACGGGTAGCCAGGCCCTTGGGGTCGATCTTGGTGCTGCTGACACCGTGGATCACCTCATTGGCAGCCGCCCAACGCATAGCGCTGACAGCATAGAGGGCAATATCCCCGGCATCCTGGAAGCCATCGAGGGCAGACAGGTCCATATTGTCCTTATGTCCGGTGCTCAGCCAGTAGCGATACAGCACAGAGACCATTTCCTCACGGGTCATGCTCTTGTTGGGCTGGAAGGTACCGTCGGAATAGCCTCTTACCAGGCCCTCCTGACGCGCCCACTCAACATAGGGACCGTACCAGCTTCCGGCCTTTACATCGTCAAAGTTGCTGACCGTATACTTCGACGTATCCACGCCGGCGATGCGGCCCAGGACCGTAACCATCATACCTCTGGTCAGCTCCACATTGGGACCGAAGGTCGTCGCACCGGTACCGCTCATGATGCCGTTGCCCAGAACATAGTCAACCGCCGTATGATACCACTTCGCCGTATTCACGTCCGTGAAGGGCTTAGACGGGCAGTTCGTTCCGTTGCAGCTCACATAGACCTTAATCGGGAAGCTTCCAATCGTTGTAGTCTTGTAATGCGAATCCGTCACCTTCGCGCCGGTCACGTCGAAGGTGTAGCTCCTGCTGGCCGCCTTGGTAAACGTCAGCGTAAGAACCGTGCAGTCCTCCGCGTCGGCTCCGCCGACCCAATTGCAGACTACCTTTCCGTTTTCTTTTGTGTTTACCGCCATCAGGGGCAAACCCTTTTCCGTCTTGTCAAGCGTCAGCGTCTTGTCGTAGCTAAGGGTAAACGCCCCGCTGCGTGCCGTGCTGCCGCCATGAAGACTGAGCGTGACTGTAACCGTGTCGCCTGCGGCGGAAGCCGTGCCGTACACATCCGGGGCATCCGCAGCGGATACCGGCAGAACCATGCAGACTACCAGCAGGCAAACCAGCAACAGTGCAGTCAGTTTCTTGCTCATTTCACAATCCCATCCTTTCCTTAGTTCCTGCCAACTTTTAGAAAAATTGGCAGAATGCGAACTGCTTCCCCCATTATGGCACATCGTGCATAAAATTGCAAGAATTTTTTCCAAAAAATTCCAACCTTTTTTGCCTGTTTTCTTTGTGATTTTTCACAATAATCTGGTGTGCAGAAACAAATTTCTAACTTTAGAAACAATTTTCCGTTTTTTCGTTTCTACGCAGCATGGGCAAAATTCCTTATGCCGCGGACTGGTTTTCAAAAATATTTTTTCGGATATTTCCAAAAATAAAGGAATTTCCAACTTTTTTGAGGCGCATATATTTCCTACCTTTTTTGGCCGTATTTTCTGTCGTGGACACTTGTTCGGGTTTGGGAATATAAAAAACACATTTTTGCAGGCGGAATGCCTCTTACACCCGCAGACAAAAAATTGCGGCACGCCATCGGTGCCGCCGGATGGAATGCCGCATTCATTCACTTTTTTCGCACCGCCGCGAGAGCCGTTCGGCGTCGGGTGCAGGCCGTCGGGCCTTTGGCTGTTCCGGCCATGATTCGTCGTACCGCCGCAAGCCCAGCCCCCGGGGGCGGAAGGGCAACCAAGCAGCCTCCGTCTCCTCCGCTCCCAGGTCCGCTACACCTTTGCGCCTCCTGCCGGGTTCTTTCTGCGGCGCCGGCGTCTGACTGCGCAGCCCGTCTCCGGCTCCGCCTTTGCCGCACGCCGGGCATAGGCCTCCGCCGCCTCCGAGGTTGCTTCGTAGGTCAGTCTGCTGACCCGCACCGTGCCATCCGCCTGATCCGACAGCCGCACCCGAATCAGGAAACGACCGTGCTCCGGGCAGGCCGCCATGTCCATATAGCGGTGCCCGGGCTGGGCAAACCAGCGGGAGCCGAGCATCTGCCTGCCGCAAACCGGGCATTGGTTCTCCGCCCCGGACATTGCGCCGAGCGCCGCGCGCTTATCCGGGTAGTCGTAGAAAACCTTCCGACTGATGCACCCGGGCAGCTCCGCACCGTGGAAACCGTTCTCATGGCTTCGCAGCGCCTGCTCATACTCCACCATTCCCCGCTTCAGGTCCAGCCGGGCGCAAATCAGAGCCGTATGGTAGGCATCTCCCAAGGCGTCGTGGGCAGGACGGCTGGCTTCAATTCCGAAAATCTCCATAGCCGTTTTCAGCGCCTTCTGCGCATTGGAGCCATCCGTCTGGGCGTTAAAAATCATCTGCGCGTTGTACCATCGTGCCGTCCAGCTATCGTCCAGCCCGTACAGCCGAAGGTTCTCCCGCAGGATGCCAATATCGTCAAAGCCCCATGTCAGGAAGATTACATCCTCCCCGCACCAGTGTTGAAAGCGCTCCATAGCCTCCGCCATGGGCACGCCCTCCGCTTTCAGCCGGGATTCCTTGATCCCGGTCAGCTTGCTCACCCGGCGGTTTAAGGAGCGAAAATACTTTGGCCGGATCAGAATCTGAAATTCATCCTGAACCTGCTGCTCCTGGGATATCCGGACCGCCCCGATCTGGATGATCTCCCCCCGAATCTGTACCGGCAGCACCTTACGCGCCGACGGAGATCCCGGCCAGGGCTGATTCCACTCCATATCCAAAACAATATAGTCCATTGCTGCAACCTCAATTATCTGCCTTCCGGCAATATCCCTGCGCGCGGACGAAGGCGGTGCCTGCCACGCATTGCCGGGTATTTTGCTTATCATAGCATACGGACACAGCTGCTGTAAACAAGCAAATCACGCCGGCGCTGGGAAATTCCCGGAGGGCGCCGTCTACAATCCGTCTCCCGCCGCTTCCGTTGGTTCCGATGTCTCCGGCTCCGGGGCCGGCCCGCAGCTTGGGTAAGCCGAGTAGTCCCAAACGTAACCGGCCATCTCACTGTCTGCCAGCTCCCGCAGCGTCTCCCCTTCCATGCTTCGCAGCAGATCCACATGGTAGTAAACCCCGTCGTCCCGCAGAATGTTCCAGCTCCACGATTCCCCGTCCCGGGTCCCCGACACGCTGACGCATTCCAAATCTGCACTACGGCACATGGCTGCATAAACCGTTGCAAAGGCCCGGCTGTCACCTACGCCGTGGCACAAAAGGCTATACGCAGGCGTCAGAGAGGTCTCCACCTTATAATGGTAGCGCTCCGTGAGGAAGGCATAAAGCTGGACAAATTTCTCATGCTCCTGCGCATCCGTGTCTACATAGAGCTTGGCCGCGTCAAACAGCGCCTGCACTCTCTGCTGCATCATCCGCAGGGAATCCCGTGGCGTCTGATAGGTAAAGCGAATCTCCGCAATTCGGTGCATTCCGCTCTCCGGATAAAACCCCACGGAAACCTCCGGGACCTCGATCACAATGTTCGGATTACGCTGGGCATAGTCCTCCACAATCAGCGACAGGTCCACACGGGTATACCGGGGAATGTCCAGCACCAGGGTGCTGTCACACTGCTCCAGAGCGTCGTATACCGCCTTCTTCAGCTCCTCCGTCGTGGAAGCCGTGCGGATTCTGCTCAGCTCCGCCGGACTGCGGCGGTAGGAAATGGTCACGGCATAGGCGTCCTGCCCTCCGCTGATTCCAAATTCATACTGAATCTTTTCTACGGCATAGGCCCCTGTGGGATATGTGTCACACACATACTGCACCGCCTGTTCCATGTGCTGATCCATCTTATCGGAAGCGTAGTCGGAGACGGAAATAATGCCGCTTGCCGCCCCGCTGTCCACAAGATCGGTAAGCGCCGTACACAGCTCCGTGTAGTTTGTTGCGCGGATGCTCTCCTGCTGCTCCGGGTTGCGCTGCTCCAGGTGCGGAGTGATCGACACATAGTTTCCCTCCGTCAGAGCGCATCCTCCCAGAAGCAGGCAGGCAGCCGCCAGCGCCGCAATCCGTCGTTTCATAGCCGATTCCCTCCGCTCAGCGCTCATAACTCGTTTTTGCTGTACCGTGAGAAGCCGTCGCCCAGGACCTGGTGCGCTTCCTGGACAATGATAAACGCATCCGGATCGATCTCCACGACCAGCTCCTTCAGTTCGGCAAGCTGCTGCTTTTTCACCGCCGTGAGCACCACCTTCGTGTCCTTGCGGCTGTAGCTGCCCTGCCCGTAGAGGAAGGTAGACCCCCGCTCCAGGCGGGTATCCACCGCCTTTGCCACCTGCTCATAGTGAGCGGTAATGATCAGGGCAACCTTTGAATAGTCAAACCGGTAAACCACTGCGTCGATGACCTGGCTGATGACAAAAACCGCCACGCCCGTGTACAGCGCCTTTCCCACATCCCGGAACACGATGCCTGTAAGGGCAACCACCGTCAGGTCAAACATCATGGAAATCTGCCCGATGGGGACGTTCCGATACCGCAGCTTCAGCAGGCGCACCACAATGTCAGACCCGCCCGTGGAGGTTCCCGCAACGAAAACCATGCCCAGACCCAGGCCGCACAGCGCGCTGCCGTAAAGGACCGCCAGGAAAGGCTCCGTTTCCGGAATCGGTATCAGCGCAAACAAGTCCAGCAGGACCGAGCTTGTGAGCATTCCCAGGAGTGATCCCCAGAAAAAGCGCTTGCCGATCTTCTTCCCGCCCAGCAGGAAAAGCGGCAGGTTTATCAAGATGGATACCGTACCCACCGAGCCGATACGAAAAACGTGGACAAAAATCATAGCCAGGCCGGAAATACCGCCGGCGCTCATATCATGCGGCTCCAAAAACAGATCAAACCCCAGCGCAAACAGCACGCACCCCACCAGGGTCTGGGGAATCCACATCCATTGCTCCCATTTCTTTTTCATTGCTTACTCTCTCCTGCCTCAGACGTCAAATTTATCCTGCTTCTCCTGGCCGTCCTCCGGCCGAAGCAGCGCACCGGCAGCCGGCAGCGTCTTTGTCCGATAGCGGCTCAGATTCACGATTCCGCTCTGCTCAACCGGAAGCACTCGCGTCAGCACAGCCTTCTTCTTCAGGCTCAGAACCGCCACACCCTGTGTATTGCGCGTCGTCTTGGGCAAAAGCTGGGCTGCGGAAAAAATCAGCGTCCGTCCGTCCGAGGCATACAGGGCAAGCTGCTCGTCCCCCTTGACCGGTACAACCGCCTTCAGGGCGCTCTTATCACAATAGGCGCCGGTCAGCTTTCGGCGGTTGGTTTTGGTTTCATAAGCATTCAGGGGAACCTTGGCTACCTTTCCGTTCTCAAAAACAAAAAGCAGGAAACCGCTGTAATCCCCTGCAGGTACGACCTGAAGCGGATTTTCTCCCGGCTCCAGCCCCAGCTTTTGGGGCAGATATTCCCCCAGCTGGGATGCCTTGCCGTCTTCAAAATCCGACAGCCGGGCCTTGTAGCACTGGCACCGGTCTGTAAACAGCAGGATCTCCTGACGATTTGTGCAGTCCCAGCGGCCCGCCAGGCTATCGCCCTCTTTGAATTTCTGCTCCGCGTTCATCCGCAGGGACTGGGGCGTGATTTTTTTAAGGTATGCCTCCCTGGACACAAAGACCGTCACCGGGTAATCCGGCGTCTCCTCCTCCGGGTCCTCGGGAACCTCTGTGGTCGTATCATAGAGAATCTCCGTCCGGCGGGGCTGCCCGTATTTCTTGGCAACCTGGCGCAGCTCCTCCACAATCACGCCCAAAAGCTTCTTGTGGCTGCTCAGAATATCCTGCAGCTCTTCGATTTCCTTCTCCAGCGCCGCAATTGCCTGGGTCTGCCGGAGAATATACTCTTTGTTTATGTTGCGCAGCTTGATTTCCGCCACATAGTTTGCCTGAATTTCGTCGATTCCGAAGCCGATCATCAGGTTCGGCACCACGTCTCCGTCCGTCTCGGTCTGACGGATGATGGAAATTGCCTTGTCGATATCCAGCAGAATCCGCTCCAGACCCTGCAGCAGGTGCAGCCGCTCCTGCTTTCTCTGAATCTGGAAATACATTCTCCGGCGGACACACTCCGTGCGCCAGGCCGTCCACTCCTCCAGAATCTCTCCCACGCCCATGACCCGGGGCATACCGGCAATCAGGACGTTGAAATTACAGGGGAAGCTATCCTGCAAAGGCGTCATGCGCATCAGCTTCTGCATGAGCTTTTCCGGGTCCACTCCGCGCTTGAGATCAATCGTGAGCTTCAGGCCGCCCAGATCCGTCTCATCCCGCATATCCGAGATTTCCTTGATTTTTCCCGCCTTGATCAGGTCTGCCACCTTATCCATGATGACCTCTGTGGCGGTTGTATAGGGAATCTGCGTGATTTCGATCAGATTTCCCTCTTTTACATACTGCCATTTTGCCCGAAGCCGGAAGCTTCCCCGTCCGGTGGCATAAATCTCTCGGGTCGCCGCCTCATCAAAAAGCAGCTGTCCGCCTGTGGAGAAATCCGGCCCCGGAAGCGTCTCCAGAATGTCATGCTCCGGAT
>CAKTKB010000026.1 GCA_934569195.1 uncultured Oscillospiraceae bacterium
GTTTTGATAAAGGCGGAATTACTTCTGAGCGCCGGCGATCTGGGCGGCGACCTCAGCGGCGAAGTCGTCGGCCTTCTTCTCGATGCCTTCACCCTTGACGTAGTGAACGGCGTCAACGAAGGTGACCTTGCCGCCCAGCTTCTTGGCGGCGTCGGCAATGTAACCGGCCACATCGCCCTTATAGAGGTCGGAGCGGACGAATTCCTGCTGCAGCAGGCAGCTCTCCTTGTAGAAAGCGGCCATCTTGCCGGCGGCGATCTTCTCCTTCACAGCGGCGGGCTTGGAAGCCATCTTGGGGTCGTTGTCCATCAGGGCGACCTGCACGGCCAGCTCCTTGTCCACGTCGGCCTGAGGCACCTGGGACTTGTCCCAGTACTTGGGGCTCATAGCGGCGATCTGCATGGCCACGTTCTTGCCGATCTCGGTGGCGTCAATGCCGCCCTCCACGGCCAGGTTCACCAGAACGCCGTGGGTGCCGCCTGCGTGAACGTAGGCAACGGAGGTGTTGTCGGCAAAACGGGCGAAGCGGCGGATCTGCATGTTCTCGCCGATGGACATGACCTTCTCCTGCATGATCTCGGTGACGGTCAGGTCGGAGTTGGGGTACTTGCAGGCCTTGAGAGCGTCCACGTCGGCGGGGTTCTCGGTGGCGACGACGACGGCCAGGTTCTTTACCAGATCCATAAAAGCGTCGGTCTTGGCGGCAAAGTCGGTCTCGGAGTTGACCTCGATGACCACGCCGATGCCGTTTACGACGGTGGCGTAGGCGACGCCCTCGGCGGCAATGCGGTCGGCCTTCTTGGCGGCCTTGGCCAGACCCTTCTCACGCAGCCAATCCACGGCGGCGTCCATATCACCGTCGGTGGCCTGGAGAGCCTTCTTGCAGTCCATCATGCCGACGTTGGTCATTTCACGGAGCTTCTTAACGTCCAGTGCGGTAAAAGCCATTTTCGTATCCTCCTAAGTGCTTATTTATTCAGCGGCGGTCTCGGCGGGCGCTTCGGCAGGAGCCTCGGCGGCGTCCTCACCCTGACGGCCCTCGATGGCGGCGCTCGCCATGGCGGAGGCGATCAGACGGATGGCGCGGATGGCGTCATCGTTGCCGGGAATGACGTAATCGATCTCATCGGGATCGCAGTTGGTGTCCACGATGGCCACGATGGGGATGTTCAGCTTGCGGGCCTCGGCGATGGCGTTGCGCTCCTTGCGGGGGTCAACAATAAACAGAGCGGCGGGCAGCTTCTTCATTTCCTTCACGCCGCCCAGGTACTTCTCCAGCTTGGCGATTTCGCCCTGGTGCTTGATAACTTCCTTTTTGGGCAGCATGGCGAAGGTGCCGTCCTCTTCCATCTTGCGCAGCTGAGCCAGACGGTCGATACGGGTGCGCATGGTGCGGAAGTTGGTCAGCATACCGCCCAGCCAACGGGCGTTCACATAGTAACCGCCGCAGCGGGCAGCCTCTTCACGGATGGCATCCTGCGCCTGCTTCTTGGTGCCGACAAACAGGACGTAGCCGCCGTCGGCGGACAGGTCACGGACAAAGTTGTAAGCCTCCTCCAGCTTCTTAACGGTCTTCTGCAGGTCGATGATGTAGATACCGTTACGCTCGGTGTAGATGTAGGGGGCCATTTTGGGGTTCCAGCGGCGGGTCTGGTGACCGAAGTGCACGCCGGCTTCCAGCAGTTGCTTCATAGATACGACAGCCATTTTAATAGTTCTCCTTTTGTTTGATCCTCCACCCCGATCATCCCGGAAGCCCATTCCGTATGGAACACGGGAGCGTCCGGTCCCCGGGTGTGTGGCGTTTTGTGTCGCGGAAAATCCCGCGCTGATCCATTATAATGGAAAGTATGCTGGTTTGCAAGTATTTTTTCCAAAAAATTTTCGCCTTAATCGGGATATTTCAAAATTTGAAGCCGGGCTTTGGTCTGGGGACCCGGCAATCGCCGGGATCCGTGTCTACCAGCACGATATCCGGGCCGATGCGGCGGATGCAGTGCCATGGAATCAGATAATCCTCCTTCCGGCCGAACAGCCCAAGCACCCGGCAGGGGCCGGGGACGACAATGGCCGCCACCTTTCCCTCCGGGACCTCCAGCTCCACGTCGGAAATAAAGCCCAGCCGGCGGCCGTCCCCTACGCAGATTACCTCCTTGCATTGCAGCTCTGTCAGACGTGTGCCCATAAGCCGACCCCTCCCAATACACATGGTTTGCTTGTGCTGGAAGTCTATGATCCGGCAGGGAGGAATATGCCTCTAGCTGACGACGCCTACGGATTTCCGCATGGCGCTGATGGCGCCCTTTTCCAGCCGGGAAACCTGGGCCTGGGAGATGCCGAGAGAACCGGCCACCTCCATCTGCGTTTTCCCGTCATAAAAGCGCAGGGACAGGATTTGGCGTTCCCGGTCGCCCAGCGCGCGGAAGGCGTCCCGCAGCGCAATGTGCTCCATCCATGCGCCCTCCGTGTTTTTTGTATCCCGCACCTGGTCCATGACGGTCAGCGGGTCGCCGCCGTCGGAGTACACGGGATCGTACAGGCTGACGGGGGCGCATACCGCGTCCAGGGCCTGGTTAACCTCCTGGCGGGAGATTCCCAGCTCGGAGGCGATTTCCTCCAGCTTTGGCTCCCGGTCCAGGCTGGCGGTCATGCGTTCCTTGCATTGCAGCACCCGGTAGGCTACGTCCCGGATGGAACGGGAGACGCGGATGGCGCTGTTGTCCCGGAGATAGCGCCGTATCTCTCCGGCAATCATGGGGACGCCGTAGGTGGAGAAGCGCACCTGCTTGGTGGGATCGAAGTTGGCAATGGCCTTCATCAGACCGACGCAGCCAACCTGAAAAAGATCGTCGGGACTTTCGCCGCGCTTTTCAAACCGCTGGATGACGGACAGCACCAGGCGCAGGTTGCCCTCCACCAGCTTCTCCCGGGCCGAGACGTCGCCTTTTTTTGCCCGCAGGAGCAGCGTGTCCATTTCTGCCTGGGTCAGGGTTTTCAGCCGGGTGGTGTTAATGCCGCAGATCTCTACTTTTCCCTGCATGGAATACCTCCTGAAGTGAAAATCTCACAGCATCAGTATTTCCGGTCGCAGACAGATGATACCTGGGGGAGGATTGTGCGTTTTTCACAAATTTTTTTCGTGCCGCGGCGCAAAACCCGGGATTCTTCGGCAGCATTTCGCCCCTATCTCAAAAAAGCGCGAGTTTTTTTGGAAAACCGTCTTGTTGACACGGTGGCATAACACGGAGCCGTAAGGAGAAGAATCGAAGAATTTTCACAAAAGCTCAGCAGTTTTCCACCGGTTGTGCAAAAACCCCCAGGAAACAAATAGCTGTTGAAAACCTTGAGTTTTCCACATTGTCCACAGAGTTTTCCACAGGAGTTTTCCACAGGGAGTGGAAAGAAATCGGAAAGATCGAGTTAACATAAAGCATAAAACGAAAAATCGACAAATTTCGCACTTTTTCTCCGTAAGGGAATTTTGCCGGTCCGGCGGAGGGCGCGGCGAGAAAAAATTCTTGACAGCCGGCGGCGCTCCGGTCCGCAAAAGGGTCCGGCCGGAAAAAGAAATGAAAAAAACTGAAAAAAGGGATTGATTTTAAGGGAAATACACGCTATAATATGTTTCTGTCTGAACGAGACGGAGAATTGGGAACAGGAGGTGTGACCATGCCCAACATCAAGTCCGCAAAGAAGCGTGTGGAGCTGTCTAAAGTTGCTTATGAGAAGAACAAGGCTGACAAGTCTGAGCTGAAGACCGCGATCAAGAAGTTCGAGGCTTCTCTGACCGGTGCCGACCGTGCGGCTGCCGAGAATGCTTACAAGCTGGCCGTCAAGAAGGTTGACCAGGCCGTGATCAAGGGGATTCTGCACAAGAATACCGCTGCCCGGAAGAAGAGCAGCATGACCCTGAAGCTGAATAAGCTTGCCTGATTTCTCTGAAAATATCTCCTTCCGAGGCTATTCGGGAGGAGTTTTTTCATTTTATCCCACATTTTGCAGGAGGTGTACCCATGGCGAAGGGATCGGATCCCGTGACCGTGCTGCATGGTGTCGGTCCGGCCCGGCAGAAGCAGCTGGCCGCACTGCATATCGAAACCCTGGAGGACCTGATCTGCCACTTTCCCAGGGGCTATGAGGACCGGACGGCGCTTCTGACCATCGACCGCCTTCAGGTCGATCAGCCGGCCTGCTTCCGGGCGACGGTAATGTCCACCCCCCGGACCGCCCATGTCCGTAAGGGGCTGGATATTACGAAGGTTACGGTAGCCGACCACACGGCGCGTCTGAACCTGACGTTTTTTAACCGGAAATTCGGAGTGGAGCAGCTGCAGTACGGGCGGGAATACTACTTTTACGGAGCCGTCTCCGGGGATTTTATCGGATACAATATGACGTCGCCGGAGTTTGAGCCTGCGCAGAGCCGGCCGGAATGTACCCGCCGTGTTTTGCCCCTGTACCCCCTGACGGCGGGGCTGACCAACCGGGTGATGGCGCGTCTTGTGGAGCAGGCCATGGCAATCTGCCCGCCGCCGGAGGAAATCCTGCCGGAGCCGGTTTTGCAGGAATATGGGCTGCTTCCGGCTGAGACGGCATACCGGGCGATTCACAGCCCCGACAGCGCGGAGCAGGCGCAGCAGGCCAAAAGACGCATGATTTTTGAGGAATTTTTCGTGTTTTCTGCCGGGCTGGCCCTGATGCGGGCAGTACGGGCCGAAAAGCATGTGGCGCCATGGGAGAAGCTGGAGCTGGAGCCGTTTTTCCGGGCGCTGCCCTTCTCCCTTACCGGCGCGCAGAGCCGGGCCATTGAGGAGATCCGGAAGGATTTTCGCCGGGGCAGTCCCATGAACCGCCTGCTGCAAGGAGATGTGGGCAGCGGAAAAACCATGGTGGCAGCGGCAGCGGCCTATCTTGCTTGGCAAAACGGCTTCCAGACGGCGCTGATGGCGCCCACGGAGATTCTTGCCGAGCAGCACGCCCGGGGTCTGGAGCGGCTTCTGGGACCGCTGGGCGTTCGCGTGGGGCTGCTGACCGGCTCTATGGGCGCGCCGCAGGCCAGGCAGGCGCGTCAGGCTGCGGCCGACGGTCAGGTGGACCTGCTTGTGGGGACCCACGCGCTGCTGACCGGCACGACGGCCTTTGCCCGATTGGGACTGGTGATTGCGGATGAGCAGCACCGGTTCGGAGTGGAGCAGCGGGCTGCCCTGGCACGGAAGGGGGACGATCCCCATCTGCTGGTCATGTCCGCTACGCCGATTCCCCGGACCCTGGCCCTGCTGATGTATGGGGATCTGGAGCTTTCCGTGCTCGATGAGCTGCCCCCGGGGCGGGAAAGGGTGGATACCTTCCTTGTCGGGGAGAGCTACCGGCCAAGAATTCACGCCTTTATTCGCAAGCAGGTGGAGCAGGGCCATCAATGCTATGTGGTCTGCCCCGCAGTGGAGGAAAACCAGGAGCTGGATATCAAATCGGCCCAGACCTGGGCGCAGACACTGGGACAGACGGTTTTCCCGGATCTGCGGGTGTCGGTGCTCCATGGCCGGATGCCTGCCCGGGACAAGCAGCAGACCATGGAGGCCTTTGCCCGGGGAGAGGCGGATGTGCTGGTTGCGACGACGGTGGTGGAGGTGGGCGTGGACGTGCCGAACGCTACGCTTATGGTGATCGAGGATGCCGACCGCTTCGGCCTGAGCCAGCTCCATCAGCTTCGGGGACGGGTCGGCCGGGGAAAAGCCAAAAGCTACTGTATCCTCACCACCCACAACCGGAGCCCGGACACCCTGCGCAGACTGAAGGCCCTGTGTGCTACGGACGACGGCTTTGCCATTGCGCAGGAGGATCTGAAGCTGAGAGGTCCGGGAGACTTTTTCGGTTCCCGCCAGTCGGGCCTGCCGGTGTTTCGGATCGCTTCCCAGGGAAACGATCTGGAGCTGCTTGCCCAGGCGCAGAAGGCTTCCGCTCAGTGGATCGGCCGGGAGGATTGGCAGGATACGCCCCGGGCGCGGGCCTTGCGGGGGAGAATGGAGGCGCTGTTTCGCCGGGGCGGGGGCGTGATGAATTGACTGAAGCCCAACGCGAAAGGAAAAAACAACATTTTGTTAACAAATACCGGGAACCTGCTCAATTTTGCGCCTGATTGCGGAATGTTTTTGTGGGTTCTGCAAATTTTAAAAAATGGGTTGTAACTTTTCGTAAAATGATGTAAAATAATACGACTGACAGCAGGTAAATTTTCCGACATAATCGGTTCTGGAGGTATTTTTATGAACAAACCTATCGTACTTGTAATTATGGATGGCGTGGGCAAGGGGGACGGCGGTCCCGGCGATGCCGTTGCACAGGCCAAAACCCCGACCCTGGACCATCTGCTGGCCACCTGCCCGCATACGTATCTGAAGGCGCACGGCACCGCAGTGGGCCTGCCCACGGATGAGGACATGGGCAACAGCGAAGTGGGACATAACGCCCTCGGCTGCGGGCAGATCTATTCTCAGGGCGCCAAGCTGGTGGAGGAGTCCATCGAGTCCGGGGACCTGTACCGCTCCCAGACCTGGCAGGAGCTTCTGGAGAACGCCAAGCAGGGCCATGCCCTCCACTTCCTGGGACTTCTCTCCGACGGCAATGTCCATTCCAACATCAGCCATCTGCTGGCTATGCTGCGGCGTGCCAAGAGCGAGGGCGTGAAGAAGTGCTACTGCCACATTCTGCTCGATGGCCGGGATGTGCCGGCGACCTCCGCTCTGGAGTATGTGGACGCGCTGGAGAAGGTTCTCGCTGAGCTGAGAGAGCCGGGCTTTGATTACGCCATTGCCTCCGGCGGCGGCCGTATGAAGATCACCATGGATCGTTACGAAGCCAACTGGCCCATGGTGGAGGAGGGCTGGCGGACCCATGTGCAGGGCCAGGGCAGAATGTTTGCATCCGCCAAGGAGGCCATCGAGACGTACCGGGCCGAGACGGGCTGCATCGATCAGGACCTGCCCGCATTTGTGGTAGAGCGGGACGGCGCGCCTGTGGCAAAGATCGCCAACGGGGACAGCGTGATCCTGTTCAACTTCCGGGGCGACCGGGCGCAGGAGATTTCTCTGGCCTTTGACCGGAAGGATTTTGACAAGTTTGACCGGGGAGATTACACCGGCGTGAAGTTTGCCGGTATGCTCCAGTACGATGGGGACCTGAAGATTCCTCAGCACTATCTGGTGCAGCCGCCGGTTATCAAGAATACGCTGACCGAGGTCCTGTGTGCCGCCGGTATCCATGAATACGCCCTGTCGGAGACCCAGAAGTATGGCCACGTCACCTACTTCTGGAACGGAAACCGCTCCGGAAAGGTCGATGAGAACCTGGAGGTTTACGAGGAGATCCCCTCCGACGTGATCCCCTTTGAGAAGGCGCCTGCCATGAAGTCCAAGGAGATCACCGAGCACATGGTGGCAGCCATGGCCTCCGGAAAATTCCAGTTCCTGCGCTGCAACTATCCCAACGGCGACATGGTGGGACACACCGGCGTGCTGGAGGCGGTCATTTATGCCATGGAGTGCGTGGACAGCGGCCTGAAGGCCATTCTGGATGCGGCGGACCGCTACGGCTATACCGTGCTGGTTACGGCCGACCACGGCAACGCAGACCAGATGACGGAGACGAAGAAGGGCAAGACCATTGTCCGCACGGCCCATTCCCTCAACCCGGTGCCCTTCATCATCTATGATAAGGATCAGGATTGGACGATCCGGGAGGGACACTTTGGCCTGGCCAACGTGGCGCCTACGGTGGTTAAGATGATGGGCCTGACCGCACCTGCCTGCTGGGAGCAGAGCATGGTTTAATCCCCGGCTTTTTCCGGCTATTTCAGCTTGCTAAGGAGGCACGGAACTATGATCCGACACAACAACGATCACGGGAGCGTCAACGTCAGCACGGGTGTGTATACCGACATTGCCGGCACCGCCGCTTCCAACTGCTTCGGCGTCAAGGGTATGGCGGCCCGCTCCGTCACCGACGGCGTCTATCACCTGCTGCGCAAGGAATCCATGGGCAAGGGCGTGCGGGTGGTCTTTCACGAGGATAATACGATTTCCATTGATTTGCACATTATGGTTGACCACGGGGTAAACCTTACCGCTGTGGGCGCCTCGATCATTTCCGAGGTCCGCTATGTCGTCACCAAGTGCACCGGCACCGAGGTACGGGCCGTAAACGTCTACGTCGATTCTATGATGATCGGCTGATTTTCGGAGGTGTAAACCATTGAGGCAAACCATTAACGGGGCTGATTTCCGCAGACTGATTCTCAGCGCGGCCGCGGCCATCGAGATTCACAAGCAGCCCATTAACGAGTTGAATGTTTTTCCGGTGCCCGACGGCGATACGGGAACGAATATGTCCATGACCATCCAGGCCGCCGCTGCGGACCTGCGCAGAACCGAGGATCCGACTCTGGAGAAGGCGGCGTCCACCGCTGCGTCGGCCATGCTCCGGGGCGCCCGGGGAAACTCCGGCGTGATTCTGTCGCTGCTGTTCCGCGGCATTTCCAAGGCGCTCAAGGGCGCTAAGGAATGCGACGGCGTCCTGTGGGCGGCTGCGCTGCAGGAGGGCGTGGACGCGGCATACAAGGCGGTCATGAAGCCTGCCGAGGGAACCATTCTGACGGTAGCCCGGCTGTCCGCAGCAAAGGCTCGGGTGGCGTCCCGGGAAAACAATTACTTTGAGTTCGTCCATGAGGCGGCAATCGCCGAGGCAAAGGTCGCCCTGGCAAATACCGTGAACCAGAATCCGGTCCTGAAAAAGGCCGGTGTGGTGGATGCAGGCGGCAAGGGCTGGCTGCTGGCGCTGGAGGCCATGCTCAGCGCGCTTCGGGGAGAGGACGTTGTGCTCCCGGAGGAAGGGGATACCCAGGCCCAGAAGGAGCAGGCTTCCTTCTCCGACTTTGACGATGCGGATATCACCTTCACCTACTGCACGGAGTTTATCGTTTCCCGGGAAAATGACCGGGATCCGGAGCAGCTGCGGGCGTTCCTGTCCGAGCTGGGCGACAGCCTGGTGCTGGTAGAGGACGAGGAGATCATCAAGGTACACGTGCATACGAATAACCCCGGCACGGCCCTGCAGGAGGCGCTGACCTACGGCTCGTTCATCACGGTAAAGATCGAAAATATGCGCCTGCAGCACACCGAGAAGGTTATGAGCGAGCAGGAGATGGCCCCCAAGATCGCGGAGCCGGAGAAGGCGCTGGGCGTGGTGTCCGTGTGCGCCGGAGACGGCATTGCCGACGTGTTCCGCAATCTGGGCGTGGACGGCATCATTTCCGGCGGCCAGACCATGAACCCCAGCACACAGGATATCCTGGAGGCCGTCAACCGCGTCCCTGCCCAGACGGTATACGTTCTGCCCAATAATAAGAATATCATTATGGCGGCGCAGCAGGTGGACGCCCTGACGCCCAAGCAGGTCATTGTCATCCCCAGCAAGACGATCCCCCAGGGCGTGACCGCCATGCTCAGCTTCAATCCTGAGGGAGATGCGCAGGAGAATACCCAGCTTATGACGGAGGCGCTTGCGACGGTGGAGACCATGCAGATCACCTATGCGGCCCGGGACTCCGACTTTGACGGATATCTGATTCACGAAGGAGATTATCTTGCCCTCTATGGCGGCGCAATGTTCGGCACCAGCCGGGATATCAAGGTGCTTCTGCGTTCCCTTGCAGAGAAGATTCGTGACGAGGGGAAGGAATACATCACCATCTATTACGGCGCGGATATTTCCGAAAAGCATGCCCAGAAGGCGGCTGATCTTTTCGCGGAGATCTGCCCGGAGGCAGATGTCAACCTGCTCAATGGCGGACAACCTGTGTATTACTATCTGATTTCCGCGGAATAAGAGCTTTGCCGGTATATTTCCCGGCCCACTGCCCTGCGGTGGGCCGGGTGCGTTCCGGAACACAGCGCAGACAGGCGTACAGGGTGCGCCTTTGTGCGGTACGGTCCGGGACGGATGCAAAATGAAAAGGAAAGGAGCGCGAATATGAGACGTTTTCCCTCCGGAGGACTGCTGGGCAAGGCAGAAAATGCCATGGAGCAGCTCCGGCAGTTTCATATTCCCAACCATGCGGCCGGCGCGTGCTACTTTCTGGTCTTGTCGCTGTTCCCGGCGCTGGTGCTGGTGCTGAGCCTGCTGCGGTACACCACTCTGACGGTGACGGACCTGCTGGAGCTGCTGGACGGCGTGGTGCCGGATGTCCTGCTGCCCTCCGTAAGCCGCCTGATTACCAACACCTATGACAGCGCCAGCGGGATGCTGGTGGGGTTATCGGCGCTGGCGGCGTTGTGGTCCGCCAGCCGGGGTGTGTATGGGCTGGTTTTGGGCCTGGACGATATTTTTCAGCTGGAGAAGCGGCGCAACTACTTCCACGCCCGGTTTATCAGCGTGGTGTACACGTTTCTCCTTCTGCTGGTTTTGCTGCTGACCCTGGTGCTGCACGTTTTCGGCAACACCATCCTGTCGCTGCTGCATCCGGAGAACAACAGACTGATGCACTTTCTTACGGAGGTCCTTGACCTACGCTTTTTCCTGCTGCTGTTCGTGCAGATGGCGCTGTTTACGGCGATGTATATGTTCCTGCCCAGCCGCCGGTGCAAATTCCGGGACAGTGTCCCGGGGGCGGCCCTTTCGGCCATTGGCTGGCTGGTTTTTTCCGACGTATTTTCCAAGTATGTGGAGAACTTTGACAAATATGCCAATGTGTACGGCTCGGTCTACACGGTGGCCATTTCTATGCTGTGGCTCTATTTTTGCCTGTCGATTCTGTTTTACGGAGGGGTGCTCAACCGATTCCTTTCCCGGGGACGGGATGGCGACGCATAAAATTGTGTCTGCGGTGTAAACAATCACGGGATGTTTATGAGATGTTCACAATGGCAGGGTATCATGAAAGGACAGCTGGGAGGCAGGAAAAATGTTTGGATTGGTTGCGGCTAACCCGGCGGAGCTGACGCCCCAGCAGAAGGAGCGGTACAACAGTGTCTATTGCGGCATCTGCCGCTCTATCCGGGACGATGCGTCGAATTTGTGCCGGTTGGGGCTGCGCTATGACATGGCGTTCCTTGCGCTGCTGCACATGAGCCTGTATGAGCCGGAGGAGACTTCCGGAGATCGGGCGTGCCTGCTGCACCCGGTGAAACCGAGGCCGTGGGTGACAAGCGGCCCGATCCTTTATGCAGGCGAGATGAATGTGGCGCTGGCGTATCACAATTGTCTGGACGACTGGAAGGATGACCGGAATCTGGGGGCAAAGCTTCTGGCAGATGTTTTTGCCAAGCATTGCGACAGGATTCGGGAAGCCTATCCCCGCCAATGGAATGCCATAGACAGCAGCATAAATCAGCTGAACGATCTGGAGAAGGAACAGACCCCGGACCCGGATGCCGGAGCCAACTGCTTCGGCCGGCTCATGGGAGAGCTGATGGTGTGGCGGGAGGACCAGTGGGCGCCTTACCTCCGGCAGATTGGCTTCTACCTGGGGCGCTTCATCTACCTGGCGGATGCGGCTTTGGACTACCGCCGGGATGTCCGCAAGGGAAAGTACAATCCGATCGCGGCATCCGGCGCGGAGGACCCAGAGCAGTGGCAGGAATACCTGGTGATGGCCATGGCCCGGTGTACGCAGTATTATGAGCAGCTCCCGCTGGTGCAGGATAAGGCAATTCTGGATAACATCCTTTACAGCGGCGTGTGGGTGAATTATTACGGCCGGCGGAAGGAAAACCGCAGGGAGGAACACAATGGATGATCCGTATAAGATTTTGGGTGTAAGCCCGGATGCCTCCGACGAGGAAATCAAGCGAGCTTATCGGCGGCTGGCCAAGCAGTATCACCCGGACCTGCACCCCGGCGATGCAGAGGCGGCCCGGAAGATGCAGCAGATCAACGATGCTTACGAGCAGATCAAAAACCCGCAGAAGAGGAATACCGGCGGCTCAAGTGGGTATGATCCCTTTGGAGGGCAGGATCCCTTCCGCGGATACAGACAGCAGGGAGGCACGCAGTCTACCCAGGACCAATACCGGCAGGCAGCGTATCAGTATATTCGTTTCGGTCAGTTTGCCCAGGCACTGAATATCCTGAGCAATTGCCAGGACCGGGATGGACAGTGGTATTATTTAAGCGCCCTGGCCAATGATGGCCTGGGGAATCAGGTGACCGCCCTGGAGCATATGCGCAAGGCGGTTTCGATGGACCCGTCTAACCCTGTGTATCTGGACGCGCTGAGCCGTATGGAGCAGGGCGGGACGCAGTACCGCCGTCAGGCCGGAAACTATCGCGGCTTTGATATGCGCGGATCGGTGTGCCCGTCGCTGTGCCTGTGCTGGCTTTCACAGTTTTGCTGCGGCAGAGGAATATACTGCTGCTGAGTCTGCCGGCGGATGTACGACAGGGAGGAATAGAGGTTGAAAAATAAAAAAATCATTTGGTCGGTCGTTGCGCTGCTGGCGGCGGCAGCCATTCTGGTGGGCGCGTATTTCCTGTTCAGACCCCAGGCTGATTCCGGCGCCAAGACGATTACCGTCACGGTAATCCACGGGGACGGAACGGAAAAGGACTTTGTCTGCCACACGGATCGCGCTTACCTGGGCCAGGTACTGACGGACGAAAAGCTGGTGGAAGGGACGGACACGGAATATGGCCTGATGATCCACACGGTGGACGGGGAAAAAGCCTCCTGGGAGGAGGATAACGCCTACTGGGCGCTGTATGTGGGCGACGAGTATGCCCTGACCGGTGCAGACAGCACACCGGTTGCCGACGGCGACCGCTTCAAGCTGGTGTACACCCAGGGATAAAAAAGATAGATAAAATGTGCCGAATCCGGGTTATGCTTCCGGGTTCGGCACATTTTTATGTTTATACAGTTTCGATTTTTGCAATCCGGACGACCAGATCGGTCCCGTAGGGGAAGGTGGTGGTACCGACGGTCAGACTGCCGTCCCGCTGGACAAAGGACAGCTCCTCGCCGTTATCCAGCCAGGAAATCCGCCGGACAGGCTCCGGGAAGGGGAGCGTTTCGTGGTAGTCCGTAGGCATGGGACGACTGACGCCCGCGTCGGCATTTTGCAGAAGGTCGTGGACGAAAAGGTAATAGGTGCTGCCGCTGCGCAGGAGAAAGTCCTTGGGTTTGCCGGGAATTTCACAGGCCACCGGACGCGGCTCACGCAGCGCCTCCTCATGTATGCGCACCCATGTACCCAGAGTTTCAAACACGGCCCGGTCGGACAGACGCAGACTGCCGTCCCCCATAGGCCCCACGTTCAGCAGCAGATTGGAGCCAAACCGGCGGCAGCAGGCCAGGTCCTCGATGAGCTGTCCCATGGACTTGAAGTTCAGGTCCAGCCGGGCATAGCCCCAGTGACAGCCGCTGATCTGACACATTTCGCTGGCAATATACTTGGGCGAGCAGCTCAGATTGATGGGCTGCGGGCGGCCGCACTCAAAGGTGACGCTGTCCAACTCCGGGTTGCCCAATGCGCCCTGCTCGTCCGTTCCGGTGTTGTTGATGAGAATGGCGTCCGGCTGATGAGAGCGGATCATGGCGTACAGGGCGTCCTCCTGCCAGTCGTCGTTGGGGCGGCTCCACTTCCCGTCAAACCACAGGCCGCCGATGGGGCCGTAGTTGGTGCACAGAAGCTCGACGCTCTGCCGCAGATATTGCAGGTATCCCGGGAAATTCGCCTGGAAGTCCGGGTGATACCAGTCAAGCAGGGTGTGGTAGAAAAAGGGCTTCAGCCCGAATTCCCGGCAGGCTTCCACAAATTCCCGGACCAAATCGCGGCCGCAGCTGTGGACGCTGTCATAGGTATTCAGCCCGCAGGTATCATACAGGGAGTAGCCGTCGTGATGGCGGGTGGTGAGGGTTATGTAGCGGCACCCGGCATCCCGGGCGGTACGGGCCAGCTCCCTGGCCCAATCCGGCTTGGGGCAGAAGGTTTTGGCCAGGGGGAAGTAGTCCTCGTCGGAGATGTTCAGGCTGGCTTTTGCCCACTCGCCCTTTCCAAGCTGGCTGTAGATGCCAAAGTGGACGAACATGCCGAAGCCCATTTTCTCAAAATCCAGAATGCGCGGCTCAACAATCATCGGTTATCCTCCTTAAATCTGTTTATACATAGCGGAGGCATCGTCCTTACGCACGGTCTCCGCTACCTGTAGGACTTCTACCACCACGGCGCGCTCGCCCAGGGTGATCTCGATCTGGTCGCCAACCTTGACGTCGTATCCGGCCTTGACGACACGCCCGTTGACGCGGACGCGCCCGGCATCGCAGGCTTCGTTTGCAATCGTCCGCCGCTTGATGAGCCGGGAAACCTTCAGATATTTGTCCAGTCTCATAGGGCAGGCCTCACTTGGATACGATGTCCCGCAGAGCCTTGCTGGCCTTGAACACGGGTACGCGGGTGGCGGGGATCTCTACGGTCTCTCTTGTGTGGGGGTTGCGGCCGACGCGTGCCTCGCGGTTTTTTACCTCGAAGCAGCCGAAGCCGGACAGCTGGACCTTGCTGCCGCTGCACAGTGCAGCGCTGATGTGGTCCAGGGCCGCATTGAGGATTCGCTCCGTATCCTTTTTGGAGGTTCCGGCGCTCTGGGCGGCGGCGGCGATCAATTCTGTTTTGTTCATGTTTCTACCTCTTTTCTTAAATGGGGAGATGCAGGGTCGGAAATCTATTGCAGATGCAGAAAATCTGCGATTTTTTCACCTTTGGGCAGCAGCAGACAGTCCGCCCGGGTAATGGCGCGCATTTTCACCGCGCATAGGGCATAGACCACGACGCCAATCAGTACGGGAACGGCGCACAGAAGCAGTTTGCCCAGAATTCCCTCCGGGGATACGACCTGCGTCAGGCCACGCCAGCAGCCATAGGCAAACACACCCATGATCAGCGCCGGGAGCGCGGCCCGCAGCAGATTCCGGGCAATGGCGGGCCTTTGCGGGACTGCCCGGCGCATACACACCAGGTTCAGTATACAAATGGCCAGATAGCAAAGAGATGCGCCGATGGGAGCGCCGATCAGACCGATGTGGGGGTTGCCCACCAGGAAATAGACGACGGCCAGTCTGGCCGCACCGCACAGAAGCATATTGACTACGGGAAGGGTGGCATGACCGTGGGCCTGCATGATCGCGTTGGTAAGCTGCACGGTGGCGTAGAAGAAAACGCTGATTCCGAGAGCCGACATGAGCCGGGTGGCCAGGACCAGCTTTTCCTGCTCGTACCCGCCGATCAATGCAGTGATCGGCTCCGCCAACAGGAACAGGCCAACGGCACAGGGCAGAGC